>JACRIH010000552.1 GCA_016235885.1 Planctomycetales bacterium | reverse complement strand
GTACCCGGCAGGAAAGAAGATCAAACTCGAAGGAATCGACGAACCGATGACCGCCTACGAAAATCAGGTGCGCTTCATCGCCGACCTCGAAGTTTCCGCCGACGCGGTCGGAAAGCAGGAAGAGTTAACCTTTGAGGCGAAGTACCAGGCCTGTAACGACGACCAATGCCTGCGTCCCACCACGCTGAAACTGGTGGTTCCCATTGCGGTGGCTCGCCCCGGTGAAGCGGTCAAACCCGCCAACGAAAAAGTGTTCGCGGGCGACGGGAAAAAGAAGTAGCGAGGCGGGACCACAGCGTCGTCGTCTGCTCTCGCCAAGTGCCGTTTTCCGCTGTCGGCGAGAACTGGCTAACCCGAATCGCAAGCGAGGGGGGGCGTATTCGCCCGTGCTTACGTTTACGCATCGGGTTGGAATGAATCGGCAACCTGTTTGTCAGTTGCGGCCACTTGAAGCGAACTCGCCGCTTACGGCACCAATTCGATCTTTGCTTCCGCGACGACCGGTTTGTTGTCGGGCTTCATTGCTGTGGCGCGAAGCAGAACCGGAGCGTTGAACGGTCCCAGCGATTCGCCCTTCACGCACCGGAATGTGATTGTCCCAATGGCTTGATCGGCCGGGATCGAGATGGATTCGGCCGACACTCCGCGAACATGTGCGGGGACGATCAGTTCCACCTTCACGGGTAGGTTGGCCGTTCCTTGTCCACGAGACACCCGCACTTGCAGCAGCAACTCTCGCCCCTCAGACACCGCCAGCGATCGTTTGTCGGCTTCGATCCCGAGCGACCCCGGATCGACGAGCGCGATGATCTGCATGTTCTGGTCGTTCGACGAAAAGTTGACGACGTGTTTCCGTCCGTCCGGTTCGATGATCGTGCCGGCCACTGAAAGTTGACTGCGGCTCGTGCGTCCGATCTCCATCCACGGTGGTAGGAAGACCGGGTAATCAAACTCGGACACGCCCGCCGGGACGGTGATCGTTGGGCCAACGACGCCCTGCAAATGTCGCCCCTGCCGGTCGCCCATTTGCACTTCGAGCGGTCCCTCGTAACCGTTCCGCTCCACGCGGTAGTGCTTGACCAGCACGCTCCCGCGCGCCGCGTATCGCGTCTCGAAATCGGACATGGCTTTGAACGGCGTCGGCAGTGCTATTGCGAGCAACACGGAATCCACGACGCCTCCGGTCGAGTCGCCGGGGCGTGGTTCAAAACTTGCCGTTGCCGTGAGTTCCTGCTCCGCCAATTTCGCCGTGCCGCGAATGACGATCCGCGTGGCACCGATCGCAGCGGCTGGTTCGGACTTCACCGACAAGTCGACTTCGTTCGCCTTCTCGGCGATCTTGGGATTGCTCACGACAACTCCCGGTGGCAGGTTGTCGAACGCGAGTTGAATTTCACCTGCGAACCCACCCAACCGTTCGACGCGCACTTTCATTTTTGCTTCACCGGCTCGGAGAACAATCAACGCATCCGCAGCCATCCGCAGCCGAAACGCTGGCGAACCGGGCGGCGCGATCCGCAATCGATAAGCGAAGGCCGGTCCGCCACGTTGCGAAAACTGTTCGGCGACGTTCACGAAGTACACACCATCGGCCGGCACGGAAAATCGCAGTTGCGAATCGGTCTGCCCTCCGCCGAGGTCATCATTCTTCGCGACTTCCTTGCCCGCCGCGTCGGTGACGATGATCACGGAATCGAGCGGCGAACCGAGCCGAGCCGCCCGCAGATCGATCTCCAGCGTCATCCCCTTCGTCGCGCGGATCGGCCACACATCGACATCGCCCGGCTGACCGATCCGGCCGTTGAACACTGCGGGTACTTCTGTCGCCTTCGCCGCGTCAGCCAATTCGTTTGGCTCCTGCTCGACAACTTCGGGCAGATCGTCCAGTTCCAGCGGGAATTGGTTCGATGATTGATCGGCCACGCGCACCGAAGTCAGAAACGAGCCGCTGCCGGTCTCGGTCGCAGCCGGCAGTGCGATTTCGACCGGTGTCTCGGGAAGACGCTGGCCGGACAGTTCAAACTTCGTCGTCGAGCCACGTCGGCCGCCGAGCGGGAACGCGCGGTCCACAACCGAGCCGGTCGTCACCGTCAGACGGTAGACATAGTTTTGCAGACCACCAAAGCTGCTGTCGTGAATCCGCAGCCGGTACGCGGCGCCTTGCGGTGCGACAAACCGCAGTTGCACATCGACGAGCGGCGAGTCCGACGAATCGCTTTCGGCAACACGTCGTCCGTCCGGGCCGATCAATTCCAGACGCGGCTCCAGCGGCGATCCAAGTCGCTGGGCGATGGCCGAACAGTTCACCGATTCGCCGGCTCGGAGTGTGAATGTCCAGACATCGACATCCTCTCGCGGAAAAATTCGACCGTTGATCGTGACCGGGAGTTTGACCTCGACCGGAACTGGTTCGCCGTCGATCTCGTCTTCGATCACCTCGGGCAGATCGCCCACGACAAACGGCCGCGCTCCGGTGGCTCCCTGCGATGTGGACAGCCGCCAGTGCCGCGTGCCGAGTGGTCCGTCGCCGGCCAGCTTCACGATCCCCGCCATGTCTTTGGGGTAGTCCTCGGACGCCTGCGAAGGAGGCTGCGGAATGATCGGCCCTTCAAACCACACCGTCTTTGTCCGCTGAATCGTCGCCGGTGCTTCAATGCCGGGGCCGAGCATTTCGAACTCACACGATTCGTGCAGGTTCAGCCCGCCGACTTTCACTGCGACTGTGGTCCCCCGCTGACCGCCAGGGGGAAAGATGTACGACGCGACGGGTGGGTCGGCAAGGGAGACTGAGCACTTCAGCCACACCATGAAAACGGCAAGGACGCCAATAACCCATTTGCTCCGGAAAACTCGAAGCGCCGTGTTAGAAACTTCGTCATACAATAGGCACATCATGGATGCTTCCTAAAAAGTCGATGGCAACGCAACCAACTCATGCGCCAGAGTTCGATTTTGAATTCGCTTGACGAGAATCCGGAGTGTCGATTTCCCCTGCGCCAAGCACCCTGATAGTAATCTCGTCGTCAACCTTGAGTGATCGTGGCATCCATGCTAAGTGCCTGCTGGTTAGACAGTCCAGTCCACCCATTTGAATGTCCAAGTGAGGACCTACCCATTCTTCAAGCGGGCAGTTCCAATCGGCAGGAGCAGCCTTCTTCTCTTCTTCGTATCGGTTTGGGTCTCGCGTGACATAGTTAACATTTACGCTCAGCACTGAATAACCTGAAGTGCCGATGATTCGATGTGAGATGCCATTGATGAGTATCTCGAACCGAATGTCCGCCATGTCAAGTCTTTCCGGACTGTACTGGGAGCGATATCACGAGACGTTTCACAGCAACTCGGAGATCACATGTCCGCCGTTGACGATCGGCACGGGACGTCCCTCGGGGGTGTAGAACTCTTCCTTCGGGTTCATGCCCAGCAGGTGGTAGATCGTCGCGGCGAGATCTTCCGGGCCGTGCGATGGGCCGTCGGGTTTTTCGGCACGGGCGTCGGACTTGCCGACCACGAGGCCACCTCGAACGCCGCCGCCACCGACAAGCACCGTGAAGCCCGGCCCCCAGTGATCGCGACCGGCATCCTTGTTGATTCGCGGCGTTCGTCCGAATTCACCCGTCACGACGACCATAGTTGAACCCAATCGTCCGCGGTCGGACAGATCGCGGAAGAGAGTGGACAACCCGGAATCGAGCAGCGGCAGCAGATCGTTCTTCAACGACGCGAAGTTGCCGTAGTGGGTGTCCCAATTCGTGTGGTCGATCATCACGCAGCGCACGCCCGCTTCGACGAGGCGTCTGGCCATCAGGACCGACTGGCCGAGTGAGTTTCTTCCGTATTCGTCACGCAGCTTGTCCGGTTCCTGATGAATGTCGAACGCGGCTTTCGTCGCGGATGATGTCATCAACTCGAACGCCTTCCGCTGAAATGTGCTCACCGCCCCGGCGGCGCGGTTGGCCTGGAGTTCGCCTCCGCGCTGATACTTGTCCACGCGCGAGAGCAAATCTTTGCGCGAGTTGAGTCGCGACGATTCGACTTCGAATGGCGGAGCCAGATCGGGTACCGCAAAGTTGGGATCATTCGGGTCCGCTTCCACGACGAACGGAGCGGCGGACGAACCGAGGTACGCCGATCCCGCACTAGAATGGACCCGCGGCAGACAGACATACGGCGGGACCGAACCGCGTGGTCCGAGCTTGTGGGAAATGATCGACCCGTGAGCCGGCCGCTGGTTGTTCGGTTTGAGATTCGGATTGAATCCCGCAGCCGGATGATAACCGGTGATCATGTAGTGGTCGGCGGGACCGTGGTCCGAGTTGCGGTGCGTGAACGAGCGAATAAGCGAGAACTTGTCCATCTGCTGCGCGATGAGTGGCAGATGCTCGCCGATGCGGATGCCCGGCACGTTCGTGTCGATGGAATTGAACTCGCCGCGGAATTCCGCCGGAGCGTTCGGCTTGAGGTCGAACGTGTCGATCGTGCTCAGGCCCCCCTTGAGGAACAGCAGGATGACCGAAACGTCCGACTCCGGCTTCCTCACCGATTCGTTCGCGGATTCTTTACCGTGACTCGTCCCGCGCAGGATGCTGGAGAGAGACAGCGGCAGTCCGAACAACCCAGCCCCTCCAATTCGCAGCAGGTCACGACGATGGAGGCCGTCACAAAACTTGGCGGAAGGCATGGCAAATCCTTTGGTCAGAAATCTGAAAGGACGCAATCGACTCAATGGTTAAACAGAAACTCTGGCGTGTTCATCAGACTCCACAGAATATCTTCGACCGCCCGGCGGCGGTTGTTGGAGACGGATTTGAGGTAATCGGTGACGGCCAGGCGTTCTGTATCCGTGGGAAACCGGCTGAACGCGGTCAGGTAGAGTTCGTCGGTCAAGGCCGCGTCGTCGGAGACTGAGCCGCTGAGTTTGGCGACCCGGCCCGCTTCGTGAGTCAGTTTCTCATGGATTTCAGGCGAGTTGAGGACGTGGAGGACTTGAGCCACGCTCGGTTCGACCGAGCGTTCGCATTCACAAGCGGTCACACGAGTCGGTCGGCCGAACAGCTTGAGGAAGGCGTGATCGACCTGACTGTCCCATAGCTGGATCGCTCGCGAACCGGTGGGCACTCCCGCAAATTTCTCTGGCACACCGGTCGTCTGACAGACTGCGTCCAGCGCCACTTCCGCCCCCAGCGTTTTGAAGAGGGCACGGGAAAAGTTGCGTTCGTCGCGGGCATTCGTTTCGTTCGGTGTGGCGGAAAGCTGATAGACGCGGGATGCCGTGATCGTGCGAATGAGTTCGCGCACGTCGTACTTCGTGGTGACGAAGTGCCGGGCGAGAGCATCCAACAGTTCGGCGTTGCTCGGCGGGTTCGTCATCCGCATGTCATCGACCGGTTCGACCAAGCCGCGACCTGCGAAGCTGGCCCACATTCGGTTGACGAAATTCTTAGCAAACCACGGGTTGTCGGGGCTGGTCCACCACGCGGCGAGTTGCTGTCGGCGGTCTCCCGTCACGTTGGCCTTGGCTGGTTCGTCGCCAAGCGGGAACGCATAGACTCGTTCGCCCGTGCGCGGATGCGTGGTCGCGGCGTCGGACGATGCGAGCAGCACTTCGCCTCGCGGCGACTGCTTGATCTGCACCTGTGTGAAATACGCCTGCATGCCGAAGTAATCTGTCTGGCTCCAGCGGTCGAACGGGTGATGATGGCACTGGGCACATTCGATGCGGACACCGAGCAGCACCTGGGACAGGGTGGCGGCCATCTGGCCGGGCTGGTTGACCGCCTTGAAAAATGCCGTGGCCGGAACTTCGGAGGCGGGTCCGGAAGCGGTCAGAAGTTCGCGGCAAAACTGATCGTACGGTTTGTTGGCGGCGAGGCTGTCACGAATCCAGCGGTGGTACGCGTACGCTCGCTTGTGACCGAGTGCCTGCCGGTCGACGCGTAACACGTCTGCCCATTTCAGCGCCCAGAAGTCGGCGAACTCCGGCCGTTGCAATAGGTCATCCACGAGCCGCGGTTTGCGGTCAGGTCGTTTGTCATTCAGAAATGCGCGGGCTTCGTCGGCTGTTGGCAACGTGCCGATCACGTCCAGAAACACGCGACGGAGGAATTCGGCATCGGTCGCGAGTTCAGACGGTGCGATATTGAGCTTGCGAAGTTTGGCCCACACGAGCGGGTCGATAAAGTTTTGCTCTGGCAGCGAAGGGTACGGTTCGATCTTTTCGGGTCGCGGGATGAGCGCGCGAAAAACATCGACGGCTCCCATGTAGGTCGCCATGATCGCCACTTCACCGGGAGATTCGCCGGCGGTGACCACTCCCGCTTCGTCGACGTTGCCGAGACCTTCGTTGTTCGACTGGAACCGGGCGTGGCGCGTGACGTCTTCCTTGCGGCCGTCTGAAAATGTGCCGGTGACTCGTAGCGGCTGCCGTCCTCGCATGGCAAGCTGCTGCTCGCGCGGTGTGACTTCGATCGAGACCACTCGCGGATCGTTGGCGCTCCCGAACGGCAAACCCGCGACAATCCACTCGTGCAGAGTGCGATAGTCATCCGAGTTGCGAGCCAGCCGAATGCCACCGCCGTGTGGAACTTTGCCGGACGCCTTGCTCAGCAACAGGCTTTGTTCGGGGACGACGGGGACAATGCGTCTCCCGCGGCTCTCCTGCGTCAGGGCTGCGTAATCCGTCGCCGGGTCGAAACCAAACACGCTCAGCTTGAACCCGTTCTGCCCCTCCGCCTTCCCGTGGCATCCCGACGCGTTGCAGCCGTACCGATTGAGAATCGGGACGATGTCGTTTTCGAAATTGAAGCGTCTGGGCGGCGGTTCGACAGCGGGGCTGGTGGCGGGTAGCAGCCACAGTCCGAACAAGGCAAGGATCAGTTCCATCCGGAGGTTTTGCATCGGACTCCTGTGGCAATCCAGCGTCTGGTGGGTTTGGCTGCGGGCCTCAGTGGGGAGCGGCTCGGACGCATCAGCGGGTGCCAATTCTAGGGGTGACGGCAGGGATGCGCCAAGAGCGCACGCCGGATACCGGCGGGCCATGTCGCCAGGGAAACCATGTGAATCCGATGACGCCGGTCGTGCGGGTGAAGTTGCGGTTGCCGAATGAGTTGCGTATCGTGCTCCAACTGCCTGAGCACGGACGGCGGCACCACATCCGAAATCAGAAACGCCAGCATGCCCAACCAACGCACGAGCCGATATCTCGCGGAGCGGGTGGAGGTCGAATTCCACCGGCGCGGGAATCGTTTTCGCCGCGTCACGTGGCTCACCGGCGTCGCCGCTGCCGTGCTGTGCCTTGGCTGGATCGCTTGGGGCATGTCACGAGATCAGCAAACCATCTACGCCGCCGGCCCCGTGGCCACTCCGCACCGGTTCATCGAACACGACTGCCAGCAGTGCCACACGACGTGGGGACTCGGACAGCGACTCATCGCGTGGGACGACACGATTCGTTCCGTCGAAAACGAAGCCTGCGCGAAATGTCATGCGGGACCGGTGCATCACGCGAACCAAGTGCCAGCTCATGAGAAGTTGTCGTGTGCGTTGTGCCATCACGAACACGGGGGACACGATGCGAAACTCGCTGATGTCGCAGATCAGCACTGTGTGAAGTGTCACTCCGACTTGAAAACACTGAACGACGCGATGCCAAATTTCGCGGGTCAGATCGAAGAGTTCTCCAAAGACACACTACCAGGGGGACATCCCGCGTTTGCCCTGCAACGACAGCTCATGGACGGACTCCGAAATCGTGGTCCGCAACCTGGGGACAGACATTTGGTTCACGCACTCGTCGGAAACATCCAGCGACCCGGACAGCCCAACCCAAGTTGGCAAGATCGCGCACAGATCGCTTTCAACCATGCCAAGCACTTGAATGTCGAGCGGAATGCGGCAGGCGAGATTGTGTCGGGATTGCGTGGCCCGGATCGGCAGGTCATCGACTTGTCACGAGACAATTGCTCCGCTTGTCACCAGCTCGATGCCGAGCGGCGTTACATGCAGCCGATCAAGTACGAGAAGCATTGCCAGGCATGTCACCCGTTGTTGTTCGACAACCTGCGGTTTGAGGGGAAGACGGTGCCACACGGTCGGCCCGACCTCGTTCGCGGGTTTCTCACCGAACAGTATGCCAATCTCGTGCTGAGCGGTGGCGAACCCACTGATGTTCAGCCGTTGAAGCAGGTTCCCAAGCGACCGAAACCGGGCGAGCGCGTCGCATCGCCTCCGAATACCACTCCGGCCCAGCTAGGCACGCCGGTTCGACAAGTCGACTACGGCGAGCAGGTCCGACAGCTTGTGGCGGAAGCGGAAAAGACAGCCCTCGAAAGCGTGCAACCGATCCTCGGACAGATGACGCGCGGTGGCTGTCGCTACTGCCACGTGGTGAATGAAGTGCAGGGAAATCCACCGTGGCAAATCGAGCCGCCCAACATTCCGAATCGCTGGTTGCCGCACAGCGTCTTCAGCCACGACAGCCATCGGTTTCAGAAATGCGATGACTGTCACTCCGACGTCAAGAAGAAATCCAGCACCGGCGACGTGATGATTCCTTCCATCGACGTCTGCTTCAAGTGTCACAGCAGCGACCCGAGCGACCGCGATCCAGCGCTGCGGACCGCCGGCGCGAGAAGCAATTGCGTCGAATGCCACGTCTACCATCATCACCCGTAGGATGGACGCCTCGTCCGTCCTTATCTCTCTGATGCAATCTCGGACGGACGAGGCGTCCATCCTACGGACGATTGAATTGAAGTTGCAGCAGCATTTGTTTGACGTCGGTCATCGCGATGGCGTCGCGCTCGATCGTCTTCGACGACGAAATGAACACCGGCCCGTCGGTCGCTTCGCGGCTGGGGTCGGGAAGACGGCCGTGGCTTCCCTTGACAATGCTGGCATCCAGCCCGATCACGTCCATGTAGTAACGGAAGCCCAGCAGTTTTTGCGCGAGGCGGCGGGCGACGCGGAGTTTTGGAAATCGCAAGTGCGGGTCGATGAACAATTCGACCGGGTCGTAGCCCGGCTTGCGATGGATGTCCACCGTGCGGGCGTAGTCGGGAGCCAGTCGGTCGTCCAACCAAAAGTAATACGTGAACCAAGCATCGCGGGCCGAGATCACGACCAGTTCACCCGACCGCTCGTGGTCGATGCCGAATTCTCGCTGCTGTTGCCGGTCGAGGACGAGTTCAATCCCATCGGTTCTTCTCAGCAGTTCCGCGACCGTTGCAACGTCTTCCGGCCGCTGGACGTAGACATGCGCGACCTGATGATCGGCCACGGCGAAGGCTCGCGATGCGCCGCAGTCGAGCGTCTCCCAGCCCAACGCTTCGCGGCGAACTCGCAAATAGCCGTGCTTGCGGAGGACGCGGTTGATGTGGATCGGCCGGTGAACTGCCGTGATCCCGTACTCGGACAGCACGACGACTTCGGCTCCGCGCGAGCGAGCCGCGTCGATCAATTTGCCCGCCTCGGCATCGACTTCGCGCAGGTCGAGCGCGATCCGCGGGTCGTTCGGTCCCCAGCGCTGAAGGTTGTAGTCGAGGTGCGGCAGGTAGACGAGCGTGAGGCTGGGGGCGTGATCGGCCATCACCTGCACCGACGCATCGGCGATCCAACGGGAACTCGTGATGTCCGTTCCCGGTCCCCAGAACTTGAGCAGCGGGAAGACACCGAGGCGCACTTGCAGGTGATCTTTCAACTCGGCCGGTTCGCTGTACGAATCGAACACCTTGCGACCGTCCGCCGGGTAGCTCGGCCGAGGCGTCATCGACCAGTCGACCGGCGCGTACATGTTGTACCACCAGAACATTTTCGCCGTGGTATGGCTCGGGTCGCGTTTCTTCGCGGCTTCGTAAACACGTTCGCCGTGGACGAGCCGGTTTGACTGTCGCCAGAAAAGAACTTCCGCCTGGTCGCGGAAGTACCATCCGTTGCCGACGATGCCGTGGTCTCGCGGCGACAAACCGGTCAGCAGCGTGGACTGCGCCGAACAGGTGACGGACGGAAGCACCGTCCCCATCGGCCGGGCAAATCCTTCGGCGGCCAACCGCGCGATGTGCGGCGTGTGCGGACCGATTTGCTCCTGCGTCAATCCGACGATATTGATGACCACGAGCGGCTTCGGCATGGAATCTCACTCCGTACTTGCAAGCTCGGCTGTTTCGCGACGGGATTTACCCCGAAGGGGTTTCGTCTCATAGCCCGGGGTTGGCCGCGCAGCGGCCTACCCCGGGACACGGCCCACACGAAAAACCTACCCCTACCCCAAAAGGGTTGCAGCATTCAAGAATCGCCAATGACGGAAGCCCTATGGGGTACACAAATCGGTGGAACCCGTTTCCCGGGGTAACTTGCTTCGTTCGCAACCCCGGGCTATGAGACACAACTCCTTCGGAGTAAAGGCAGACACATGATCTCCATACTTCAAACTACTGTCGCTTCCCATTCGTGTTCGCAACTGACATGTGTTGACTGTTCATTCGACTGCGCAGCCAGCCCAACGATCGATGACAAGCCGCGCGGCCAATCGTTGTTCGTCAGCGAAATACTCGGCCACGGCCACGAGGTCGCCAGCGTCGTTCACGATCGCGACGCGTCCGCGATCCGCCGCGGGGACCGGCTGGGTGATCGAGATCCTCCGCCCCTCACGCAGGGCGGACTGATCGGTCTCCGTGCAATGATACTGCGGCAGGTGACTTGTCGCAGCCGACGCACGGACGATCGCGCGGTCCAGCGAGTCGGCGTCGAGTCGGTCGAGCGGGATCGCGTCTTCAATCGTCAGCGATCCGATTCGCGTGCGAACGAGTGAACCGAGCAACGCCCCGCAGCCGAGCAGTTCGCCAATGTCCCGCCCGATGGATCGCACGTACACTCCCGATCCACTGTCGATCCTGAGTTCCAGCCGTGGCCATTCGTAGGCCAACAGATCGATCGCGTGGACGGTCACGCGACGCGGAGGCAGCACGAACGTCTTTCCGGCACGGGCCACGTCGTAGGCTCGCAGCCCGCGCCAGCGCACGGCGGAAAACTGTGGTGGCACCTGATCGATTTCGCCGGTGAACTGCGGGAGCAGCGATTCAATCTGCTCGCGCGTCGGCGGATTGATGCCCGGCGTTTCGACAACGGTTCCCGTGGCATCATCCGTGTCGCTGCGACGACCGAGCAGGAACTGGGCGACGTATTGTTTCGGGTGTTCCTGCAAGAATGGGATCAACCGTGTCGCCGCGCCGACACAGATCACCAGCACTCCGCTTGCCAGCGGGTCGAGCGTTCCCGCGTGGCCGCACTTCACGTCCGGGAACAACAGCTCGACGGCATCGACCACTTCTCGCGACGTGACGCCCACGGGCTTGTCGATGTTCAGCAGTCCACAACGGCCGTTCATGACGATGGTGTGTCCGGCAGTTGAAGCAGTCGGACGACAGTTTGAAGCAAGTCGGGGACTTCGATTTGAATGTTACCCCAGACGATTCCGTCATCGATGATGTCGTAACCATGCGCCAATACGTTTCGGAACGCGATGATTTCTCGGACGTCTTTGATTTGCGCCGCCGTGGAAGGGTCAAGCCGTTCGAGTCGGGCGAGTGCCTCGCCAATGATTTCGAACTGTCGCTCCACCGCCGATCGCAACATGACATCCGAACGGTAATCGTCCAAGCTCTTGCCAGACGCGAATTGAAGAACATGCTCGGCTGCCATCCGAACGTCTTCCAGAAGTTTTTTGGTCTTACGCGTCATACAAGGGAATCCTCGTTTCGTTGACTTCCTCCAAGAAGTAACGGTTCCGAATGGCACGCGGCATGACGAGGTCGATTTGCTTGTTGAAAAGATCCTCCAAGGCTATCAGTAATCCGAAATACGAATGTGCGGATTCCCCAGGCTCCAAAGGCTGAAACTCGACGAGGAAATCCAAATCGCTGCGATCCGGATTGAACCGCTGCTCTGCCACGGCCGAGCCGAAGAGTTCAAGGCGCTGGACATGGAATCTGCGACAAAGGTCGTCCAATTCAGAGCGGTGTTGCTCGACAAGTGGAATCATCCGCTCGGTCTCCTTGTCACCAGTCATCTCTGCACGCGAAGGTGGTTGTACTGCAATGCGGCTTCGATGAAGCCCGCGAACAGCGGGTGCGCGGCCGGCGGTTTGGATTTGAATTCGGGGTGATACTGCACCGCGAGGAACCACGGGTGGCTGGGGAGTTCGATGACTTCGACCAGATGGCCATCCGGATGATTGCCGGTGGGGATCAGTCCGGCATCGACAAACTGGCGGCGGTACGCGGGGTTGAATTCGTACCGGTGGCGATGCCGCTCGCGGATGACGGTCGTGCCGTAGGTCCGCTCGGCCAGCGAACCGGGTTCCAACACGCACGTCTGCGCACCGAGCCGCATCGTGGCTCCTTTCTCGGTGATCTGCTTCTGTTCGTTGAGCATGCAGATGACCGGGTGCGCCACGTCGGCGACGAATTCGGTGCTGTTGGCATCTTCCAAGCCGAGCACGTTGCGGGCGAATTCGATCACGGCACACTGCATGCCGAGGCAGATGCCGAAGAACGGGAGTTCGCACTCGCGAGCGTAGCGGATGGCTTCGATCTTCCCTTCGATCCCGCGCATGCCGAACCCGCCGGGAACCAGCACGCCGTCCACACCACTCAGCGCGACTTCCGGCCCCTGCTGCTGGAGTTCTTCCGCTTCGATCCGTTTCACAATCACTCGGGCCGAGTTGGCGATCCCGGCATGGTCGAGCGATTCGTAGATCGACTTGTACGCGTCCCGCACCTGCATGTATTTGCCGACGACGGCAATGGTGACTTCGTGTTCGGGGTTCCGCACTTTGTGCAAGAGTTCACGCCAGTGCGACAAGTCCAGCGGCTGCGCGTTCAACGCGAGCTTGTCCACGATGATCTGGTCCAGCCCGTGATCGACCAGCCCGAGCGGAACTTCATAGATCGAGAATTCCTTGTCCGGCTCTTCGATCACCGCGTTGCGTTCGACATTGCAGAACAGAGCGATCTTCTCGCACGCCTCGCGGCCGAGATCGCGTTCGGTGCGGACGATCAGGATGTCCGGCTGGATACCGATCTGGCGAAGCTGTCCCACGCTATGCTGAGTCGGCTTCGTTTTCGCTTCGCCGGCCGCCTTGAGGTACGGGACCAGCGTGAGGTGTATGAACAGGCAGTTCTGCCGGCCGATGTCGAGCGGAATCTGGCGGATCGCTTCGAGGAACGGCAAGCCCTCGATGTCGCCGACCGTGCCGCCGAGTTCCGTGATGACCACGTCCACACCCGGTTCCGCCAGCTTGCGGACGGCCGCCTTGATTTCATTCGTGATGTGCGGCACCACCTGCACGGTGTTGCCGAGGTACTCGCCACGCCGTTCCTTGTCGATCACGCTCCGATAAATTCGCCCCGTCGTCGTGTTCGAATCGCGAGACAGCGGACCGTTGGTGAACCGCTCGTAGTGACCCAAGTCGAGGTCGCACTCGGCCCCATCGTCCAGCACATAGACTTCGCCATGCTGATACGGAGACATCGTGCCGGGATCGACATTGATGTACGGATCGAGCTTCTGCATCCGCACGCTGAGCCCGCGGCGTTCGAGCATCAACCCAATCGACGCCGACGTCAGCCCCTTGCCGAGAGAACTTACCACGCCGCCGGTAACAAAAATGTGTTTGGTCATGTCGCTCGACTTGCCTTGCCAACCGTGGCCAACGAAAACTCCCCTCGCCCCCGAAGGGGGAGAGGGGTCGGGGGAGAGGGGCGAGTGCCTCCCACGCATCAATTACAGCGATCGTCGAGTGACGTTCGCCCCTCACCCCGGCCCTCTCCCCCCAAAGGGGAGAGGGAGATTCCGATCATTTCCCTCGAACCCGCTTCACGAACGCAGCATAATCATCCGGCGTGTCGATTCCAACCGCCGAGTGCTCGACGACGCCGACTTGAATCACAGCGCCCGCTTCGAGGGCGCGAAGTTGC
>JACRIH010000546.1 GCA_016235885.1 Planctomycetales bacterium | reverse complement strand
CCGCTCAACGATCGCAACGGTGGATCGCCGGCCTGAAAAAGACTCCCGACCCCGCAGGCATTTATCCGGCGCTTGGCTGCTCATCGGTGTCATCGCCGCGGTGATTGGCCGCAGCTCGGTCGATTCCAACTCACGCGCCGCCGAACCGGGCGTGATTCGCCTGACGAACGACGGGCAGTTCAAGCAACGGCCGTGCTGGTCACCGGACGGTCAGCAAATGGTCTTCGCACGGCATCAGGGAGACACGATCTTCCTGTTTCTGCGCGATCTGAAATCCGGCAAGGAGGAACGGCTGACGTCGCACACATCTCCCGATTACGACGCGGTCTTTTCTCCGGATGGAAAGGAGTTGTTGCTGTCGCTAGACAAAACCACGCCGGGTCAGGGTGACATCGACGTTTATCGAATCGCGTTGTCGGATCGGAAGCTCATTCCGTTGGCGACGACGCAGGGAGCGCTCTCCCACGAAGAGTCTCCGTGCTGGTCGCCCGATGGAAAGCGGTTCGCGTTCACATCGACTCGGCACGGCAATCAAGAGCTGTACGTTGCGGAAGTGACGGGTGGGGAATGGCAGCGGCTCACGACGGATGCCGCGATTGACGCTCATCCCGCCTGGTCGCCCGATGGCAGGACGATCGCCTTTGCCACGGATCGCTGGAGCAATCTGGAGATCGCGCTCGTCAATTCGGACGGTTCGAATTTGAGACGGCTGACGGACAGCAAGGGGTTGGACGACTATCCCGCTTGGTCCCCCGATGGCCGTCACGTCGCGTTCACGTCCAACCGCGACGGCAACTTCGAAATCTACGTGCAGCCGCTCGATGGTCCGGCTCGCAACGTGACTCGCGATCCAGCGCTCGACAACTTCCCGGCGTGGACTCCCGACGGGCGCATCGGATTCGTCTCCAATCGCGATGGCGGCTTTGATGTGTATTCGGCCGAGTGGCGTTTGGACGACTCGAAGTAGGTGAGGGAGGGTCCGATGCGTAAACCATGTTCTGTGATGACTCGCCGAAGACCAGCACCAATTGCTGCGGTATCTGTCTGCGTATTGTTCTGCATGACGGTCATGCCGCGGCCGGCCATCGCGGACGAGAAGCCGGAGTTTTATCGAGCGATCAATCTCAACGGGCCGGCACTGGTCATTGACGATCACTCGTGGGAGGCTGGCGACGCGCGCGGTGTTTTCTGCGACGATGCGGCATTCGAGAACCAGTCGGTGCGGCTGGCGCCGATCACCGATGACACTCGCTCGCGGATGATTCGCTCGTCGCGATGGTCGCCATCGGGAAAGGCTCGCGTTCGACTGGCCGATGTGCCGACCGGCACGTACAGCGTCTACCTCTACGTTTGGGAGGACAACGATCCGCAGACGTTTGACATTCAGCTCGCGGGGAAACAGGTGGTCAAAGCCTACAAAAGTGGCAAAGGCGGACATTGGGATCGCTTGGGCCCGTGGGTGATTGACGTCGCCGATGGGACGATTGAACTCGCGGCGGTCGGCGGACATGCGAATCTGTCGGGCATCGAAATCTGGCGCGGCCGGTTGACGCACAAGGACAACACCTTGCCGGGCGTCGCGACGGTCGCCACTTCGAGAAATCGTGAAACCGATGTGGCCCTGGTGCTGGCTCGGAATTGTTTGGAGTGCCACAACGCATCCGATCGCAAGGGTGGGCTGGACCTGACTCGACGCGAGCAAGCGTTGATCGGCGGTGACAGCGGTCAGGCGATTCAACTCGTCGATCGAGAGAATAGTCTGTTGCTGAAACGCATCGACGCCGGCGAGATGCCTCCGAAGGGACGCGACAAACTCTCGGCCGACGATCGCAAGCTGCTGCGAGATTGGGTCAACAATGGAGCCATCTGGGCTGATGATCCGATTGATCCGTTTCTGTACACGAGCGACCGCCGGGCCGGCTACAACTGGTGGTCGCTGCAACCGCTGCGAGTTGTCGAACCGCCGCCTGTTGTTCGTAGCGGAACTCGTGAGAGTTCCGATTTGCCAGCGACATCCGACGGAAGTCTCACGACTTCCGCTACAGGACCGCGCAACATAATCGACAACTTCATTCTGCATCGTCTGAAAAAGGCCGGCCTCCAGTCCTCACCGGAAGCGGATAAAAGAACGCTGATTCGCCGTTTGTCGTTTGATCTGATCGGCCTGCCGCCAACACCGGATGAGGTTGAAGGCTTCGTCAACGACCGTGATCCACGCGCGTACGAGAAGCTCGTGGACCGGCTGCTCGATTCGCCGCATTACGGCGAGCGTTGGGCGCGGCACTGGCTCGACATCGTTCGCTTCGGCGAGAGCCAGGGATTTGAGCGAAACAAGCTCCGGCCGAGCCTCTGGAAGTATCGCGACTTCGTCGTCGAGGCGTTCAACTCGGACCTGCCGTATGACGACTTTATCCGCTGGCAGATTGCCGGCGACGTTCTGCATCCAGAGAACCCATTGGCTGTCATTGCCAGTGGGTTCCTCACGTCCGGGCCGTATGACCTGACCGCCTACACAACCGGCACACCCGACATGCGGGCGTTCGCTCGCGAGGAGGAATTGGAAGGACTTGTCGGAGCGGTCGGCCAAACATTTCTGGGCCTGACGATCAATTGCAGCCGCTGCCACGATCACAAGTTCGACCCGATCACGCAGCGCGAGTTCTATCAAGTTAGCGCGGCGCTCGGCGGTACATATCACGGTGACGAACGCGAGAGCCTCGCCGATTCCGCGAAGCCGGCAGTCGAACGCCGGATCTCCGCGTTGGAAGCGGAGGTTGAGGGAATTCGTAGCCGTCACGCTCCACGTGACGAGTCGAATGGCGAAAAAACGTCGAGTGAAAAGATGACGTCGAACGAGCGTTCGGCTCATCACGCGGAGCGTGATGGCTACGTACAGGCACAAGTGTCGCGGCGAGAAGCGGTCATCCGACTGCTGCGAGGTGGCCCCGTTCACACCTCTGTGCCCAAACAACCCGGAACTTGGCGAGTACTCGCACGAGGTGACTTCAAGCAACCCGGCGAGGTCGTCGTGCCGCGCGGCATCTCGGCGGTGACGGGAGCGACCGCCGATTGGAAATTGGTGGACAATGCCCCCGAAGCCAACCGCCGCAAGGCGCTCGCGGAATGGATCGCGGACTCGAACAACCCGCTGACGCCGCGAGTCATCGTCAATCGGCTCTGGGGCTATCACTTCGGCGAGGGTTTGGTCCGCACAACCAGCGACTTCGGCTTTCAGGGAGGCTTGCCGTCGCATCCGGAATTGCTCGACTGGCTCGCCAGCCAACTCGTGCGGCCGGCCGACGGTCCCGCTTGGAGTTTGAAACGGATTCAACGTTTGATCGTTACCTCCGCCGCCTATCGACAGAGTTCACGCACCGCGCCGAAAGCGGCCGAGGTCGATGCTGACAATCGCCTCGTCTGGAAACGGCCATCACAACGACTCGAAGCTGAGACGTTTCGAGACGCGGTGCTCGCGGTCTCAGGCGATCTCGATCTGAAACTCGGCGGCCCCGGCTTTCGCGACTTCAAGATTTCGAGTGCGGGTAACAATGAGACCTACACCGTCTTCGACGCAATCGGCCCCGAATTCAATCGCCGCAGCCTGTACCGCACTTGGGTCCGAGCCGGCACAAGCCCGCTGCTCGACACGCTCGACTGTCCCGACCCGTCCGTGCCGACGCCACGCCGTTCCGTGACCAGCACTCCGCTGCAAGCGCTCTCGTTGTTGAATGACGCTGTCATCGAGCACTCTGCTGCGCGATTCGCTGAACGTCTCCGACGCGACGCGGGGGACGATACGACCGCACAAGCCCGCCGAGCCTACGCACTGGCATTTGCTCGACAACCGACTCCGGAGGAGATCACCTCCGGTCAACGATTCATTGCCGAGCACGGACTGGCTCAGTACTGCGTTGTGCTGTTCAATGCCAGCGAGTTCTTGTTCGTGGACTGAGTGAAGCCAGTTTGGCAGAACGATGGAGGCAGAATGATGGAAGACAAAGAATTGCAGTCATCGTTCTGCCCCCATCGTTCTGCCAACCTTCGCAGTCGAAGAGATTGGCTCGGGCAGTTCGCAACCGGTCTAGGTGGCATGGCACTGACGGCTCTCATGGGACGCGACCTGTCAGCCGACTCGGTGCGCGGCGAAGCGGCTGATCTGCCGCCGCATCATCCGCCCAAGGCGAAGCGGTCGATTCAGATTTTTTTGCAAGGTGGGCTGAGTCAGCTTGAATCGTTCGACTACAAGCCGCAGTTGGAAAAGCTGCACGGCAAGTCGGTCCCCGGCGACGAGAAACCGCAGGGGTTCATGGGCAAGGTCGGATTGCTGCATCGGCCACACTTCAAGTTTCAACAGCGCGGCGAAAGTGGCTTGTGGGTATCGGACTTGTTTCCGAATCTGGCTGAGGTCGCAGACGAGCTGACCGTGATCAAGTCGATGTGGTCTGGAACCGGCAATCACACGCCCGCGACTTACGAGGCCAACAGCGGTTTCCGCACGCTCGGATTTCCCGCCTCCGGAGCGTGGGTCTCGTATGGACTCGGCGGCGAAGTGGATAATCTCCCGACGTTCGTCGTGCTACCCGACAGCCGTTCGTGGCCGACCGGTCGAGCCAACAATTGGTCGAGTGGCTTTCTCCCCGCGCGGCATCAGGGAGTCGTGCTCAACACGAGTGGCCCGGCCGTTCGCAATCTGCAGCCGGCGACAAAGCTCGACGATGCCACCCAAGCCGCGCGGTTCGCGGCGGTCGCGGAACTCAATCGTCGACATCTCGCTGAGCGAGGCGGCGACGATGCGCTCGAAAGCCGGATGCGCAGCTACGAATTGGCAGCGCGGATGCAGCTCGCGATTCCGCAAGCCACCGATCTGAATCAGGAAACCGCCGCGACTCAGGCAATGTACGGGGTCGATCAAAAAAACTGCGCGGACTTCGCGCGCGCCTGTTTGCTGTCGCGGAGACTGCTCGAACACGGTGTCCGCTTCGTGCAACTTTGGAGTGGCGCGGCGTTCGGTACCGAGGTCCATTGGGACGCTCACAGCAGCGTGCCGAACAATCATCGTCGCGAATCCGGCATGATCGACCAGCCGGTTGCCGCGTTGCTGCGCGATCTGCGTCAACGCGGGATGCTGGACGACACGCTGGTGATCTTCAACACTGAGTTTGGCCGCACGCCGTTCTCCGAAAGCGGCGATGGCAAAGTCGGAGCCGGCCGCGATCACAACCCCGACGTCTTCAGTGTCTGGCTGGCCGGAGCCGGTCTCAAGCACGGCATCGCTTACGGGGCGTCCGACGACATCGGCTGGAAAGTGGGCGAAAAGCCGGTCGATGTCCACGACTTCCACGCGACGATCCTGCACCTGCTGGGCATCGACCACACGCGGCTGACGTTCTATCACAACGGCATCCAACGCCGCCTGACCAACGTGCATGGTCATGTGCTGACTGACCTGCTGTCCTGACCGTTGCCCTTGTTGCAACTTTTGATGTCTGACCGGCCTGTCAGAGGGGACGAGTCCGAGATCGACTTCGAACTGGGTCAGGCTGGAAAGCCTGACCTACATTATGCGAGCCGATGCGTTTGCAGCAGAGACTGAAGCTGAAGGAACATGTCTCCGGACGCTTGGGCACACGGCTTGAGCGGGCACAGTTCTTCGACGATCGCTTTCAGATTGTGACCACGTTCGGGGAGCATCGCGTTGATGACGGCTCCGTAAGCGGCTGTCTGGTTGGACAACTTGTCACGCCGTGCGCTCACCAACACGTCGCAGCCGGGAACGAGTAACCGCACGCCGGCGTGGAACACCTGCTGGAAAAACGGCGACTGGCTCAGGCCGCCGGTCAGGACGAATCGCCGAACCGGTTCGGCCGCATCGGTGACTTCGGCGAGCATTTTCTTCACGAGAAACAGTAGTTCGAGCATGATCGAGAACTGCGTGTCGGCCGAGCGTTCGGACTCCGTCAAATCGTTCCAGCGGTCGGGATAAAACTCTTCGCCGTTCCGATGCGCGACACGCGCGATCCTCGTTGCGGGAACACTGGCCGCCAGATCGTTCAGCGCCGTGTACGACGTGTTCGCCGCGAATTGCTCTTTGAATCGGTCGTACCACTTGCAGCAGTCGGCCAGCATCATGAGCAGCATCCGGTCGTCATAGAACTCGAAGCACGCGGCCTGTCCGGCCAGCTTGGCGGTCGGACGGCAACGACGGTTGATCGTCCCGCTGGTTCCCGCCGAGACCACGATCGTTTGCAGATCGACCAGCCCGCCGCAACCAACTCCCGTCGCATGGTTGTCTCCCAACCCCGCGACCACCGACCAGCCCGCCAGCAGCGATTGCAATTCGGCCCAGTCGGATGTCGAGCCGCCACGCTGGGTGACGGTCCCGACGACGTGAGCGCTCGAAATGACTTGCGGGAACCAGTTGGATTTGAGACCCGAGTTGTCGATCACTTCGCCGGCGAGTTGCTTCGTCGCTTGGACCAGCAGACCGTTGCTCAGCGCATCCGACGCGGAGAGGCGGCTCTTTCCGGTGAATTGCTGGGCGATCCAGTCGCCAGTCGTCAGAACGCGGGCGATCTTGTTTTTCAAATCGCCGTCTTGCCGCAGCGTCCACATCAGCTTGGGGAGGATGAAGCGTTCTTCGACACGGCCGACGACCGCTTCGGCTCCCTGCTTCCGCAGCGTGGCCACTTCATCGCTGGCGATGTGACACTGCCAACTGAGCGCCGGCAGCAGCGGTCGATCCTGTGCGTCCAGCACCACCATGTCGTGCTGCCGAACCGACAACGACAGCGCACCCGGCGACGAGCGAAAATCCCAGCCGTCCAGTTCCAGCCGCCGCAGCACATTCGCTATCGTCCCCGCGACGCGACCGAGATCGAACGCCGGCTGACCGTTCCACGTCGTCGCTCCCTCAGTGGCGTGGTCCGCGTACTGTTCCTGACCATCGACACCGCGGACACCAATTCCGGTCTTCGATGTGGCGACGTCGATCCCAATGAACTTCGCAACTTTGGTAGCGGCTGACGACATGACTCGGCCCCGGATTGTGTGCTGATCGTGAGGCAATTCTCACCCGACCGCGAGGGCTGCAAGCTACGGCACGCGCCGTCGCGTGGCAAGTCACCGCGTTACGCAGAGAACTGTTTTGAAATCAAAAAAGGCCACGGATCAAACACGGATGGAACACGGATTAGATGCACGCTGGCGTATTGGCCCATCCGTGTTTCATCTGTGTTTCATCCGTGGCTCATTTTGTCTTTTGCGAATGGTCGGCCACACCGCCTTCGAGCTTCCACCAACCGTCGAGAAACTTGGTGAGTTGCACCACGCGGTCGGCATTCGCTTCCGCCAAGCTCTGTTTTTCGTGCGGATCGGTGGCGAGGTTGAAGAGTTCGGAGGGCGACTTGTCCTTCGTCGGCACGATGAGCTTCCAGTCCCCCTGCCGGACCCAGCGGTGGGTGACGCTCAACACGGGTTTGCCGAGTTCCACGCAATCGTGCGTGTAGATCTCGCCGAACACCGCGTCGCGTCGCAACGGCTTCGCGCCCGATGCGACGTCGATCAGGTTCACGCCGGGCATTTTTTCCGGCGCTTTGATGCCGCACGCGGAGAGAATGGTCGGGGCGAGGTCGATTGTCGAAACCAAGTCGTCGTGACGACCGGGCTTGATCCGGCCGGGCCAGCGGAGGATCACCGGCGTGCGGACTCCACCGTCGTACGGGGTGTTCTTGCTGCGCGTCAGGAATTGTTCGCCCGGCTGCGTCGGTCCGGTGGATTGAACCCAACCGTTGTCCACGACGTAGACCACGAGCGTGTTGTCTGTCAGCTTGTGATCGTCGAGCCATTTCAACAAGTCGCCGCATGTTTCGTCGAACCATTCGCACATCCCCCAGTATTTTGCCTGGCGCACGTCCCGGCCATCCATCGAGTATTTCTTGAGGATTCGTTCCGGCGGGTTGTGCGGCTGATGCGGCATCATCGGCGCGTACCAGACGAAAAACGGTTGGCTCTTCGATTGGGTGATGAAGTCGTAAATGGGCTGCATCGTCTGACGACCGATCGCCAGCCCCTCTTCGCCGTGGCGTCCGGTCTTGGTCATGCCGTGCGTGAACCCACCGTTCTCGAACGGTCCCTCCCAGAATTTGCCCGTCTGAAAACTTCGATACTCTCGCTGTTGCAGAAGTCGCGGAATCGTGGGAGCGTCGCGAAGAAATGGCAACATCAGCGACCGATCGACGCCCTTGGGCGGATCGTTGCAGCAGATCTTGTGCTGGTGGGCGTACATCCCGGTCAGCAACGTGGCGAGGCTGGCTCGACAGAGCGACGTGGGGACGTACGCATTCGGAAACAACGCTCCGTCCGCAGCCAATCGATCGATGTTCGGTGTCTTGACGTGCGGATGACTCGCGAACCCGTAGTCGGTCCACGCCATGTCATCACCGACGATCATCACGACGTTGGGGTGCTGGTTGGTGGCGGCTGGATCAGAGGGAGCGGCTGCGAGCAGAAGCAGGATGATTGCGGTGGGCATGTGAAACTCCGAGGTGAGTGTCCGCAGTTGAAGTCTGAATCCTTCGATTCATTGGCGTGTGTCAGAGGAATCCACGATATGTTGGCGCGGCTCCGTTGCCAACCCTGCTCTGTACTGCACGACGGCCACCATTGCCAGCACTCCGGCCAGCGCGATCACTTGCAGCGGGGTGACCGCTTCGTGATCCAGCCAGCCCCCAGACCAACGCACCGATCGGCACCAGATTGGTGACCATCCCGGCGAACAACGGGCCTTGTTCGTGAATCAGTTTGTTGAACAGAAATGTCGACAGCCCCGTACCGGCGACGCCGAGAAACGTCACGGCGCCGAATGCGATCCACCACTGTTCCGTTGTGGCGGTGGAATCGGACGACATACCGCCCGCGATCGGCAATTGCACGATTGCTGCGAGAGCCAGCGAATAAAACGACAGGTCGAGCGCGGGGACATGACGCAATGAACGGCGAATCCAAGTGTTCGTGATCGCGTAGCTCAGCGGTACGCTGATCGCCAGCAGCAGGTCGAGTGGCGGAATCTGTCGGTCCAGCCCATCCACCATCAATGTTCCCAGGCACACGAGCGCGCCAAGCACGCCCCACAACTGGCGTCGTGTGGGATACAACTTCAGCAGCGGGATCGACGCGACGATCGTG
>JACRIH010000545.1 GCA_016235885.1 Planctomycetales bacterium | reverse complement strand
CGTGAGATCGCTTCCGGACAGTTTGGTGTAGAACAGGTCGCCGGCTCCCGCCTGACCTTTGAAATAGATCAAGTGGACAGAACCATCCGCATCGACGACCGCCTGCGGTTGGATGCCACCCTCGGGAGTTCGCACAAGTTTGACCGGCGACAGATCGCCCGCGGTGGCGACGTTGCCTCGCCCACAAAACACGACCAGAGTCGCGAGGCAATACCACGGCAGTTTGTTCCAGACGAATGGCATGAGGCGTTCTCCTGAAGATTCGAGTTTGTAGTTCCCGGCTGATGCTTGAACTCCGCGTCGCCGTGGCTGACAATGTGCCGCATCCGGTGTCGGTTCCGCAAGGGCAAACGCACTGCGACGCCGACTTCCCCCGTTTCCGCTGGAATTGGAGAGCCGCATCATGCTTCGCCACGTCGTGATTCCGAGCCGATTCGTGCAATTGTTCGTGCTGGTGCTGACTCCGTTGGCGTGGCTGATCGGGCCGCCTGTCTCCTCGGCCGCCGACTTGCCGTTGGTTGCCGATGTCGAACCGCAGCCGCTGGCCGCTGCGACCGAGCGATTGATCGAAGCGTTGCAATACGTCGGAGCTCCCCTCGCGGCGGCTGATGAAGCGGCGTTGAAATCCGCGATCAAAGAGACCGATGCCGCGAAATCGACGAGGGCGATTCAGAAGATTCTCGATGCGTACTGCGTTGCGGGTGTGACGATCAACGCGGAGAGCCGAGTGTCGGTGGTTGAGGGACCTGTGAAAAAGGAACTCGTCCAGCAGGGCTGGCGGACATTTCTTGTGAAGGTCGACAATCAGGCGGGGATCACTCCGCAACTCAAAATCGAAAGCCCGAACCTCGCGCCGCTGTACAAACGGAGTTCGTCCGCGTCACGGCCGAAGCCGGAGATCACCCCCAGTGACGTGCCGGGGCGGTTCCTCGACGGTGTCTTGTTTAACAACCCGCCGCTCAAGCCGAATCTGTCGGGTCTCGCCCTCGAATATCGAATCCTCCAGCTTTACTCGCGCGATGTGGGTCGCCGCGAAGCGTCGCTCGGTTTCAACGTCGGACAGGGAACGCAGGACATCGGGTTTCGAAATGCGGTGGCGATCCTGTTCAATTGTGCCCCCGCCGTCGAAGTGTCTCTCGGCGTGAAGGATTTTGACGGGAAGCCAACCACGGCCGCATTCGTGATCCGAGACAACCGGGGTCGCGTCTATCCAAATCCGGCGCGGCGTCTGGCGCCGGACTTTTTCTTTCACAACCAAATCTATCGAACCGACGGCGAGTCGGTGCATCTGTCGCCAGGCGAGTACACGGTCGAAGTGTCGCGCGGGCCGGAGTACGTGGTGCAGACGTTCAACATCAAAGTGCCCGCCGATGGTGTCAGCCATCGCGAAGAGTTTTCGTTGCGGCGGTGGACTCAACCGGCCACGCGCCGGTGGTTCTCAGGGGACCACCACGTGCATGCCGCCGGGTGTGCGCACTACGAAAACCCGACCGAAGGGGTGACTCCGGCCGACATGATGCGGCACATTCTTGGCGAAGATCTGAACGTCGGCTGCGTGTTGTCGTGGGGGCCGTGCTGGTACTCGCAGAAACAATACTTCGAGGGGAAGACGTCGGCGCTGTCGCGGCCGAATTACCTGATGCGGTACGACGTCGAAGTGAGCGGCTTCCCATCGCAGCATGCCGGCCATCTCTGCCTGCTGCGACTCAGCGACGACGACTTTGAATATCCGACGGACGTCAAATTCGATTTCCAATTCGGTCCGGAGAAAGGGAGTTTTTCGGGACTACGCACTACCCAGATCGCCGAATGGCCCAGTTGGACGCTGCCGATTCTCGCGTGGGGACAGAAGCAGGGGGCGGTCGTCGGCTACAGCCACAGCGGTTGGGGACTGGCGCTGCCAGACTACGACGCAGGAGGCAATCGTGTCCCGGTGATGAAAGGCACTCGGTCGGCGGACAAGCTGCCCGATTACGAAGTGCCGCCGTTCGACGGCATCGGGGCCAACGAGTACATCGTGACGACGGCGCACAACGTGTGCGACTTCATTTCGGCCGTGGATACACCGTCCATCTGGGAATTGAACATCTGGTATCACACTCTCAATTGTGGAATGAAGTCACGAATCAGCGGCGAGACCGACTTCCCGTGCATCTACGGAGACAAGGTCGGGCTGGGACGGATCTACGTGAAGCTCGACGAGAAACAAGAACTGAACTACGACAACTGGATTCAAGGAGTGAAAGACGGTCGCAGCTACTGCGGCGACGGGCTGAGCCACGTGCTCGATTTTCGAGTGACTCCAATCGGCGCAGGCGGTTCCGCGGCGAAGGCTCTCGGCGTGGGCGAACCGAATGACAAGAAACAGCTCAGCCAACTCAACCTCGCCAAACCGGGGAAGGTTCGCGTCGAGTTCGATGTCAACGCGTTGCTGGCCGAGAAGCCGACTCCCGAAACCGAGGCGATTCGATCGCGGCGACTCGATCAAAAACCGTACTGGCATTTGGAACGCTGTCGGTTGGACAATTCCCGCGAGGTGCCGGTGGAAATCATCGTCAACGGGAAGCCGGCGGCCTCGAAGAAGATCGTCGCTGATGGAAAGTTGCAGAGCCTGGCATTCGACCTGGACCTCCCGCATTCCAGTTGGATTGCCGTCCGCATCCTGCCGTCGGTCCACACGAACCCGGTGTTTGTTGAAGTCGCCGGCAAGCCGATTCACGCGAGCCGCAAGAGCGCCGAGTGGTGCGTCAAAGCGGTGGACGTGTGTTGGAATTCCAAGCAGAAGGGCATTCGCAAGGACGAGCAACCCGCAGCCAAGGCGGCCTACGACAAGGCTCGGGAAATTTATGCGGCGATTCTCAAGGAAAGTGTTGAAGACTGAGGGCCAACGCGACAAGATAGGCACTGCCGCCACCGAACGCTTGCCGCGTCGCGGTGAGCGGCAGTCATTTTTCCGATCCCCGATCTTCCATCCTCCCTTCTCGGACTTCATTCCATGCTTTGTATCGCCGTCGCTCCCGAGTCCCGCAAATTGGGCAAGGTCGATCTGCTCAACGCCGCGCCACAATGTGATCTGATTGAGTTCCGCCTCGACCGGCTCGGCAAAGAACCAGACATCCCAGACCTGATGGCTGGTATCAGCAAGCCGATGTTGCTTTCGTGCCGCCGCCGGCAGGACGGCGGAGCTTGGGACGATTCCGAGGACGAACGGCTGACGATGCTTCGCTCGGCGATCGTGGCCGGGCCGGCGTACATCGAACTGGAATTGGATATCGCCGAAAAAGTGCCGCGATTCGGCAAGACCAAACGGGTGATCAGCTACACGTCGCTGAACAAACCGCTGGCGAATTTGGAGCAGGTCTACGAGAAAGCGGTCAAGGCCAAGGCCGATGTCGTCAAATTTGTGGGACCGACGCCGACGCTCGAAGCGGCGTGGCCGTTGCTGGCGGCAGTGAGCAAGAAGCGCGAGGTGCCCGTGGTCGGCATGGGTCTCGATCAGTCCGGTCTGATGTTTTCGCTGCTGGGTCGCAAACACGGTTCGCCGTGGATTTACGCGGCTCTCGAAAAGGGACTGGAAGCGTACGCCGGCCAGCAAACTGTCACTGACCTGGACGAAACTTACCACTGGCAGGACATCGGCCCGCAAACCCGCTTCATCGCGGTGATTGGTTTCGGATCGACCGAGACTCGCGCGGTGAAGACGCTCAACGCGGCGTTCAAGGCCCTCAGTCTGAACATTCGCTGCCTGCCGATCGAGATTGGCAGCACGGAAAAACTGGGGCAGATGCTCGACACGCTGCACATCAATGTCATCCTGCCGAACGCGAAGACGGGCGAACGCGTGCTGGCACTGGCACCGCATTTGGAGGAAGCAACGCGGATCAGCCAATTCGCGGACCTGTTGGTGAAACAACAAGACGGTTGGCACGCCTACAGCACGCTGTGGCGGAGCGTGCTGCGAGCCATCGAATTGTCGCTCGGCGCGACGACGCCCGAGGATCGCCCTCTGGACCGACGAAACGTGATGATTATCGGCGCGGGAGGACTGTCACAGAGCGTGGCGTATGGCGTGCAGCGCCGGAAGGGCATGATGAGCATCACCTCGTCCGATGATGCCGCAGCGCAACTCATGGCTCAAATGTTTAACGCGCGATTCGTGCCGGTCGCGAACATGTACGATACGCTCGCCGACGTGGTCGTCATCGCAGAAGCCACGTCGAATCGGACCGACCGCGAGAAGACTCGAGTCAATCCCAGCTACCTGCGTCCCAACATGACTGTCACCGACTTGAGCGACATTCCCAACGACACGCCGTTGCTCGAAGAGGCGCGCATTCGCGGTTGCAAGGTCGTCGAACCGATGGCTGTTTTCCGCGAGCATCTGGCATCGCTGTTCAAATCCGTCAGCGGCAAAGAGCTACCAGCGGATATTGCCGCTGGGCTGGTCCGGCAAGGGGAGTGAAAACGAAGTCGCTGAGACGAGAAACGGACACTTCCGTGTCTCCCCATCTCCCCCGCTCCGTGTCTCCGCGTCTGTCTTCCAAGGCTGCCTTGGGCCGGTTGAGAATCACAACCGATTCCCCGCGTCCCCGCAAATTTTGTCCAAGTTCCGCAACCGGCAACACCGATACAACAGGTACGTGCGTTGCCTTCGATACGCGCGGATCATCCGCATCGTATCTGAGCCGGGGCTAATTGGACCTCTTGCACGGATTGCCAAAGGAACAGGACCATGCTTCGAGCCTGCCGTGTTGCTGCCGCCATCCTCATGGGCTGGGCTTTGTGGACTCCGGTGAGTTTGCACGCTCAGCAAGTGCCGGTTTTTCAAGCTCCCGTCTATCAAGTTCCGACCGTCACTGAACCATTCCCGTATCTCAATCAGATGGCTTCTCCTCAGGGAGGTCAATGGAATGGAGCTCCCTACCCTGGAGCACCCCACGAAGGTTTTCCGAACCTCGGCCGGCAGCCAATTTTCGGAAGGACCTATCTGCGTGCGGAATACCTCGACTGGAACATTGAGTCTCCGGGCGATGTGCTGCTCGGAACTCAAGTGGCCGGCGTGTCGAATCCGAGAGATCTATTTCCTGTCACGGATGGCTTTGGCAATCTCATTGGAGCGGCGACAGTTCCGAGCACAAAGAATCTCGATTTGGATGGGAACAACGGATTCCGCGGGACAATTGGGATTGAGTTGGCCCGCGGCGGTGCGATTGAGTTTGGTGGTTTCATGCTGGAGAAGGCGTACAGCGCCGATGGTGAATTTGGGCTGCTGAATCGAGTGATTGCGTTTTTTCCAGCGCCTCCTCCATTGGGCACTCCTGTGACACTTCCACGCCTGATAGCCACGAGCACGCTGGTGAGTGGGCAGGTTGGGAACAACCTCCAAACGTACAACAACTCGTTCTCGGCGGTGTATGCCTCACAGTTGGCCAGCGGAGAAGCATCGGTGGTCTTCGACTACTTCGACGGCAATGTGGTCACGATCAAAGGG
>JACRIH010000540.1 GCA_016235885.1 Planctomycetales bacterium | reverse complement strand
CTTTGCGAGCCGCCCATACCGCGACCGCTGGCCTCGTTCGCGTAGACGACCATCCCCTTTTGCGGAGCCTTGATGACACAGTTGGCCAGTTGTCGTGTCAACCGGTCGAGGCGTCCCTTTTCGAGGTTGAACGAGGCTTCCTCGGAGCGAACCTTGGCGGCCGCCGTCTCGCGCTTCGCCTCGAGTTCCTTGAGCATTTTGAATTTGGTGAATTCCACGAGCACGCGTTTGGAGGTCTCGGCTGCCTCCAAGTCGAGCTTCCCTCGCTCCACGGCAAACGTGTCCGCCTCGGCTTGCAGTGGCGTGGCGAAACCTTTCCGTGCCATGCGTTGTGTGTGCGCCAGCATGTTTTCGGCACTCTTCAGATTCTCCTTCGCGATCCGAATGGTCGATTCGGCGAGCTGCTGGTCCTTCAAAAATGTTCCCTGTTGATATTCTTTGACCCCAATTTCGGCGGCTCCGTGGTCTTCGTCGGCCTGGATCTTCGATGCCTGAGCTTTTTCGAAGGCGATCTTTTGCGTGTTGAGTTGCTCGTCGATCGTGGCCTGATCGAGCTTGACCAATTCGTCTCCCTGCTCGACTTCCTTTCCATCCTGAATGATCCATTGAATGGAGGTGCCGCCCGCGACCTGGCATTTTACGTCCAAGTTGCGAGCACTCTCGACGTTGCCGTCCTCGGTAACCGTCACCAGCAACCGGCCGCGCCCAATCGTGTGAGTGAGGATGCCGCGATCCGTAGCTGGCTTGGTGGTGAGCGCCAGCAACTGCGGCAGGAAGTAGTAGCCGCCTCCGGCGAGAACGGCCACAAAAAGGATCGTGACCAGCCAGCCCCCGCTGCCACCGCTCCGGGGAGCCTCCAGCGACACACGCTTCTTCTCCCGGCTGGCCTGCGGTTCGTCCTGTGATCTTTGAGCCATGATCGTCAACTCCAACAAAAGAGAATGTGCCGCAGCGCCAGATAGAGTGAGTCCTATCAAGGATCGAACCCTGACCGGTCCAGCGTGGATGATCGTAACGTCGATCCCAAACAACCGTCAAACCCCGCAAGGTTTCTCCGACCGGACGCGGCCATGACACTTCACCATTCCACCTCGCATGTCGCCCCCCGATTGAGCGGTCGTGCGACCTCGATCACGCAGTCCGACCAGTCGGTGGACGCGATGTCTTGGGCCACCTTCTCAGCGGCTGGCGCTGATTCACAGGCGGCGAACAAAGTTGGGCCCCAAGACGTCTGACCCACGCCGATGACTTCACGTCGCTCCAGCCACGCCGCCAATTTCTCCATGCGCGGTGATGAAAACACTCCCCCTTGTACCACTGCGAAGTGGCTGCCGACGGTGTGATTGAACTCGCGCAGAGCGCTCGCGAACCCGTCGAAGTCGCACTCGTGAAGCGCGGGGAGCAGGTCCATCACGATGATCCCGCACAACCGATCGGTCGTCCGTTCGGGAACCGGCGGCAACCTGTCGAAGGCTCGAAATTCGTCCGTTCCGGAACAACCCACTTCCGACGGTGGTCGCACGAGCAGGAATCGCCAGTCGTCGGGAATGTCGACTCGCGTGACGATCGGACTGACTTCGACATCGCGTTGCTTGCCGCCGTCGACCAGCAACCCACCGACGTCAAACCCGTGGATTCCGATCGCGGATCGACGTCCGCGACCAACGCGCTGAGCCAACTCGATGGTGGCCACACCCTGTTCGTCCGCCATCAAACTCAGTCCCTTCGCCACCGCCATGCCGAATTGCGTTCCCGAACCGAATCCGACATGCGGGAGAATCGCCGTCAGAACTTCCACCCGGCAGGATGGCGGCCGTGTCGCGGCCGGGCATCGCTCGCGATATCTCGCCACAAGTTCGGCGACTCGGTGGCGTGCGGATTCGTCACCGGAGACCTCATCGCGCTCGGCGAGCATCAAACGCAGCGACACGCCCGGCCGGTCGAGCATCAACCCGACGCCTCCGAATTGCCGTCGTCGGGTCGCTCCCAGCGACAGCAACCCGCAGTGCAACCGCGCTCCGGTGGTGATCGTGATCGAACGGGGAGTCATGACGGCGGCAGGTTCTCCAGCACGTAGCGGTGCAGCAGGTCGAACGCCTCGCGCTCGCGCGGTCCCGCCGTCTTTTGCACGGGGATTTCCAGTGCCGCGAACTGCCGCAGGATGTCGTCCTTCGGCAGCAGATGCACGCGAGTCGCCAGAATCGCGGCTTCGACCACCGCATGCTTGGCGCGGTTGAAACCGAAGAAGTCCCGCAACCGACCGGTATGGACCACGCGAGCGATCAGGTTCGGCCGCTCGTCCCGATCGTCGCACGATTCGATCTCGAACTCCAGCCAACGGCAGGCGTCCCGCAATACAAATCCGACGACGTGCTCGGCAGGAAACATCTCTGGCAACACCTCCAGCCTGCCAATCGCCGCCCGAGCCAGCAGCAGCACGTCATCGACGACGTGAAACACTCCGCACGGCCGGACCTTCAAGTTTTGGTAGGTTGTCGAGGTACGGAACGGACGCAGGTTCAGCGTCGTCAGCGATTCGTCGATGATCGGTCCCATCGGGGCGACGTTGATTTCACCCTGCGGACTCACGCTCGTCACGATGCCTTCGAGAATCACGCTGTCACTCCTTCGCGGACAACCCCAGGCTGCGTCGGTATTCGTCGCGCACTTTCTTCGCGCCTCCCAACCGCTCGGCGATCTCTCGCCATTTCGCCGCGACGTCGCTCAGCGCCGCTTGTGATTCGGCCTGTCCCGACAGCGCGGCCGTCAAGCCATCGGTCAGCGCCTGGCGGAACTCGGCGTGACCCGGAACCGGCAACTCGGCGACCAGTCGCGTGTCGCGCAGGCTCAGCGAGACCGCGTTGAGATACTTGTACCGCTCGGCGTCTTGCAGTTCGTCACCCGTCCAACCACCGGGTTGGCTGGTGTGCGATTCGCGACACGGCGTTCGTGTGCCGGGCGGGAAGACGCTCGTGACATTTTCCCCCGCGAGCGTTCGCAGCAGATGCCACGCGGCCTCTTGTTTGAGTTTTGAACTCCGTGACGAAACCGCAGCGCACAAGCCACCGAATGCGGTCAGTGTCACATGATTCACGTCACCACCGGGGATCGCTTCCCAGCGCTGGTTCGACTGGTTGTACGCTTCGTCAACACCCGGCAACCGGCAAAATCCGATCTGCACATTCGCAGTTCGATCCGACTTCTCTGCCGCTGCGAGGCCGTCGGTCGGACAGAACGCGATAGCGGTCCCCTTCGGCCCGGATTCGTATCCGATGGCGAGCGCGGCGCGGCCGGATAGAATTTCACGGCGGCAATCGGCGGGGCTGAACTTCGTCACGTCGGTTGGCATTTTCGCCACGGCTTGCTGAGCGACCTCCAACGCTCGGACAAACCCCGCGTTGTCGATCAGCGGTTCGCCCGTGTCGATGTTCCAATACAACGAATACTGACTTGGATGTCTGACAAACGGGACGGCACGAGCCAAGAACATCGTCGTGCGAAACGGCTCGCTCCACGGTTCGACAACCGTCAGGCCCGGTGCCCAGCGATCGAGCGTGTTGACGAGTTGCTGGTACTCAAGCCACGTACGCGGCGGCGACAGATTGGCCTGCTTCAGCAAGTCCTCGCGGAAATAGCACACGAGCACCGGCGCAGCGATCGGCATCACCAGTGGCCGCTTGCCGCGCGATGCGACTTGCTCGCGCAGTCCCTGATACAGGTCGATCCAATTCAAATTCGCCTCGGATCGCTGGGCCTCGGGAACCTCCGCCAACGCGCCAGCGGCGACAAAGTCCCCCAGCCGGTTCAACGGCAGCAGAATCAAGTCGTCTCCGTCATCGATCACGGTTTGCGGCGATGACAGAGCGGCAGCCGAATCGTATTCACGCAGCGTGCAGCGAGCTTCTGTCTGTGCCGACCACTCCTGAAGGGGCAACTCCCACACGGTCCAGAAACCCCAGCCTTTCGGCACGGAGACCGTGATGTCTTGCCCGGCAAACGGCAACTTCGCCGGAGCCACCGGTGGTTTGTTGGGGCAACCAACGAGCAACGGAATTGACAGACATGCCACAAGTCCACAGAAAAGTCGCACGAAACATCTCCGTTGCAGGAACTCGATCCACGCCTACAATCCAACCTCGCTCAATTTTCTAAGCGAGAGCGGTCATCTTAAGCCGCGTCGCCGCATCGCTCAACAGTCGCCACTACGCCACGTCCACACCATGCGTTTGATCCTTGCCAGTCAATCCCGCGCTCGACGCGACCTGTTGGAACAAGCGGGACTCGACGTGGACGTGATCCCTTCGGGAATCGACGAGCCGGACCTGGCTGGTTTCCCGGACATTGGCGCGGGCTTGCAGTACTTGGCGTTGTGGAAGGCTCGTGTGGTGCGAAGCCGCGGGGTCGTCGGCACAATTCTCGCCTGCGATACGGTGAGTCACGTGCATGGCCAGCTTCTCGGCAAGCCCACGGATCGCGACGACGCGGAGCGGATGTTGCGGCTGCTGTCGGGTTCGACTCACGACGTGCTGACAGGTTGGTGCCTGCTTCGCAGTCACGACGACTTGCACATCGGCGGAGTCGAACGGACGGAAATCACGATGCGACCGTGGACCGAAGCGGATATCGCGGCGTACCTCGACAGCGGCGAATGGGAGGGACGTTGCGGTGGATACGGTTTGCAGTTGCCCCACGACCCGTTCGTGACCGACATCCGCGGCAGCGCAGCCAACGTAATTGGAGTGCCGCTGGAGCGAGTGCAGCAGGTGCTGGCGGAATTCCCGGCGATTGATTAACCGCGTGGGCAACGCCCCGCGAGTTTCGAGTGATCCGGTCCAACGCGCGGGCCGCTGGCCACGCGGTTATTGGGACTCAGATTGATGTTTGGGCTGATTTCGGGATTACTAGTGAGCGGCAAGGCGTTAGCCCAAACATCAATCTGAGTCCCAATAAACGACGCAGCGCAACCGAAAAGTGGCCGAGCGTTCCGCGACTCGGCGGCCGGGTCACGGAGTGACCCGGCCACAAAGGCACGCAGGTCACGGTGCCGGCTTGCCGTTCGCTCCGACTTCGCCACCGCCGAGTTGCAGTGTGACTCGCGTCTCGCCCCCCTTGCGGATGATCTGCAAGTTGACGCGGTCGCCCGGTTCCTTGCTTTCGATGTAGGTCAGGAAGTCGTCGGCAGTCAGCGTTTTCTGGCCATCCACACCGACGATCAAATCGGCGGTGCTGCGGTCGAGGGTGACGAAACCCAATCCGCGACGGCGGACGGATGGACCGACCAAACCGGCACGCTCGGCCGGGCCGTTCGGGACCAGGCGGTTGACGATCAGACCCCGTTCCGTTTGGTATACCTCGGCGATTCCCGTTTCCGGCCGGGTGACGCGACCGCGTTCGATCAGTTGCGGCACGATGCGGGCGATCAGGTTGATCGGGATCGCAAAACCGACTCCGGCACTCTGCCCGGTCTTGCTGGCAATGGCAGTGTTCATTCCGATCAGACGGCTTTGCGTGTCCACCAGTGGTCCACCGGAGTTGCCGGGATTGATCGCCGCATCGACTTGAATGATCGACTTGATGCTGCGGTGTTCGTGAACCTGGAGCGTGCGGTTGAGGCTGGAGATGATTCCCGTGGTCAGAGTTCGTTCGAGACCAAACGGGTTGCCGATGGCGAACACGCGCATGCCGACCTTCAGTCGCCGCGAGTCTCCGAAGACCACCGGGAACAGTGATTCGGCCGGGGCATCGACCCGGATCACAGCGACATCGTTGATTGGATCGCCACCGACAAATTTGGCGTCGTACGACTTGCCGTCGAACAGCGTGACCGAGACCTGCTTGGCATCTTCGACCACGTGGTAGTTCGTCAGAATGTGCCCGGTCTTGTCGAGCACGTTTCCGGAGCCGGCCCCTTCAGCGGACAGTTCGAAGAAAAACCCGTCGCCACGCACGCTCTTCGTTGTGATGTTCACAACGCTGCGGTTGACGTTCTCGTAGACGGCGATGTTGACCTGTTCCTCCGCAGTGAGTTGGTCGACGAATCCCGCCCCCGCCCCGCCGGGCAGTGGAGTTGGCGGTGTGATCGGTGATTTCTGGTTGCTGCTGCGCTGGGGCGGGGCAAGAAGTGGTCCTCGTTCCTGAGCCACAACCCGGTCGTGTCCGGTGTTCTCGACGAGCCACACCGTGAACAGACTGCCAAGCAATGCCGAACCGATGCAACCGATGATGTATTTCATGACGGACCCCTTCACGTGATGCCTCTCGCGGAAAACACTGTCAACCGCGGCGAGGTATACGAAGTTTCGCCGGGGGACTCAAGACGCGGTCCCGTAGGTCAGGCTTTCCAGGCTGACCCGTTCGCAGATTGATGACCGTCCACTCCGGCGGTGTCAGCCTAGAAAGGCTGACCTACGTCACTGGCCCTGCGCCAGCTTCACTCTCATGTGCCGCCGCAGTCCCACGCGCTGATCGGGCTCCGGCCCGGAGACAAGGACCACGTCGTCCAGGACGTAGCGGTCCTGTTCTTTCACGAGCAGCACTTTGGCACCGAACGTCTCGTCACCCAGCAGGATCAGCGCCCGGTCGGGCGAGACCGTGATCTGCTTGAGTGGAGCACGCAGGAATGAGTCGATCGGCACATCCATGTCGGGAACGGTATCGACCTGATTCCAAACCAGCCGACCAAACTCGCGCGAGATCTGCGAGCGAATGAGGGCCAGAGTTCCCGTCCGCACGCCGGCGGAGAATTCTTGAATCGGGATCAACACGTCGAGCGTCGCTTTGAGCGACCGTGGTCGATCTTGGGCGGGAGCCTCGATGTCATCCACGACCATCTTCCCGGCTTGATCGCGGAGGATGTACGTTCGCGGACCGGAGGCCTGCGTGACCGTGATTTCGGTCATCGCCCCGTGGAAGACGGTGTTGACCACCTGCGGCGTCCCCGGCTGCAATTCGCGCATCTGAAGGGCGTTCAAAGTGGCCGGCGTCACGCGGTCCCACACGCGACGGTTGAAGTCCAGCGTCGCGTGCAAACGCAACTTGTCGAGGTCCCGGTCACTGAGCGCCTCGCTGAAGGCCTGCATCACCGCGTGCGAATTGAACAACGAGGAGAGCCGCTTGTCCTGCGAACCGTTGAGTTCGTACAGCGTAACCTCTTCGACGCGATAGGTGCGGTCGGTCGACTGCTGGAGCAGGCTCAATCGCAAGATTTCGCGTTCGCCGGTCACGACGAAGCTGGCGCTGCGCGGTTCCAGTTTGATTTCGAATTTGTCCGGTGACGTGGCTTCCGGCAATTCGACAAGCGACAGGTCGGCTGCGGCCAGGCAGCCATCGAACAACCGCACCGTGCTCACCTCGGACAGTTTCTGTTTGTCGTGAGATTGGTAGGCAGCCTGAAATGCCGCCGCGACAGACGTGACGGCCGCCGCGTCCCGCAACGACGCGAGACTGGCCGCCTCCTGCCGCGCCTCGCGGCGCACCTCGTCGACCTTCCAGCGTTCGCCCACGCGCTGGAATGTGATTTCCACTTCGCCATTGGACTGCGGCAGACGCACATGCGCCACCTCGTCTGCAATTTCGATCCGCGGCTGGATACCCGACTGACGCATGGTCTCGCCGATCGCCTGCCGTGAGAGAACTGTCAGATAATGTGGCGGCACATCGCTGAGTGTTTTTCCCAAGCTGTCGGTCACGGTGGACAGGATCTGCCGCCGGTTCCCGGACTCCCAAGCGTCGAGCATTTCGCGAACAGTCAGCAGCACGTCCATCTGCTGGGCAACGGTCTTGCCCTTCGAGACGTCTTGCTTGCTCTTGTAGATGTCATCCACCACCCATTTGCGTTTCTGCGGGTCGCGGATGAGCTTGAAGTGCAGCTTTTGTTTGGTCTCACCCATTTCGACCGTGACGTTTTTGCGGTCAGGCGATTCGTCCGACACCTTCACGATCTTGGGATCACCGGACGGAATCTTGAGCAGCTTGAGCGACTCGATCGCTCCATCGCCCCGCAACGCCTCGCGAGCAAACTCATCGGACGAGTGCGACCGCAGGTCGGTCAAATCCTCATCGCGCAGGTCCGTGGCGAACGCTCGTACGACCCGCGATTCCATGAAGTTCGCGCACCCGGACAGGCACGTTGCTGCTCCGCAGACCACGCTGACGAATAGAATCCGTTTCATGTGCGGACCATCCTTGGTCGTGAACGCGACACGATCGCTGAGTGGAGAAATTTTGGGACGAGAGACACCCGAGATGCGGGGCGACTTCTCTCACAAGGCGTGGGAGTGGTCAAGCTCAACCCACGCTGGAACCTGCGTCAAACCGGGTCCTCTGGCGAAATCCGCCGATGGAGGCGCGCGTGCCGCCCCACGAAATCCGTGACTGCCGGCGCAGCATAAGTTAAAGCCACTTTGAAAGACTCTGCGCCAACCGATCGAGGGCCGGACTGATGTCGTGTTTGTCGAGATGAATGTTGAGCAGGCTGAACGTGTCGGTGTTGGCGAGAGCGGCGTTCAAGGCCTGGTCGAGATCGCATTCGGTGTGGACTTCGAAGCCCCAGCCGCCGCCGAGCAATTCGGGGAGGCGGTGGTAATTCCAATTCGGGATGTCGTTGAACGGGCCTTCCTGGAGGAAGCGCTCGGTGCCGGAGCCCTTGTTGTTCATCACGAGCACGATCGGGTTGAAGCCGTGCTTGAGTGCCGTCGACAATTCGAGGCAGGTCATCTGAAACGCCCCGTCGCCGACGAGGACGATCGGCCGCAGTTTCCGGTTGCCAAACTGTGCGCCGAGCGACGCCGGGATCGCGAACCCCATCGACGTGTAATAGGCCGGGCTGATGAACTCGGTATCGCGGTAGATCGTGAGGTCGGCCGCTGCGAACAGGCAGTCGCCGACGTCGGTCACGACAACCATGTTTTCGTCGAGCAGTTCGTTCAGGCGCTGAAACAATCGCCGCACGGTGACCTTGGCGTCGGGCTGGACGATGAACTCGCGGTCATTCGATTTCGGCCGTGGCGGCAGTGGTCGTCGTGGCGGCTTGAGGTTGGCACGCACCAAACCTTTCACGAAGTCGGACAGGAGCACGTCGTGAAAATGGTGATGCCGAATCTGAAGCGTTTCGGCGGTGACGAGAATGCACTTCCCGACGTCCAGATTCGCCGTGTAAATCCCGAGGTCGATGTCGGTCAGGAACGTCCCGAGCAACATGATGCAGTCGCTCTCTTCGACGTATTTTCGGACGACATCGCGGCACATGGCCCCTTCGTAGATGCCGAGGTACAACGGGTGTTTCTCGCTGACGACCGATTTGCCGAGCAGCGTGGCAACCATCGGGAGGTGATGCTTTTCGGCCAGCTTGACCACTTCGTCGCCGAGGCCGAATCGGTGCATCTCGACTCCCGCGATGATGATCGGCCGCTGGCACGAGTTGATGAGTTCGGCCGCTTCGTCAATCGCTTCGCGGAGCGCATCGCGGTCGCTGACGAACCGTTCTTCCGCCGGCTTGTGTGGGAACAGCGGTTTCGCGTGGACCCGGTCGCGCGGCAGTTCGAGGTACACCGGTCGCTTGTAACGGTGGGCTGCGGCCAGACAGCGGTCGATTTCGCGGAACGCCGTCAGCGGATCGTCGAGCGATGCCGTGGCAACAGTGATCTTCTCAAACACTTCGCGTTGCGTGTTGAAGTCGCGAACCTTGTGGTGCAGGAGCGGGTTCAAACGGCGCTCCTCCATGCCGGGCGCTCCGCTGATCACGACGACCGGGGACTTTTCGGCGTACGCGCCAGCGATGGAATTGCACAGGCTCAGACCACCCACGCAGTACGTGACGCAGACGGCCCCCATGCCATGCACGCGCGCATACGCATCCGCCGCGAACCCGGCACAATCCTCTCGCGTCGTCCCGACGACTTTCAGATCGCTCTCTTCGAGCATGCCGTAGAATTGCAGCACGAAGTCACCGGGGATTCCGAACACGTGTTCGATGCCGTAGTCCCGCAGCCGCTGAATCAGATACTCGCCAATCGTTGGGGAGGCTGCGCCGCGACTCGGTATCGGTTTGCGATCGGTCTTCTTCCGTGACTGTTTGCGTGTCGCCATGCGGAGATTCCTTCCGGCTGAATTCGGTCTGAACGTGCCGGACGAATTCTGGGGAGACGCGGGGCGGTGGTCAAGGGTTGAGCACGTTGCGACTCGCGTCGATTTTCCCGACACGACGCGTCACAACTTGGCCTACGATCGTTCGAGCGTGAACAACTGGCTCGCTCCGAGTTTCACCTCAGTCATCGCCGCGGAGAGGCTGTCGAGGTCGAACAGTCTGCCTTGGAGCGACTGGCAGGTTTGTCCGTCGTGGAAGCAGCAACAGTTTCGTCCGGCTGCCTTGGCAGCATACAGCGCCATGTCGGCGCGCTGAATGAGCTGCTCAGTCGTCTCGCCTGGCTGGGCTTCCGCGTAGCCCACGCTCACGGTGATGTGGAGTTCCCGCTCGTCCAACTGGTAGGTCAGGTTCTCCACCGCCTCTCGAATGCGATCGGCGGGAATCGCTGCGTGATCGAGGTTCGTATTCGGCAGCACACAGGCGAATTCCTCGCCGCCAAATCGCGTGACGATATCACGCCCGCTCGTCGACTGCTTCAAAGTGGACGCGACGAATTGCAGCAGTTCATCACCCACCAAGTGTCCAAAACGGTCGTTGAATTTCTTGAAATGATCGAGGTCGACCAGCAGGAAGCACAGCGGTGACTGCATCCGTTCGGACTCCTCCCGGAGTCGCGGCAGTTCCTGATTCAACGCACGGCGATTCAGCAGGCCGGTCAGTTCGTCGGTGATCGCCTGACTCTGAACCGATCCCAAGATTTCCTGCTGCTCGAATATCTCCGCCTTGGCGGACGACAGGTCGGTCAGAAGTTGTTTGTTCGCTTCCAGTAACCGAGTGGCCGCCGAAAGCACAATCGTCGCCTCGGAAAGTGACGGTGACGAAATCGGTCCCGTGGATTCGTGCTTGTCGCCCGCTCGCCGGTCGACTTCGTCATGCACGGTGTTCGTCAATTGGCGAATTGAATCCAGCAGAGACAACGCATACTCGGCGTCGAGATCTGCCGAAATGTCGTCGCGCGGAAGATCTTCAGCCCAACGCGGATTGCCTCCCGCCGAGGCCACATGGTGTCCGAGATGATAGCCCACAAAGAGGCACAACCCGGCGATCAGGAAGATCAAAGCAGTCATGGCAAAATGGTCGTTCAATATCAGCGGGAGTCGATCCGTGAAAATCTAGGTCGGTCTCCCGCCGTGTCAAACCTCTGAGGGCAGTCGTTCCAACCTTTCCCGGGGGTGGTTCCGTCCAGTACATTCGGCCGCGATGAGTTCCAACGATTCCTTCGGAAAGGCAGGCACAATCGGTCATGCCCGGCATTTTGAATCGCTTTTTGAAGTACGTCCGGATCAACACTCAGGCGTCGGAGCACAGCTCGACTTACCCGAGCACTCCGGGGCAACTCGATCTGTCACGACTGCTGGCGGCGGAATGCCGGGAGTTGGGTTTGAGTGACGTGTCGGCGGACAGTTTCGGAATTGTCATGGCGACCGTGCCCGCGACCGTGTCGCACAGGGCACCGATCATCGCCTGGCTCGCGCACGTGGACACATCGCCGGAAACCAGCGGGGCGAACGTGAAACCGATCGTCCACGAAAATTACGACGGCCGCGATCTCGTGCTGCCGGGGGACCCGAGCAAAATCATCCGCGTCTCGGAAAACCCGGCACTGCGAGATTTGATCGGGGCGACGATTGTGACCACGGACGGCACGACACTGCTCGGCGCCGATGACAAGGCGGGCATCGCCGCCATCATGACGGCGGCGGAGCATCTGGTGGCACACCCCGAACTCCCGCACGGGCCGATCCGGATTTGCTTCACATGCGACGAGGAAATTGGTCACGGCGTGGACAAGGTCGATCTGGAAAAGCTCGGAGCCGTATGTGCCTACACGCTCGACGGAGACGGTCAGGGGATGGTCGATTGCGAAACGTTTTCCGCGGACCTCGCCATCGTGACAGTCACCGGGATCAACATTCACCCGTCGATCGCGAAGGGGAAGATGGTCAACGCCATCCGCATTCTCAGCCAGTTCCTCAGCAGGTTGCCGATGGACACGCTGTCCCCGGAGACCACCGATGAGCGCGACGGCTTCCTGCACCCGTATCACATGGAAGGGAGCGTGGCGAAGGCGACGGTGCGAATCATTCTCCGCGACTTCGAAACGCCGAAGCTGCGCGAATACACCGCGCTGCTCGAATCCATCGCCGCCGACTTGCGAAAGGCTCACCCAAGAGCCGCGATCGACATTCAATTCGTCGAACAGTACCGCAACATGCGCGACGGGCTGGATAAGGAACCGCGGGCGTTGCCGAAGGCGCTCGCCGCCACCCGCGCGGCGGGTCTCGAACCGCGCCAGACCATCATCCGCGGCGGCACCGACGGCTCGCGGCTGACCGCACTCGGCCTCCCCACACCCAATCTCTCCACCGGCGAACACAACCCGCACTCGCCATTGGAATGGACCAGCGTCGAAGAAATGCAGAAGGCGGCCGATGTGCTCGTGGCACTGGCGGTCGAGTGGGGGAAGGAGAATGAATGAAGTATTGCCAATTGTGAACGTGGAATTGTGGGTGCGAAATCAAGTCCATCAAAACTTGCGAAGTGTGTTCAACCGGCGGCATCCATTCTCACCACGCTAACCGCCTGCGATGGCTCCCCAGACGATGAAGGGTTCCGCTCCGCTTGCGATCGCATCGGGGAGCGATGTGTCCGGCGGCTCGTGGGACACATCCTGTTCGCAGGCGAAAAACCGCAGGAGAGGACGGCGCTGTTGTGTGACGTGGTCGCGGATCGTGCCGCGCAGCATCGGGTAGCGGCTCTCGAGCGCGTCGAGGACCGAGCGTTGTGTGATCGGGACTTCGACCTCGAGCGTCACTTCGGGACCGACATGGGCCAAGTTCCGCAGATGATACGGCAGCACGACTCGAATCAGAGCGGTCGTCATGGCAGCGTCTGGACCTCGACGGAGACCACAG
>JACRIH010000542.1 GCA_016235885.1 Planctomycetales bacterium | reverse complement strand
TCGGCGGCCACGACCGCTTCGGTTCATTCAGACCGCGTTTTTGCCGCCGAGAAAACGACTCCCGACCCCGTCACGCGGCTATTTCGGTTCGACGCGCAGCGTGAACACCGGTGTGCAAGGACCGGGCATGCCGACGCGAATGTCGCTCCGCCACGTGCGAGCCACGGTGATTGTGAGATCGCCCGGCGGTAGGTGGTCGGGCAGGGTGAATGGCAGCGTCGCGATGCCATCCTGAATGGGCACGATCTTGGGCGCTTGCGGACCGACGCCAACACCCATGTTGGCCAGGTTCAACACCAACCCCAGTTGAGTCTCCGCCCCCAATTCGTGAACGCGCACGGGAATCTGCACCGTGCCGCCGGGCTTGGAGGTGACCATCGCCGGCGGGTTGGACAACCACGGTCCCTGCGGTTTCGTCACGACGACGCGCGACGTGGGAGTCAGTCGGAAGAAACCGATGTCGCTCGAATAGTACAGTGACATCGTCTTCGCCATCCGTTCGATTTTCCGCCCCGAGTGTTCGGCCCGGCCGACGACTCGGAACGGGACATGCGTTCCCACGATGGCATCGGGAGGAGCGGTGATGGTGAGAAACACGCTGCGACCGTAATAGTTGTACCACGAGTTCCCGGCGCGATCTCCCTGCGAACCGAGCGATACCGCGCGGCTGCCGGTCCATCCCGGCGGCAGACCCTCCACCGACAATTCAACATCGCCGGTGAACGCACCGTACAGCCACTGCACTTTCACGTGCAGCGCGGCTGTCGTCCCCGGTCCCCAGATCGGCACGTTGTCTGGGAATTGTTCCAGCACGAAGTCCGGTTCGGTCGGCCGGACGGTCAGACGATAGACGGTTCGTGGCCCGCTGGTTCCCGATTGCTCGCTGACTTTCACGAAGTATTCGCCCGTGGCAGGGGCCGAAAACGTCAACTGGCTGTCGAACGCCAGGAAATCGAAATAGAACATGTAGTCGGTCGCGAACCCGTCATCGTTCTCGACAACCTTCTTGCCCTGCGCGTCGAACACTTCCACGAGCGTGTCCACCGGTGAGCGAAGAAATCGCTGCGCTGTGGTTTCAATGAACACCGCGTCCCCTTGCTTCAGGTTGATGCGATACCAGTCCACGTCGCCCGGCCGATCGAAGCGGCCGTTGACGGTGATCGGAATCGTCACCCCGTTGGCGCGCGGTTGATCGTCGTTGGGCTCGGCTTCGATCTGCTCCGGCAGGTCGCCTCGCAGAAAAATCAGTTCGTGATCGCCCGCCGTGGGTCCATCGAAGCTGACGTGTTGGAATGCGAACGGGTCGTCCGCCGGGACGACAACTTTCTGTCGCGTGCCGACGGGAATGTTCGGTCCCGACAGCTCGACATCGACCGTCGTGCCGCGACGGCCACCGGGGGGAAAGATCGCCGCGGGGATCGGCACATCACCGAGTGTCAACCGGTACACCGCCTGCGGATATCCGCGAAAGGCCACATGCTGCACGCGGGCGAAGTACACGCCATCCGCCAGCGCCGTGAATTCGACGAGCGGGTCGAGCCCCAGCGTGTCCTGGGCTTCGGCGACGACCTTGCCTTGCGCGTCGAGCACCTGCAAATCCGCATCGACAAAGCCGAAGTCTCGGCCCTGCCCGTGACTGTCGATCGCATGCGCCGCCACCATCGCGACGATGTGCTGTCCCGACCGCAACGAGAACCGGAAGAAATCGACATCCGCCGCCGGATCGAGCCGTCCGTTCACGATCACCGGCAGATCGACCGCCTCGGCGGATGCCGTTTCGCTGTTGGGTTCCGTCTCGTTCCGCTCGGCCAACCGGCCGACGGTGAAGTACAGCATGTTCGTCAGCCCGGACCGTTCGTTGAGCACGCGGACACAGCGCCGCCCCGGAACCGCGTCCGCCGCAATGACGAATGTCGCCCGGACAACGTGCGCCTGAACATTCGTCACGTCGCGCACAGCAATCCCCGGCGCGCCGTCGACGACAATGTCTTTCGCCCCGGCGAGGCCGCCATTGTTTCCGAGGAATTCGACCGTCACCGTCTGCCCCACCTGACCGCCGGCGGGGAAGATGCTGTCGATGCGACATTCGCCGTAGTTGGGAGCGGGCGGTTCGGCAACGGCGATTGATGCCGCAGCGTCGAGCAACAGAGCGAAGACTAGGATGAACGGTCGAGTCGAGTGCATCAGTTAATTCTTCGCCAAGGTGGAGGTGACGGGGTCGGGGTCGGGAGTCTTTTTCAGTTCGGCGAGAAGGCATTCCTTTGGGTCAGAGCGGGCATTCGCCGAACTGAAAAAGACTCCCGACCCCTTCGCCCACTTCACGCGAGCACGTCGCGGATCGGTTGGCCGCCGTTGTTGATCAGGATGGGGCGGCCATCGTCGCTGACGTACTCCTTCGTGTCGTCGATGCCGAGGAGGCGAAACAAGGTCGCAGCGTAATCGAGCGTGCTGTGTGATCGGCCGACGACGGCTTCGCATTTCGAATCGGTCTGGCCGACCGTTGTCCCCATGCGCACGCCGGCTCCGCTGATCCCGATGGCGTTGCAGGGGGCGTAGTGATCGCGACCGGCGGCCCCGTTGACTCGCGGCGTGCGACCGAACTCGCCGGCACACAGCACGACGGTCGAATCGAGCAGGCCGCGCTGCGACAGGTCGTCGAGCAAGCCGGACCACGCCTTGTCGAGCGTCGGCAACAGCGTCGATTTCAGCCGACCGAAATTGTTGTCGTGCGTGTCCCAACCTCCGGAATTGATTTGCACAAACCGCACGCCCGCTTCGATCAGCCGGCGGGCGAGGAGCGCGGACTGCCCCTCGCGCGTGCGGCCGTAGCGATCGCGCAGGGCTGCGGGTTCTTCGTCGAGGTTGAACGCTTTCTTGGCCGCGGGCGATGTGATCAGGTCGTAGGCTTGACGGTAGAATTCGCTCCGGTCGAAGACGGCTCCGGCCGTGCGGTCGGTTCGCCGCTGCCACGCATCCAGTTTTTCGAGCATCCGACGCCGACGTTGAGTCCGCTCCGTGCCGATCTCGTCGGGAATCGTCACGTCTTCGACTTTGAATCCCGCCGCGTTCGGGTCGGACGAAATCGACAGCGGGTTGAAGGCCGAACCGAGGTAACCGGCTCCGCCGTACGGATGCCGACCGCCGCACAACACGAAGGGTGGCAGGCCCCGATTCCAACCCTTTTCTCGCGACACCACCGAGCCGAAACTCGGATAGACGACCGACCCCGCCGGTTGACCGGTGATGTCGGGTCGTTGCGGGTAGCCAGTGAGCATGTAATGCGTCGCGGCCACGTGGTCGCCGCTTTCGGTGTGAGCAATCGACTTCACCACGCACACCTTGTCCATCTGCCGTGCCATCAGCGGCAGGTGTTCGCTGACGATCGTCCCGCCCACATTCGTGTCGATCGGCCGGAACTCACCGCGATACTCCGCCGGTGAATCGGGCTTCACGTCCAGCGTGTCGATGTTGCTCATCCCGCCGTCGGTCCAGATCAGAATGCAGTTGACATCCTTCGTCGCGACCTCGCCGCGCGCCGCCCGAGCAGCCAGCACTGCTGGCAATGACACGCCGAGGAATGGCAAGCTGCCGACGCGGAGGAACGCTCGGCGAGAGAGGCCGGCACAGTTGTCAAATACACTGTCGAGTTGAAACATCGTCATGCTCCGGCATGTGCCCGATTTCAATGATTAAACACAAACTCCGAGCTGTTCAGCAACGTCCACAACAAATCCTCGAACCCTTCCTTCTTTGACGGAGCCTCGGCCAGCAGTTCGGTGATGGTTTGGCGTTCGGCGGGGGTCGGCAAGCGGGAAAGAGTGGCGAGGTACAGTTCTTCGATGAGGTCGGCATCGGAGCGGCTGGCCTTGAGGAGTCTTGCGACGCGGCCGGTTTCGGCGACGACTTTTTGATGGATGGCGGGACTGTTGACGAGGTGCAGGGCCTGCGTGAGGTCCGGTTGCGACGTTCGAGCACACTCGCACGGCGAATTGCGGAGCGGGCGGCCGAACGCGGTCAGGAAATACGACGGCACGGCGGGGTCCGGGAGCGAGATGGCTCGCGTTCCGGCGGGCAGACCCGCGAACGCTTCTCGCGATTCGGTCGCCTGATTGACCGCGTCTAACAGCACTTCAGCGGGAATGCGTCGCGGGACGCGGTGGGTGAAGAATTCACCTTCGGCATCGGGCGGTTGGGCCTTGGTTGCCGGTTGGGGCTTGGTCTCCTGACGCGGTTGGGGCTTGGTCTCCTGACCAAGCCCGTCGGAAGACCGCAGGTCTCCTGAATCCTCGGGAGACCTGCGATCTGGGACGGCGGGGTCGGGAGACCCGCGCCGAACGACATCGAATTCTGACGCGAGTTGGTACACGCGCGAGTTGCAGATCGTGCGCAGCAGGTGCTTCACGTCGAAATGGTGTTCGGTGAAGTCACGGGCCAGCGCATCCAGCAGCGCGGGGTTGGATGCGGGGTTCGTCGCGCGATGGTCGTCGAGTGCTTCGACGAGGCCACGTCCCATCAGGTACGCCCAAAATCGGTTCGAAAAATTGCGGGCGAAGTACGGGTTGTCCGGTCGTGTGATCCAATCGGCCAGCAACGTGCGCACGTCGGCCACTCCGTCGAGATCCGGCGGTGGCGATCCGAACCAATGCGGCGTGGCGACAACGGTCAGTTTGCGTTTCGGAGACTCGGTCGCGATCGGCCGGATGCTCCGTGCGCCGCCGAATCGGCCTTGCAGTCCGTTCTCGTTGTTCTCCTTCACGTCGAGCCGCGTGAAAAATGCCGCCAGCCCGAAGTAGTCGTCCTGGCTCCACGATTCAAACGGGTGATGGTGACACTTCGTACATTGCAGCCGGACACCCAAAAATACCTGCGCGGTGGTTTCGGCGAGTTCTTCCGGTTTCTGATCGACGAAGTAATACGCCGCCGGCCCTGAACTGAACACGTTCCCCTGCGCGGTCAGCAATTCGCGCACGAGCTTGTCGACCGGCTTGTTCTCACGCACCGATTGTTGCACCCAACTCCAGAAACTGCCGAGTCCCTTGTCGCCCACGTATCGCCGGTGGACTCGCAACAGATCACCCCATTTCACCGACCAGTGATCGACAAACTCGGGCCGATCGAGCAGCCGGTCAATCAGCTTCGATCGCTTGTTGGGTTCGGTCGAGGCGAGGAATTCGCGGACTTCGTCCGGCGTGGGCAGCGTGCCGATCAGGTCCAAGTACGGTCGGCGGAGAAATTCGCTGTCGGACGCCAGCGGTGCGGGCTGTAACCGAAGTTCCCGCCACTTCGCGAGGACGAGTTCGTCGATGTAGTTGGCGGGAACGAATGCCGAGTTCGCTGCCCCCCCCTGGGAATGGAGGGAGACGCCGCGCGGGAACGGGACTGTCAGGCCGACGGACGCGACTTGACCGAGATAACGAACCGTCACCGGCGATTGTCCGGAACGGATCGCGATCACGCGCCCTGTGCGTGAGACTTCGGCGATCGATCCGTCGCGGCTGTCGAACAACGCCCACGATGTCACGTCCGTCGAATTGCCATCGGACCAGCGGGCGTTCACGCACAACTGCGACACGGCCTGCGGTTCGAGCACCACGCTGGTCGGCGTGACGTTCAACCCCACGATTCGCGGCGCCTCAGCCGATGGCGCTGGCATCCCGAGCGCGATGTAGTCGTGGAGCAATCGGTAGACTTCGGACTCGACCGAGATCCGTCGCCCGCCACCATGCGGCATTGTGGCGGTGGCTTTGCGGAGCAGCAAACTGGCAAGCGGAACACTCGGTGACACGCGCCGGCCGCGCGACGCCTTGATCAACGTGTCGCGGTCGGCGGCGGGATCGAACCCGAGCAGCGAGAGTTGGAAGCCACCGCGTCCCTGAAACGCCCCGTGGCACGCCCCCGCATTGCAGCCCGCTTTCGTCAGCGCGGGAATCAAATCGCGGGCGAAATCCACGCTCGCCCGCCGTGTCACAGCCACGTCGCCGCCGAACGCAGCCATTGCCGGATCGACAGGCGCAACGTCACCCGCCCGAAGCGGTATCACACCGCTCAGAATCAGCGCGACGAGGAGCCATCGCGTGGCTTGGTGGCGGACTGTTCGATCCGCGATCGACATGGTGCGGTCTCCCAACATTATTCCCCGTCGTCCCGGTGAGTGTGCCGCGCATGATACACGGCTCGACCACCTGAAACAGCGGCAGAATGCAAAATGATCCGGCCGTATCGCCCGATCACCCGCCTGCTTGCCCCGTCTCCGTGACAATGCGGCATCGTCCCGGCATAATGCCAGACGTCACGGTTCTTCTCGCATCACTTCGGAGGTCGCCATGCCATCTCGAAACTCGTCGCACTCGCTGTCGTCAGTTCGCCTCGTGAGCTTGAGAGTTTATTGTCTGCTCGCCGTGATCGTGGCCGTGACTGCGTCACCGTCTCCAGCTCAAGACAAGAAATCGGCCGAGGGGGCGACCTACAACTCTTCCAGCGATGCCCTCCAGGCGGCGATCGCGTTCTTTACCGTCAAGGAATACACCAAGGGTCAGGACGCCGTGGAACAGGCTCTGAAGCTGGCGCCGCATGACGAAGCTCGCGTGAGGGTCTATCGCTCCATGTTGCGTTCCTACACGACCGCCCCGGACTGGGAGTACAAGGTGACCGCCTTGGAATTCATGATCGAGAAGTCGGAGCAGGCGGCCGAACGTTCGCTGGCACGATCGGAGTTGGTCGGCTTCGTCTACCAGCGCGGCAAGACCGACGATGTGGTCAAGAAGTACGAAGAGCGACTCAAGAAAGAGCCGAACCACGAAGCGACACTGTCCATCCTCAGCGAGATCTACGCGAGATCGAAGGAGAATCCCAAACGCGCCGCCGAGGTGTTGGAAAAGCTGGCGCAGATTCAAAAGGCATCCGGCAAGGAATTGAGCGTGGGTGAATCCGCGAAGCTGGCCGGTGAATACGTGAAGAGCAAGAAGTTCAAGGAAGCGGCCGAGCTGTTCGAGAAGACAGCCGCCCGCGATGCCGATCTCGCCGCGTGGCATTTCAAAGACGCCGCCGCCGCGTGGCTCAAAGCGGGTGACAAACCGAAGGCTCTCGCCGCCGCCAAGTCGTCCACCGCAAGTAAACCAGAGAAACGCGGCGAATTGCTCGAACACTTCTGGCACCGCAGTCTGGGCGAAACATTCCTCGACGCGGGCGACCCAGCCCTGGCCATTCCGCAACTCGAAAAGGCGATCGAGAAAACCAAGATCGACGGCTACAAGAAGGACTGCGAGAAACGGCTCGCCGAAGCGAAGAGCAAGATCAGCAAGGCGTGAACACCGGAATGGCATTCAAAGTACAAACCGAAGTGCTGCCGACAAATCCGCCGGGCTGCTGACTGCACCGAATTGACGGAACCTCGCATCGCGAAAAACTTCTCGACTACTTCCCCTTCTTCTTCGCCGCGTCCTTCGTGCGGAACAGGTATTCCGGCGCGATACTGATCTCCTTGTCGGTATCCGGAAGAATCCAGTGGACGTAGAAGTTAGACCACCCGCCGACGTCCATTTGTTCCAATTGAATTGAATAGAGCTTCCCTTCTTCCAACTCCACAAACGCCTCCTCCCGCCGCGTCTTATTATTCCATCTGCTGAAGATGATTTTTCCATCAATCGACAGGCGCAGTCCATTGTCGGAAAAGTAGATCATCTTGTATCGTCCGGTCGATGGGGCCTGCAGAAAGCCGGTCAACCGAATTGAGAAACTGTCCGGGTTCAAATCCGGCAAGGGAGCACCGTCAGCCCATACGGATTCCAATCTCCCGAACCCGCTTGCCCCAACCTTGCGGGTCACGTTGGTGTCGGAAAACACTTCCATGTTCAAGCCATTTTCATCGGGGATTTTCTTCGAAGTCGAGGGTTTGGCGTTCGCGTTCTTCTCGTCGAGAAAAAACGCTTCGGGGGGAACCGGCATGTAGGTCTTGGCACCGGGATAGGTCCAGAACAATGTAACCCGGGCGTAACCGTTCACCTCGAAGTACTCGAGGCGAATGGCGTGCGGCTCTGTCGTGAGTTCCAGCGAGACTTCTTTGTTGACATCGCCACTGTTCCAGTGGTTGATGACCTGCTTGTCATCCAGCCAGAGGCGCACGCCGTCATTGCCCCTCAGGATGAAAGTGTATCGCCCCGCCCGCGGCACCTTCAGCCAGCCGGTCATCCGTAACGAAAAACCATCCGCTGGCAACTCGGCGATGGGTGCCGCGTGCTCCCAGTCAAAGTTAATCGACGGCTCTTGTCGCGTGGCGACAAGCTTGTCCAGGTTGATCCCTTCAAAGAACTCCGCCTTCAATCCGTTCCCGTCGGCCGCGCGGAGTTGAACAGGCAACCAGAGCGTCAACGAAACGGTGAACAACAGAAACCTGCGCATTGAATGCCCTTCTGATATTCCGAGCCGACACTGCATCTAATTTTGGACAGCCACACAACTGATTGTCGCTGGATGCCAACTTAACTAATCTATGCCCGCCCGGAAACCTTGGCAGGTGGTGAATCCGACGCTGAACAACCTCGGCCCGTGTCGAGCCATAACTAGCAGTTGCCGACAAAGGTCGGCGAGCCGGGCGGCGTTAGCCCCCGGACCTGTGTGAATCGCGCCGTGTCAATTGAGACGCGGGTCCGGGGGGCTAACGCCGCCCGGCTCGCCTGTGTCCCACTTTTGTCGGCAACGTCCAATAACGTTTTCAAATCGCGAAAGATTCCATGTTTGAAAAAGTCTCCACCGACGCCGGGTTTGTTCGCGGCGAGCACGATGTTTTGAAGTTTTGGGACGAGGCCCGCATCTTCGACAGGCTGCGGGCCAAGAACGCCGGAAAGCCGCGCTGGTCGTTTCTTGACGGGCCGATCACGGCGAACAACCCGATGGGCGTGCATCACGCGTGGGGACGCACGTACAAGGATGCCTACCAGCGGTTCTTCGCGATGACCGGGCATGACCAGCGGTATCAAAACGGGTTCGACTGTCAGGGGCTGTGGGTCGAGGTCGAGGTCGAAAAGGAATTGTCGCTCGGGACGAAGTCTGGCATCGCCGAGTTCGGTATCGACAAGTTTGTCAAAGCGTGCAAGCAGCGCGTGCTGACGTTCGCGGCTCGCCAGACCGAGCAGTCGATCCGGCTCGGTTACTGGATGGATTGGGATGACCCGGACACGCTGCGCCGGCTGGCAGCGGCAATTGGAGAGCCGACAAACTCCCCTCTCCCCCCGGGAGAGGGCTGGGGTGAGGGCGTGTGGACTGTCGATTGGAGTTGGTTGTGAACGAACCGAGTCAATCGCAGCGCCTCGCGG
>JACRIH010000539.1 GCA_016235885.1 Planctomycetales bacterium | reverse complement strand
GGCGGCCTCGTTCGGCATCGCGGCATGGTGCTGCACGAGCATCTTGGATTTGCATTCGTCGTCTTGGCGAGCGCAATCATTCTGTTTCGTTCGGTGCATGCCAGCCGGGTCGCAGAGTTGACTGCACTGGCGGACCGGCTCGCCGGTTTGGTGCTGCTGCAATTGCTACTCGGAGCCGGCGCATGGGTGACGAAGTTTGGCTTCGGCGACTACGTGGCCGTTCACGGTTCGCTCGTGCAAATCGCATTGCGGACCAGTCACGTCATCACAGGCATGTTGCTCATGATGACTTCCGTCGTGCTGCTCGTTCGCACATTGCGGTTGATCCACGTGTCATCGAAGGTTGACACTACCAGATCCCCTTGGGGGAGCGGGGGACTCCTTGAAGGACTGCACGGAGGTGTCGCATGAGCACCGCTGGCAGTTCGACGACGGTACTGGCACCGGTTGGCGGAGCGACGGTCAGTCCGCGCAATCTTGTTGTCGCTCGATTGTCCGATTACGCGGAACTCGTCAAGCCGCGAATCTCGTTGATGGTGTTGCTGACCGTTACCGTGGGGTACACGCTCGGCAGCCGGGGTGTTTGGAATTTCGCGACGCTTTGGCCGGCACTTGTTGGCATTGCCTTGGTCGCCTTCGGATCGAGTGCCTTGAATCAGGTTCTCGAATGCGAAACGGACGCCCGTATGCGCCGCACGGCTTCGCGTCCACTTCCATCGGGACGAATGGTGATCGCCGAGGCGTTCTGCTTTGGAGTCGGATCAGCGACGGTTGGTGTGCTGCTACTGGCAACGCTCGTCAACGTCATGACTGCGGTACTGTCTGTAATTACTTTCGCACTGTATGTCGGAGCCTACACGCCGCTCAAACGGAGCACGTCATTGAGCACTGCCGTTGGAGCCATCCCCGGCGCGTTGCCTCCAGTTTTGGGTTGGACCGCTGCTGGCGGCCACTTGTCCGCCGAAGCGTTCAGCTTGTTTGCCGTGCTGTTTTTGTGGCAATTCCCACATTTCCTGGCGATCGCCTGGCTGTACCGCGATGACTACACGCAGGCTGGGTTGAGGATGTTGCCGGCTGCTGTGCAAGATCGCGGCGCACGTCGAATTGTGGGATGTCTCGCGCTCGCATACGCGCTGGCTCTGCTGCCAACGAGTTTGCTCCCGGCGGAACTCGGCATGACGGGGTCCACGTTTTCTGTTGTCGCGATCGCGTTGGGGTTGATGTACGTCGCCGCCGCAATCCAATTCCTGCGTGATGAATCGACTCAGACAGCCCGGCGATTGCTTTGGGTTTCGTTGGTGTATCTCCCCGTGTGGTTGCTGGCGTTGGTTGTTGACCACTTGCAGATGTTGAGATAATCGTTCGGTGCGCGTAACGCACCTCCATGAATTTGCACTGGTGCGTTGCCCGCACCGCATTCGGCGAAGAGGTAATTTCGATGAGTCATTCCCACGCACCCACAGCCGCTCCGCTTCGGATGGGGGTGCTCATCCCCAACGGCAAGCTGGCGATGTGGTTGTTCCTCGGCACGGAAATCATGTTCTTCACGGCGTTCATCGGCACCTACATCGTGCTGCGACTCGGATCTCCGGGTTGGCCCGCTGATCCCGAAATTACACACATCCGCGTGTGGGCTGGCGGCGTGAACACGTTCGTGCTGATCTGTTCCAGCGTCTCCGTCGTGCTGGCACACGAAGCGATGAACCTGCGGAACTATCGCAAGGCGACTAACCTGATTCTGGTCACCCTCGTCCTCTCTTGTGTATTTCTGGGAATCAAGACTTACGAATACAGTGGCAAGTTCCAACACGACATCCTCCCCGGCCACATCCCCGAAACCGATCAGCAGGCGATCGTCAAGCTGTCCCGCCAGCTTGAAACGGCGACAAATCTGCCCGTATTGCGACAACGGGAACGTGATCTAAAGGCCGGCACAGGCAAGGACAAACTTCTTGGTGACGTGCGGGAACAAATCGCCAAGCTCGCGCCACTCGAGACCGCTTGCCGTCCGATCAAGGACATCGCATCGGGAAAGGCGGCAGCGGAGGGACACCAGACGACATTGTATGACATCCAGGAACAGTTCGCGGGAGTAAAAGGCTCGTATGTGGCCGCTCACGAGCACGCAGAGAAAACGACAGAACCGTCCTCACTCGACGCGATGGCGCGACTGCGCGATGTCGTCGCGGCGATTGCCAGTACCAAACCGGAAGAAGATACCTCGACTCGCAAGGGGGCGGAGTTGCTGAAAGGCTATTTCGAATCCAAACTACCAACGCCGGTCGCCGATCCGGTCACGCCCGCCCAGCCCGGAGCGCCAGTGCCCGCTGCCGCGCCAGCATCGCCCACGGCCAGCGAACCGGTTTCGTGGCAGCAGGTCTCAGCATCCGAAGAGGCCAGAAAGTTGCTGGCAGCGTCCGCGCCGATTTTGGAGTCGCATCACCAAATCCTCGAAACGGTGGAGGTGTCGCACCCCATCCTGTACGGCAACATTTTCGCGTCGTCGTACTTTCTCATGACCGGCTTTCACACCCTGCATGTGATCATCGGCATGTTCATGTTCGGGATCATCATCTGGCTGGGAATGTCCAACCGGCTCGGGGATCAACATGCGGTCCTCGTCGAAAACTGTGGCTTGTACTGGCACTTTGTCGATCTCGTGTGGATCTTCCTGTTCCCGCTGATCTACATCGTGCAATTGGGTTCTTGAACTGTGTGCGGTGTGTCGAGGTACGAGACCCGCCGAGTGAGTTTGTTCCGCTGGTTGGTGGGTCAGGCAATTCTCGACCCACCCTACGAACTACGAGTTGACAGAGAGGTGACCTCGCCATGAGCGAATCGCATACGACGCCCGAAGTAACACACACCCACGACGACGACGGGCACGCGGAGCATCCGCACATCAATTACATGTTGATTTTCTACGCCCTGTGTGTGCTGACCGTTCTGTCAGTGCTGGCCGATGTGCTCGGTGGAGACAAAAGCAAGGTGATGGTGGGGTTGATCGTGCTCACCGTCGCCACTTTCAAGGCGATGTTCGTAATGCTGTACTTCATGCACATCAGGTTTGAGGGGAAATGGAAGTATGCCCTGCTGGCCCCGACGATGATCCTGGCTCTGGCCCTGATTGTCGCCCTCGCACCGGATATCGGCTCCGAGTACTACATGCGATCGACGCCGCAAGCCATCGCACACCCCCGGCACTCTGATGATGCTGCCATACCGGCGACGCATCTTCCGAAACACCACTAATCAGTTTTTCAGGAGGGCAAGGCTGCCGCCGAGCCACCTGAGAGGTTGAATACTCTCATCAATCCGTCAGAAGCCCGGCTTCTCGCAGAACCCGGGCTTCTGGTCCGTCAAGACGTACAACATGCCCGACGTTCCCGCCATCGACGTTCGTTCGGTCTCGCATCGCTATGGCGATCGCGCGGCGTTGTCGAACGTGGGGCTGTCCGTTGCGGCGGGAGAAATCTTTGGATTGCTGGGACCGAACGGCGGTGGGAAGACGACGCTGTTTCGTCTGATATCGACGCTCTTGCCGATTCAGGACGGATCGGTCGCGATCTGTGGTGCCGACGTGACAACCAATCCGGCCACCGTGCGGACGCGGATCGGGGTGACGTTCCAATCCCCGAGCCTCGACCGCAAGTTGACGGTGCGGGAGAACCTCGTGCATCAGGGACACCTGCACGGACTGCACGGCCGCGAACTGCAATCGCGCATCGAACGCTGGTTGGAACGGTTTGGCCTTACGGAACAGAAGCGGGACCGCGTGGAATCGCTGTCGGGGGGAATGCAGCGGCGAGTCGAAGTCGCCAAGGGCTTGCTGCACGATCCGCAGGTCTTATTGCTTGACGAACCGAGCACCGGACTCGACCCGGCGGCGCGCGTCGATTTGTGGACCAGCCTGCAACGGTTACGCGACGAACAGCGTGTCACCGTGCTGGTCACCACGCACCTGATGGATGAAGCCGAGCGATGCGATCGGCTCGGAATCCTCGACCGTGGGCAGGTCGTGGCCTTGGACAAGCCGAGCGAACTTCGCGCCAGTATTGGCGGCGACTGCGTGACGATCGACTCGCCGAAACCGGATGAACTGTCTGGAAAACTCGCCGAACGATTCGGCATCCAGCCAAAACGCGTCGGTGGGCAACTTCGGATCGAACAGTCGCGTGGTCACGAACTGCTGCGCGACCTCGTCGATGCGTTCCCGGAACTGATCGCATCGGTCTCGCTTGGCAAGCCGACATTGGAAGACGTGTT
>JACRIH010000538.1 GCA_016235885.1 Planctomycetales bacterium | reverse complement strand
GAATCATCAAAGGCGTTGGTGGTCACAGTCCACCTTACGAGCTACTGACACCTCCGGCTCGTGCCCGCGCCACGCGGGCCAGCGCCATCAGCGGGAAGTAGATGCGGTAGTAATGGTATTTGAGATAGAACACACGCGGGAACCCTGTGCCTGTGAACTCCGTTTCGTCCCACGTGCCATCGTCGCGCTGGGTGTCGAGCAGATAATGCACGCCAGCATCGACGGCTGGTGAATTGGCTTCCCTCGCCGCGATCAAACCCATCAGCGCCCACGCGGTCTGCGATGCCGTCGGTTGACCCTGACCGCGTGTCGCCGGCTCATCGTACGTCCGTGGTGATTCGCCCCAGCCGCCACACGGTTGCTGAACCTTCTTGAGCCAGCTTGCCGCTTGGCGCATGCGCGGGTCGTTGTGCGGGATGCCGATTGCCGCCAGACCGACGAGCGTCTGCCACGTGCCGTAGATGTAGTTCACACCCCAGCGGCCGATCCAGCAGTGGTCGGGTTCCTGCTCGCGCCATAAAAAGTCGAGACCGCGTTGAGCGATCGAATGGTCCTTCTTCATCCCCAGCCCGGCAAACATTTCAAGCATCCGCGACGTGAGGTCGGAAGTGCTGGGGTCGATCATCGCGTTGTGGTCGGCAAACGGAACGCGGGTGAGGATTTCACGGTCGTTGTTGTTGTCGAACGCTCCCCAGCCGCCGTCGCGGTTCTGCATCGCGAAAATCCACCGCACGCCGCGTGAAATGGCGGCCAGCGTGGGACGCAACGATTCGACTTCGGCAATCGCCGCCTCGCCCGATCGACCGCGGGCCGCGAGCAGCGTGGAAAAATCATCGGACGCGGCAGCCGTTTTGCGGCCGGGTGAGGATGCGAACAGGTGTTCGAGTTGCCAGCGCGACGTGTCGGTCGATGGAAGCGAACGTGTCAGCGCCATGATGACCATGCAAGTGTCGTCGACATCCGGATAAAACTGGTTCTCGAATTCGAAGTACCAGCCCGACGGTTCCACATTTGGTTCGCGCACCGCCCAGTCGCCGCGAACGCGAGTCTCTTTCGACAACAACCAATCGACCGAACTGCGGATCGCGGGATGTTCGGCAGCGACGCCGGCGTCGCGAAGGGCGATCGTGGCGATCGCCGTGTCCCACACCGGCGATTTGCACGGCTCGAGCCGCAACGTGTCCTCCTCGCGAATCCACAGTTTCTCCAGCTCGTGCATGGCTCGCAGCACGTCGGGCGAATCGTCTTCATGGCCGAGGCATTTCAGGGCGATGACACTCCAGATGATCGGCGGGAAAATCGCCCCCAACCCGTCGCTCCCCTCGAATCGCTCCTGCATCCACGCGGCGGCGCGGCGGACGGCCAGCGACCGCAGCGGCTTGATCCCCCAGCGTTCGGCCAGCTTGATCGCCACGTCGACGCGGCGGAAGACCGCACGCCAGTTGATCCGCGTCTTCGTCTTCATGGCATCGACGGCCGCGGCGTCACCCATCGTGACCGGCAATTCTTCGGGGGACCGCAGAAACAACTCGCGAATCTGCATCGACTCGGGCAACCGACGTACCGGCTGAAAGGCCCACAGTAAACTGAGCGGAATGACAATCGTGCGCGACCACGCGGACATTTCGTAGATGTTGAACGGCATCCATTTCGGCAGCAGGATCAGTTCGGGCGGCACGGCCGGACACTGGTGATACGAGATGATCCCCAACAGCGCGAGATAGTACCGCGTGAAACTGTTGACTTGCTCGGCTCCTCCAGCCGCGCGAATCGCTTCGCGGGCACGCACCATGTATTCGGCGTCCGGCGAATGGCCGGTAATCTTGAGCGCCAGGTACGCTTTCACCGACGCACTGACTTCGAGCGGCCCGCCGGGATAGATCGCCCAGCCACCACCCGGCAGTTGTTTTTTGGCGATGTAGTTTGCCGCGAGGCGAGCGTTGTCGGACGCCTCGCGGCCGAGGAACGCCAGCAGGCAGATGTACTCCGATTCGAGGATCGTGTCCCCTTCGAGTTCCGCGACCCAGTAGCCTTCCGGGTGCTGTCGGCTCAGCAGGAAATCGCGAGTCCGCGCGACGGCCTCATGCACGCGGAGCGTCTGCGAATCGGCCGGTTCGGAGGGTGTGATCATGGGCGACGAGAAAAAACTCACGCGCGGCGCTGCATCGTGCCCCGGATCAAACCGCAATCGACGACGGCCGAGTTCCCCTGAACTCATTTCGGGTTCCTTGCGTGTTCGGGATTTCCAATGCCCAAGTTCCAATGACCAAGGAAATCCCACGCTCCAATGTCCAAAAGCCGAACGGGGTCATTGAACTTGGCGTGGAGAAATCGCGTCAGTGACTCATTGGACTTTGGGATCTGGTCATAGGTCATTCATTGGACATTGGGACTTGGCCATTTGTTTTCGGCTTCGCCGCTTCGGGTCTCGGAGGCGCGGGGGCGGATGTTACGGGGATCGAAATTTCTCTGCAACCGCAATGTCCGTCGTCAAAGCGATGACGACGGATGCGGGTCTGACGACGAACCGTCACGCCTTCGGAGGAGTCTCACGCGGCGTGCTTGAAGATGCAACGACAGTTCAATTCATGTGTTGAGTACCGGCGAGGACGTCTCGGTGACGAAATGGCATCACCGTTGCCTCGTGCTCAGTTCCACTCACGCAAGCAGCCCGAAGCGAACTGGGACGTGCCCGGCAATCGGCTTCGGCAATTCAAGCACCCTCGAACCGATGGGAGGACAATCCGATGAATGCCACTGTGATGTCGACTGAGACCAAGAAACCCGTCCGCGAACTGAAGAACCTCCGCACTGCGGACTACAAGAAGGCCCTCGAACGCCACCGCTGCTGCCGTTGCTGCCGTTGCTGCCGCGGTCGGTAGTCGCCGTACAAACATTTCCGCGAGGACTGAGTGATCCTGACCAGGCCATTGTGCGGCCCCACGAATGTCCTGGTTCGACCCTCAGTCCTCGTTGGTTTGTTTTGTACTGAGTACTGAGTACGGAGTACTGGGTACCCAGTACCCAGTAGTCAGTAGTCACTGAATTCCAAAATCGCAAATCGGAAATCCTGCTCATGCTTCCCGCCATCGGCTACGCCATCCGCGAACAAAACCGACCGATCCTCGACGATCCGGCGCTCAACGCTGTCGAAATCACCTTCGAACGCGCCGACGATCCGTTGCGTGTGACTCGTTACGTCGGAGACATGGATTTCGATTACGTGAGCGTGCATGCCCTCAAGCTGTCGGTTTCCAGTCCGACCCCGCCGGGGCGAAATTATCTCGACGCGCTGAAGGGGATCGCTCAGGAAAATGGAGCCACATCGGTGAGCGATCATCTGGGGTTCACTCGCGACGGACACAATGGGGTCGAGATCGGACACTTCGCGCCGCCGCCATTCACTCTGCCCGCGCTCGACGCGACGTGCCGCAACGTGGACATCATCCAGCGGTATTTCGGCGACCTGCATTTTTACCTCGAAAACATCGCCTACCTGTTTCAGTTTCAGGGGACGATGACCGAGGCGGACTTTCTGGCCAGCGTCTTGCAGAAGACCGGCTGCGGGTGGCTGCTCGACGTGACCAACGTCTACGCCAACGGAAGAAACTTCGGCTACGACCCGTACGAATTCATCGCCAAAGTCATGCCGGTCCCACAGCGAGTGCAGATTCACCTCGCGGGCGGGTACTACGACGAGAAGGCGGAGATGTACATCGACAGTCACTCGCAGCCGGTTCCGGATGCCGTGTGGGATTTGTATCGCTTCGCGCTGGAGCTGGGCCGGGGAAAAGTCGACGCCGTGTTCATCGAACGCGATCAAGACTTCCCGGACGAATCTGGCTGGCGCGGCGAAGTTCGACAGACTCGACGGATCGCCGAAGAAGTGGAGGGTGTGCCATGTCTCGTGAAATCGTGACGAGCGAGGACTACGCGACACAGCTCCGACGTCTCGCCCGGTCGCTCGCCGCTGCCCGGAACGATGAAGTGCTCGACCTGCTCGCACCCGGCTACCATCCGTGGCAGGTGGAGATGTTCACTGACGGCAATGTCGACAAGCGGTTCGAGAAGTTGCAGGTCCAGCTCGAATTCGTGCAGCCCGCATTCGACGAATTCGAGTCGCTGCTCGAAACGTACATTCACGAGCAGCCTCTGGCCGCGTACGACACCGGCACATCCGACGGCGATCGGTTTTTGGCGTGGCTCGAATCCCACCGCGAACTGACACCAGCGCAGTGCGACTTCGTCGTCTGTCAGCGATCGCGTCACGCGGTGGAAGACACGGGGCGGCGGAACCGGCTGGGACACATTCGATTCCAAGAACTCACAAGTCTGACGAGCGAACTCGCGGGCGAACTCGACTCGAATCCGAACCTGCAAATCCACCTGAACCCGATCCACGTCTGGGGCTGTTTCGAAACGAGGGTCTTTCTCGACGACGATGCCGAACCGCCAGCGGACGTGTTGTTCTACGCATCCAGCAACGAAGTCCGTACGGCCGTGCTGGAACCTGACGGGCATCAACTCGTTCACGAACTCGCATCGCTGTCCCCCTGCACAATCGACGACTGGGCGAACCAGTGCAATTCGTTCGCTGGTCGGGGACCACGCGTGAGAATCAAACTCATGGAGTTCTGTCGTGAACTGGCCGAGTTGGGCTTGGTGGCGTTTGCATAAACCAAGACATTCGTCCTTTCGAGCGGCAGGAGCCGGGTGAATCGGTTGCCGCACGCAGCAGCCCGGCTGCTGCGCAGCAGCCGGGCTGCTGTGGAGTCCGGTCGATTGACTCCGTCGCCTCGCGTGCTATCGTGCGATCCTCTTTGACCAGTTTCGAGGCGTTTTTTAGATTGAGGAGCACGCACACATGGGCGCGAACCATGCCGGTGAGGAAAAGCGGCGGAAGGCCAAGCGGACGAAGAAGAATCTGTTGACGCGGCTCAAAAAGCAGGCGAAGACGGCAAAGTAGCAACGGATCGGCTGGAGTCCCGGCTTCAGCCGGAAGTTTCGTTGCGAATCGATCGGCCGGCTAAAACCGGGACTCCAGCACTTCTCCAATGCTGCGGTCGAGGATGGCGAGCAGTTCGTCAATCTGTTCGGCGGTCGAGACGAGTGGCGGGCCGAAGGCGATCCAGTGCGGATCGAAGCGGCAGAGGAGGCCGTTCTCCAGCGCCCGGCGACCAACACGGACTCCGAATCCGGGTTTGGCGGGGAACTGGGCTTTGGTCTGGCGGTCGGCGACGAATTCCATCCCGAGGAACAGGCCCTTCCCGCGGATGTCGCCGATGACTCCGTATTTTTCCGCCAGCGTCTCGAAGCCAGATCTCAGTCGAGCTCCCTGCGTGCGGGCGTTGGCGCAGAGATCTCGCTCGATGATTTCTTGAAGTACGGCGATCCCCGCGGCGCATGCGACGGGGTTCCCTTCGAATGTATGACCTTCGACGAATCCGGGATTCGTTTCGACCGGTCCCCAAAACGCATCGGCAATCGGCCGGCGGCAGATCATCGCGGACAGTGGAGAATAACCGCCGCTCAAACCCTTGCCGGTGCAGATCACGTCGGGGATCACACCAAACGTGTCGGCGGCGAACATGTTCCCGGTTCGGCCGATTCCCGTGATAATCTCGTCGAATATCAGCAAGACGTTGTGCTTGTCGCAGTACTGCCGGAGCAACGGCAGATACTCTTCGGGCGGGTCGATGATGCCACCCGTGTGGCCGATCGGTTCGACCATGATCGCGGCGACCGTCGCGGGGTCTTCCATCTCCAGCACGTCGTTGACGATGGTCGCGCATGTGATGCCGCAGTCGGGGTACGACTTGCCGAACGGGCAGCGATAGCAAGTCGGTGGGAAGACTTTGAGGAATCCAGGGGCCAGCGGTTCGTTGACTGTCTTCCGCGACTTCAAGCCCGACGCCGACAACGAAGCCATCGTCGAACCGTGCCAAGACATGTACCGACTGATCACCTTGTACTTGCCCGGCGACCCAGTCAGCCGATGGTACTGCCGAGCCAGTTTGATCGCCGCTTCGGTAACTTCCGAGCCGGCGCTTTCCAGTTTGACCGCGGACAAGTCTCCCGGTGCCACCTCGGCTAACAGGTTGGCGAGCTGGATCGCGATCGGGTTTGTCCCGTGCATCGGCGGTGAGAAATGCAGCGTGTCGAGTTGCTTCCGCATCGCTTCGATCACGCGGCGGTTGTTGTGCCCGACCGAGACCGTGTAGATCCCGGAAATCCCATCGAAATACCGTTTGCCGTGGATGTCCCAGTAGAACACGCCATCCGCCCGCTCCATGATGAGCGGCTGCTTGGACCACTCAGACATTTGGTCGCGCACAAAAATCTGCCGCAAAAATCGCTCGTCGCCGGTTTGGGCTGACGTCGGAAGGCTGAAAGGAACGGGCATCGCGACGACTCCTGACCGAGGCCACGGGACGCAAGATTGATCAAGATTCTAGGGGACTCGACGGTTAATCGAAAGCGGTCGAGGGAGTCGTTGTGGTACGTAAAACGCTCCCTTGTTTCGCCTCCAACCGACTACTACACTGGCCCGCCCGCGATGCGAGTCCGGTTGGTCGAAACGAGGTGGACCAGCCGACGATTTGCATTCCGACGTGCGTGATTCTTCCTCGTCCTCGGCTTGCGTCAATCGACATGCGACACGTGCTTTCTGCTCTCGTGATGAATCAACCCGGTGTGTTGGCTCACATTTCCGGAATGCTGGCGTCACGGGCGTTCAATATCGACAGCCTCGCGGTGGGGGCGACTGAAAACCCAACGTTGTCACGCATGACGTTTGTGGTCAACGGAGACGATAGGGTTCTCGACCAGGTTCGCAAGCAACTCGAAAAGATCGTCACCGTCGTGAAGGTGCTCGATTTTTCGAAGCAGAACTACGTCGAACGCGATCTGATGCTGATCAAGGTCAGCACGGAAGGAGGCAAGCGAAGCGAGGTGCTGGAGCTGTGCGATATTTTTCGCGGAAAGGTCATCGACGTCGGCCCGACGCATGTGATGATCGAGATCGCGGGGCAGGAGCGCAAGATCGAGGCGTTCATCGAAGTCATGCGGCCGTACGAGATCATCGAACTGGTGCGAACGGGTCGCGTGGCACTCATTCGGTCGGCGGCCGGCGGTTCGGGAGAGATCGTGGAAGAAGAAGCGACCTCCACGCCTTCCGTCGACGAATCCGCGGCGTCGCTGTAGCCGCGCTGCCGGAAAACTCGATGCGACACACACGACGCATCGCTGATGAAGCGACACTCTGAAAGAAATCACCAAAGACATCAAACCTGAAATCACCCTACTGGAATTGAAACATGCCTGCCAAGATTTATTACGACGACGACGCGAATCTCGCCCTGCTCAAGAATAAGACCATCGCCATTCTGGGCTATGGAAGCCAGGGACACGCTCAGGCTCAGAACCTGCGCGATAGCGGCTGCAATGTGATCATTGGCCAGCGTCCGGGATCGCCGAACTACGACCTCGCGGTGTCGCATGGTTTCAAGCCAATGTCGGCGGCCGACGCCACCAAGAAGGCAGACCTTGTCAACGTCCTATTGCCCGACGAAGTGCAGGGAGATATTTATCGCGCCGAGATCCGACCGAACCTCGACAAGGGGAACCTGCTGCTCTGCTCGCACGGATTCAACATTCACTTCGGGCAGGTGACGCCACCGGAAGGTGTCGATGCGGCACTCGTCGCTCCGAAAGGGCCGGGGCATCTGGTCCGCAGCGAATTCGAGAAAGGGGGCGGCGTCCCGTCACTGATCGCGTTGATGCCGGGCGCATCGGACACTTCGCGGCAACTGGCCCTTGCCTACGCGAAGGGAATCGGCGGCACGCGCGGCGGTGTGATCGAAACATCGTTTGCTGAAGAGACCGAGACGGACTTGTTCGGTGAACAGGTGGTGCTCTGTGGCGGCGTGAGTGCTCTGGTGAAGGCCGCGTTCGAGACGCTGGTCGAAGCCGGCTACCAGCCCGAAATGGCGTACTTCGAGTGCATGCACGAGTTGAAGTTGATCGTCGATTTGTTCTATCAGGGCGGGCTGAACTACATGCGGTACAGCGTGTCGAACACAGCCGAATTTGGCGATTACACGCGCGGACCGCGAATCGTCACCGATCAGACGAAGGCCGAGATGAAGCAGATTCTGAAGGAGATTCGCGAAGGCCAGTTCGCAAAGGAATGGATTCTGGAAAACAAGGCCAACCAGCCGACATTCAAGGCCATCCGACGTCGCGAACGCGAGCATCAGATCGAAGTGGTCGGCAAGCAACTCCGGAGCATGATGACCTGGATCAAGGCCAAGGAAGTCTAAGCCGATGAGTGACGGACCTTCAGTTGCCTTTGAAGAATTGCGGCCGGGCGACCACATCCGCGTCACGCAGCGGATCAAGGTCGGGCTGAAAGTTTGGTCGCATCAGGTCGCCGGTCGCGTCGAGCGGACCGAGCGCCGGCGAAACGGCTTTCACGTGAAACGCAGTCCCGACGACTTCGCGTTTCAGGATGTCATCCTGCTTCAAAAGGATGGTCACATCGCCGAAGAAACGACCGTCGCACTGGACGAGTTCACGCGACTGGAACGGCTCGCGTGACAATTCGCATGTTTCGGTCGGTGGACGTTGTGTTCAGGCACTGGTCAGGCGGCTTGTCACTTTGCTGTCACATCGTCGACGGCCACGGCAATTGGTCTTTCCGCTCATTCGAAATCACGGTGTGCGACCGGTTCGCACACCGTTCGATCGCCGTCAAGGTCGGCACAACCGGCAAGTTCGCGCCGAGCAATAGCTGACTAACCTGCGCAACCGGCACTTCTCCGACGAACGGCACTTCGGGTGCATTTGGTGTGACGGTCACCTGCGGTCGCACTGGCAAAACTGCTGCAATCTCCCCCCCTGCCATTCCAAATTGTCCCAAGGCACCGTCTCACGGAGCCGCTTCACGAACACCCCCACATGAAAACGATCTTCACAACAGGTCAAGTCGCCCGGCTGTGCAAGGTGGCCCCGCGGACGGTTACCAAATGGTTCGATACCGGAAGCCTGCGAGGTTACCGGATTCCCGGTTCCCAGGACCGACGCATCCCGCGTGAGAACTTGATTCGGTTTCTGAAGGAACATGGCATGCCACTGGGAGAACTCGAAGCGGTGGCACTCGGCAAGGTATTGCTCGTCGATGTGAACCCACACCTCATGGCTTCACTCGCGAGCTACCTCGACGAAGATTCGTTCAAGCTCGATCACGCGACGAACTCATTCGAGGCGGGAATCAAAGCTCGGTCGATGATGCCGGATTGCGTGGTGCTGGATTCGTCAGTCAGTCTGGACGCCGTCGTGCAAATCTCGCGGTCGCTCAAGCACGGGCCGGACAATGCGGATGTCATCCTGATCGGCATGTTGAATCCCAACGACCGTGTGTCTGACGAATCGCTGGCGTTGTTCGCGGAGACTTTTCGAAAGCCGGCAGACGCCGCGAAAGTCGCAGCACGGATTTGGGACCTCGTACGAGCGAGGAAGCCGTTGATCGTGTAACGAATCCGTGAGACATCACTTGCTCTGTGGCACGAACTGTTTGATGAATTCATCGGTCCGGTCGATCGGCGTCGGGCGATCCGGTTCCTTGAACTCGAACTCCTGCACGCTGAGCGGCTCGTTCAGAACCACATCGAGGTAATCGAGCGTCAGGATCGGCTGTGATACGGTTCGTCCGGGGATTCGCTTGCGGTACTGAATCCGATGCGGGAAGCCGTTCTCCTGATCGACGCTGAGCCAGACAAGATCGGGGACGAATGAAGGCAACCCGTCAGGGTAGGCTTTGTCCTGATTCTGCCGCACTCCGCGCCACAGCGCCACGTATTCGTCCTTCCAAGCTCCCTGAATCACGAACACTGGGCGATCGCGAAGCTCGTCAGGTTTGATTCCCTGAAAGTTCATCGACAGATGCATCGAACCCAGCAGCGCGGTGAGGCCACCCAGCCCCATGTTCGAGATCAGAATCGTGTGCGGGATCGGCGCACTGCGTTCGGCCGCCTTGAGGATTTCCTGAATGTTGCGCCGCGTGACGATCGGTTGATTGCCGATCTCGTGCCTCGTCCACAGGATTTGCCCGTCACACACCTCCAGCAGCGAACCGGTCTGGCTGCCAACTTTCAACTTCAGTTCCAACCGCATCCGGTAATCCCGAGCGCCCATGTTCCCCTGAAGATAACGTCCCTCGGCTTTGATACTGCGTTCGGGAAGTTGAATCGTTTCGACAATGCGCGCCTGGACCGACGAATACTGTCCGACCGAGTGCATCGCCCGCTCGAGTTCTTTCAATGAATTGGTCGCAGACGGCGCCGGATTGTCCGCCGCCTTCGCTTCGACGGTGGGCGTGGCCGGAGTCTGCGGCGGTTTCTGCTGATTGGTGGATGATGACTGAGCTTCGATCCGATTCGACAAAAAAACGAACCCCGTTCCACCAATCGCCAACGCCGTCACCAATATCACACTGGGAAGATTGTTCATGTTGTTCTGAAAATGCTGGATTTGCCAAAGATTAGGCCGCGATCATTCCGAATTTGTTCGTGAGGAGATGTGCTGATCGTAGCGGAAGCTTCGCCAACGACAAGTTGGCGACGATGAGGCGTCATTCTAACGGCCGAAACGGAAACGGGTCGAGGCCGACTCGATGGTCTTCAGGAACCCACGGAGGGGTCGCGATGAAACTGTATTTCCTTGGTTTGGCAACGATCGTTGCCGTATGCGTTGGCTGCGCGGCTCCCGGCAACCACATGGGTCACGCCGGCCACGGCCACGGGCCACACGGCGAGTGTGACAGCAACATTCGGCAGGCCAGCTACCACGAAGCTCGCCAGTCCAACTATTACGCGCCGCCCGCTGAAATGCTGGTCCGGCCGGGACCGGGGGTGGATGGACCTGGTCCGGGTGTGATGAACATGCTTGCCGGCGGATCGCCTCGCTCGTTCGCGACTTCCACGACACAGATTCGCTTCATTGGTCCGGAGGGGATGCAGGTCGGCTGGCAAATTCCGCGGGGATACGCCGAGAACCAGCTCACGGCTCCGGCCCGGTACAACTTCCGGCAAGGTGCGACCTATCGCCTGAAGTTGACCGACATCCCCGAGCGCGAAGGGCTGGTCATTTACCCGACACTCCAAGTGTACCCGTCGCATCCCGAAACCGATGCGTACCTCGCTCACAACAGCGTGCCACTCCAAATCACCGATGAGGATCTGGATCAGGTCCAGAGCAACAACTTTGTAACGAAGGTGATCTACCTGCCGTCCGCGAAACATCAGGAACTGGCTATCGCCGGCGTGGAAACTCTCGTCTCGACGCGCCTCGACCCCGGTGTCGATCCGGTTTCCGAAGCCGACCGCCGCGGAACGATCATGGCTGTACTTCGGATGGGGAACATGGACCTCGAAACGCCGGAACTCGCGAACGGTGGCCCGATGCCGGAAGGCGTCGAACAGGTTTCGTACGCGGTCGATGGTGACAACGGTCAGCATGTCCCGCCGATGCCGATCTCCGGCGCAGGCATCCCCGGCTCGAACATTCCAGGACCGATGATGATGGGTGCCCCCGGCCAACCCGGTCAGAGTGCCTTCAATCCAATCTCTGGCCTCGGGACCAGTCCGTCGTGGGGCATGCCGATCACCGGTTCCCCGATTGGTCTCCCCGGCCCGCCGCACCTCCCGTACGGCGGCAAAGCCAGCTTGAAGTCGCATACCGTTCGCAATCTGACAAAAACCCACATCCCGGAACCGGTCGACCATCTCCTGATCGACGTGCGACACAACCCGGGCATCAACCTGCCCGATCCAGTCAAACACGTCGAATACACCGAAACGCATCCGGTGTTCGTTCCGCGACGCAGCGACGATTGATGTCCCCACCGCCTCCCTCTCCCCCTCAGGGGAGAGGGTCGGGGTGAGGTGACCACCTGTCGATGACGGAAAATTGCAAATCAGCCATTGCAAATTTCAAATTGCAAAATGTAGCCCGCTCTCGCCAAGAGACGCCTATCGCTTCCGACATACAATTTACAATTTGCATTTTGCAATTCTCAATTTGCAATTCCCCACCTCATGACTCGCCGCCTGCTGTCGATCATCGCCGCCGTGGGAAGCTGCCTCGCGGCCAGTGGAAGTCATGACCTGCTCGCGCAGAGCACGAGATCCACCGGCGCGAAGTATTACCCGATCGACCACAATGCGCCGGTCGGTCAGGCAGGTGAATGGGCCGCGCTACGGGGCAGGGGACTCGCCGTCCCGTCACCGTTTCCCGAACATCAACCGTCACTCGGACCCGGCTCGCGGGCTTACTTTCAACCGGTGCGAATCGAACTTCCGGGTGAAGGTGACGTGACGTTTTTCTCGCAACGGCACGAACCGCCAGCGACGAAGGCGGCTCCCGCTTCGGCTGCGATGCTGATTGGACCGGTGTACCGATTGAGAATCAGTGGCCTCCCAGATCGTCCTGGAGCCGAGCTTTATCCGACCATCGAACTGCTTGATCGATTGCATCCACCTCCTGGACTGGCAGGAACATTTCCCGTTCCGATCCCACTCACGATCGAAGAAATCGACCGTGCCCTCGACGGCGCACTCGTCAGCAAGGTGATCTATCTCGAAGACCCGCGCACCGCAAACGTCAACCTGCCCGAAGGCTCGGCCCCGACAGAATTCCTCGGACCGAAATTGAACCTGCTCGAAGTGGCCGATCGACGTGGCCGGCCGGTGGCGCTGATCCGGATGGGAGGCCGCGTACCTGACCCGACGAATCCCGATCCCGGTTTCTTCGGCTCCGGCGCACCCGTGGCCTTCACGGGGGAAGGTGTGCAGACGCGGCAAACGCGGACTCCGGCGCGAACGCAGATTGTGAATCGAAAAACTCCTCGTCGGACAAATCTCGCGGAGAAACCAGGGAGCTGACAGACTCTTGAAAGCACCTGTGGCGTACGCCACAGCATTCATTGCTCACGTCATCACTACGGCCCTCACCAATGACCGCCAATTCCATGCGACTCCACTGTCGATCATCCAATTGCTCGATCACACAGCGTGGCTGGTTCTCGTGGCGACGTATTGGAACGGCCGCGATGTTGCTGAGTCTGTCCGCGTGCTCAACTTCTTCCAAATTTGTGAACCGCCCCGCCGATCCGTTTCTGAATGCGGACCGCGCCGTCGCCAGAACGACCGTCTCGGCCGCCGAACTCGAAGATGCCGCTGAATCCAAGCCAAATGGAATTCAAGTGGTGTCGTACGAGGAACCGGCGAACCATGCGAGTTCGTCCACCGTTCGATCCGCCGCGGCGCAGGCAGACGCATCCGCCACGAAGCCGCAACGCGGCCTGCGAGTCGAACAGACTGCGACCGAACCACGAGTCGCGCTTCACGTGTCCGATACGTCCGCGGCCGACGCTCAGGTTCGTTTGGCCGGTGAATACCCCGACGAATATCTGTTCGACGGCGGTGATCGAGCGCTGCCAGTCCACTACGACTCGCACGGCATGTTGGGACTCGAATCGGAAGACACGGTGGTTGAATACGCCGACGACGAGGGACGCGAACGGGTCAAACCGACGAACCGCGTGGCCGTTTACTCGCCTCGATTCGCCGCCGTCAGTTCAATCCGCTCCACATCCGAAGAAGTCGCGATCAACAAGCTGGCTGGAGCCTTTCAGACGGTTCGCGATGTGGCGATGAACAGCCAGCAGCGTCTCGTCGGGCATCAGCAGAACGTCGCGTCGTCCCGCGTTCACACGCGATCGCGTGGCAGCGAAGTGGACGGCCAATCGCAGCCGAATGGCGTCGATCAGATGGTCATGGTCTCCGGTCACGCACAGGCTCTGAATGTGTTTGAGGATCTGTCGTTCATCCGCACTGGTCAGTTCGACCGCAACCAGGAAGCTCGATTGTCGCAGGCCATTCAGGCCGCACACCTCTGGTCGCGTGAGCAGTCACCGGCCATCGCGGGGACGACGTCCGAATCGAACGAAGTGTACGACTCGTTCAACGTTGCCGAATTGGTCGGCTTGAAGGATGCCCGCAAGAAGGGTGACCTGCGAATCGTCAAACTGGCTGACCGGCAACTCGCGAAGGCGGGGGACGAAATCACATTCACGATTCGATACGACAACGTCGGCGAGCGCGAACTGCGAAACATCGTGATCACCGACAACCTCAGTCCGCGGTTGGAGTACGTGCCCGACAGCGCGACCTCTGACCGCGAAGGACGGCTCGTTGAGGACACGAGCAACGATGGGACGTTGATTCTCCGCTGGGAAATGAACACCGCTTTGCCAGGTCTCACTGGTGGAGTGGTGACGTTTAAGGCCACTGTGAAGTAGTCGCCAACAAGGCGACATGTGACGCAAAACGTCGCGGAGAACCCGCGACCAAAGTAGGCCGCACACTCCGTGTGCGGACATCGACACAAGGACGTGTCATCTACTTTCGGTCAACCAAGAAGGATTCCCGCGAATCCGGCCCGCCGTGGCAACACGGCGGGCTTTTTTTTGTGCCGAAATCACGACTGCGCCCGGACCAGCAACTGTTCCGCCGCCGCATGTCCCAGCGTGAGCGATCGCCGGCCGATCTTCAGCGTCACCACGCCCGCTTCCGCCGAATTCGATTCCACGCTCCCGGTGGTTTCAATGGTCAATCCATTCTCCGACAGGTACCGCAGGAATTCCGGCTGCTGATTCAGCACGCGAATCACCGTCACGCGCGATCCGGCAGCACACGCGGATAACTTCACCGCCAAATCGGTCTCGCCCGGCATGTTGCCATCGGCAGTCGGGATCGGGTCGCCATGCGGATCGGTTGCGGGGTGGCCGAGGAACTCGTCGATCCGGTCGATGAGAAAATCGCTCGTCGCGTGTTCCATGTGCTCGGCCTCTTCGTGAACCTGGTCCCACGTCAGGTTTAGCGTGCGGACGAGGAACAGTTCGATCAGCCGGTGACGTCGCAGCATTCGCAGCGCCAATTTGTTCCCCGCCGGAGTCAGGCTCGCTCCTTCATACGGCTTGTAAACCGCGAGACCACTGTCCGCGAGCGTCTTCAACATGCTGGTCGCCGTCCCTGGCGAAACGTGCAGAGCCGCGGCGAGCTGGCCCGTCGAAATCGATTCCGCGCCGTCTTCGATGCACCGCTGCAGAATCGTCTTCAGGTAGTTTTCAACGGTCAGGCTGGGCATGGTTCGAAGCCGCCACGCGTTTTTGAATACTCAAAACTAATGTTTTGAGTGACATTGACAGGGATTATTGCCGGCCGCATAATGCTCCGGCGTGATCGTAACCTCCATGAAATCTAGCGAGAAGCGGAGTTGCCGGAAAGCTCGGCGACCCAAGGAAGATGCAATATGAACGTTCGACAACGGCAAACAAATGTTCTCGAATTGAGAGCCTGCGTCATTGCGCTAGCGATAGCGTCCGCATTGTCAGGGTGTTCGGGTAGTTCGGGTGCGCCGGTCATCGGTCGCCCTTCGGGAAACACGGCAGATCCAGTCTCCAGCGCCAAGCGATTGAACGTGCTTGCAACGACCGGCATGATCGCGGACGCGGCGCGAATCGTCGGCGGGGACCGAGCCGACGTCGTCGCGCTCATGGGACCGGGCGTCGATCCGCATCTCTACCAGCCGACAGCTCGCGATCAGGGCAAACTCAAATCAGCCGAGGTCGTCTTCTACAACGGCCTGCATCTCGAAGGCAAGATGGTCGAAATCTTCGAATCGATGGCGAAGTCGCGTCCCGGCCGAATCGTCGCCGTGTCTCACGAATTGAAGGACGATCAACTGCTCGCGTGGGAAGATGCCGCCGGGCAGCATGACCCGCACATTTGGTTCGACGTCCGGTTGTGGCAGCAGGTCGTGCGGACGATCGAGAAGACGTACTGCGAAGTCGACGCGGCGGGAGCCGACGGCTACCACGCTCGCGCGGCGGCACATCTCAAGGAACTCGACGAAGTGCATGACTACTGCCTCAAGCGAGCCGAAGAGCTACCATCGGAGCAACGGTTG
>JACRIH010000537.1 GCA_016235885.1 Planctomycetales bacterium | reverse complement strand
TTGGTCGGTCGTGGTGGTGACGCCCAGTTTGCGGATGTCGCTCCACGCTTCGGTCGTGTCCCAGTGGAAATGGTCGGCGGTCTGTGGGATCAGTTCGTACAGGTGCGGACTCGTCAGATCTTCGCCGTACATCCGCTGGTAATGTGCTCCGGGGAGGATGTGCCACAGGTGCCCGATCACCGTGTTGATCATGAACAATTCGCCGTGGATGTCCCAGTCGTGGCCCCACGGGTTCGTCGTGCCGTGGCAGACGACCTCGACGGTTTTTCGCGTGGGGTGATACCGCCAGATGCCGCAGTTGATCGGCGGCCGCTGTTCGAGCGGCGTCCCCGGCGAACCGGGCCGCGAGGTGGCGAGAATCCCGTGTCGCCCGTACAGCCAACCGTCCGGCCCCCACTTCAGGCCGTTGACGATGTTGTGCCGCACGGCGTTGTCGTCCCAGCCGTCGAGGATCACTTCCGGTTCGCCATCGGGCACGTCGTCGCGATTGCGGTCGGGGATGAACAACAGATGCGGCGCACAGAGCGCCCACACGCCGCCGAATCCCAGCTCGATGCTCGTCAACTTCTGGGCCTGATCCCAGAAGACTGTCCGTTTGTCGAACTTCCCGTCGTTGTCCACATCTTCCAGGATGACGATGCGGTCTCGCAGCGTCATGTCGAAGTTCACGCCGCTCTGCGCGTACGTGTAATTCTCGGCGACCCACAAGCGGCCTCGCGAATCGAAGGCCATCGCGATCGGCTGCAGCACGTCCGGTTCGGCGGCGAAGAGGGTCGCCTTGAATCCGGGCGGAAGTTGCCAGCGTTTCAGAGCTTCGTCGGGGGAGAGAAACGGCTCCGTCGATGGTTCGGTGTTGGGGGGCTTCGGGAAATTGGAAGATGGCTTGTCGCTGGCGAGCAGGAAGCAGGCCGAAAGCAGACCGACAACGCAAAGACCGCGAGACATCGATAGCACTGTGTATCCTCCTGAATGAGACGTCAGGAGATTACGCGGATCGAGTGGCGGAGTCGAGCGTGGCAGATTTTGTAGGCCGGACCCCCTTGGTCCGGCCGGACCAAGGGGTCCGGCCTACGTTGTCTCGCTTCGCAGCCACTGGACGGCAAACGACGCCAGCCACTGGAGTCGCCGGTGCGATTGCGGACCGAAGGGGTTCGCGGTGAGAGACCGCAGCATGTGCAGACCGGCTTCGGCGAGGTGGCCCTGCGTTCGCAGACCGCGGGCAGCGGTAAGATGCATGCGGGCGGTGAAGAGCGAACCGACAATCCAGCGGTCCCACCTGGCCGGCAGTGTGCGAACGTAGTGCTCGCGAACGAGCAGTTCGCCACGAAACGCGCGGCGTGGATCACAACTCAACGCGCCGGGGGTGAGGTGATAGATCATCAGGGGTTCGGACAGGATGTCGAACCGGCAGCCCGCCTTGAGGAGCCGCAGCCACATTTCCAAGTCTTCCGCCGGAGGAAAGCGTGGGTCGAAACGGCCGAACTCTTCGAAGCACTCGCGGCGGACGAGGTATCGGCTGGGGTTCGAATAGAACGGCCGGATCAGGAACTGCCGCAACTGGTGCCGCGGGTCGCGATATGTTTCGGTTTTGAGTTGCCCGTCGTCGGTCGAATCACGACAGGTGACGAAGTCGATCTCGGGGTGCGATTCGAGGTGCGCGACTTGCCGTTCGAGTTTGAGCGGCAGCCATTCGTCATCCGAATCGAGGAACGCAATGTAGCGCCCGGTCGCGGCCTCGATGCCCCGGTTCCGAGCCGCTGACACCCCCTGATTCTCCTGGAAGACGTATCGAATCCGATTGCCGAACCGCGTCAGAACGTCGCGAGTGTCGTCGGTCGAACCATCGTCGATCACGATCACTTCGTCCGCGGGGAGTGTCTGCCCGAGAACTGATTCCACGGCCCGCGTCACGAGCACTGCCCGGTTGAACGTGGGAATGATGACACTGACGGTCGGCATGTGGATTCGATCTGTCACGACACGACTCGCCGGCGATGGCGGAGATGATTCACTTCTCAAAGAAATCAGCGGCTCGTGGTGCGCCAATTCCGAACTGCGGCAACTCTAGCTTGCGAGGCCCTCGGGCACGGCAGACGTTTCGACTGGTGTTGCGGGAATCCGTCGCTGAGTCCGAAGGGCTGTCGGCCGCTCCGTTTCTGCCGGTCGTTCGGGCAGCAGATCGCATTAATACCGGAATTGAGTGACTCCGAAAAACAACAGGGGTGTGGAATTCGTGACCTATAGTTCAGCAACTTGGATTGTTTTTCTGGGCGAGAAGGGCGGGCAGGAATGCGCCGCGCTGTCACCCACGGGGACGGAGTCCGGACGGGCAGAAGGCAGAAGGCAGAAGGCAGAGGTCAGAGGTTCTGCCGGTACTTTGCATCCACCATCCATCATCCACCAAACCTTGAACACCGCAGTCCTCACCCGCTTCAACCCGTGGCAGACCATCCAGCGGCACATTGTGGCTCTCCTGGAGATGTTCAACGGGCTGGCGTACGTGTTCTTTCTGTTGATCAACGCGACGTTGTTTCTGCGTCCGGCGGAGATGGTTCCTGCGTTTCAATCGTTGCCGATCTACGAAGCACTCGTCGCCGGGGCCGCAGTGGGGGCCCTAAATCGGATGATGGGGAAGCTGACGTGGGGTTCACTGGTTCGCCAACCGGTCACGCTGTGTGTGATGGGAGTTTTGCTGGCGGCCGTGCTGTCGCATCTGTCGCACTTCGCCTTTTGGGGGTTGCAGGCGACGATCCCGGAATACGTGAAGGTTCTCATCTACTACCTGCTGCTGGTGAGTCTCGTCGACACTCCGCACCGGTATCGCGGGTTGCTGTACACGATTTGTTTCTGCGGAACCACGATGGTGGCTCTGTGCGCGGCGGACTATGCCGGCTGGCACGACCTGCAGTTCGTGGAACACGTCGTGGATCGGGATGAGATCACGGAGGATGGTGAAATCCTGCTCGTGCTGCGGATGCGGGGCACGGGGTTGTTTCAAGATCCGAACGACATTTCACTCGTGATCGTCCTGATGAGCGTGCTGTGCTGTTACTTCATGATGAATCCGAAATCCAGCCCGCTGCGCTTCGGGTGGCTCGTACCTCTGGTGATCCTCGCCGTGGCGCTGACCTTCACGCGATCGCGTGGTGGCCTGCTGGCGGGTGGTACGGCGGGCCTGGTGTATCTGGCATACCGCTACGGACGCACGACGGCCATCGTCTGTGGCCTGTGCGGGGCGTTGCTTTTGCCGCTGATCGCCGGCCGGCAGGGTGACATCGATCTCAACGAAGGAACCGGAAACGATCGCATTCAAATCTGGCGTGAAGGGCTGGAAGAAATCAAAGGCTCGAGCCTGCTGTTCGGCATCGGGCAGGGGAATTATGCCGACTTCGTTGGGATCGGCGCACACAACTCGTACGTCAATTCGTTCGTCGAACTGGGGCTGTTCGGGGGGACGTTGTTCTGGGGTTGCTTCGCGTTCTCGGCGTTGGGTTTGTATCAGCTCCGGCGAGCAGGGGCCGACGTCCGAAACTCCGAAGCCGCCCGATTTGCTCCATTCCTGGCGGCGATTCTGGCGGGTTGGTGTACCGGGCTGTTCTCGCTGTCACGCTGCTACGTGGTGCCGACGTACCTGCTCATCGGGCTGGGGGCCGCGTACATCCACATTATGAATTCGCAATTGTCGCCGCCTCGGCTGTTAGTCGTGTGGAATCGGAATCACGCGTGGCTGCTGGCTGTGAGCAGCGCGGGCGTGTTTATCATGCTGAACGTGTTCGTGAAGGTGTTCGCCAGTTGAGAGTGCTGTGTGGAGTGGGTATCCAGAATCTGAAATCTGAAATCTGAAATCCAAGATGTCGCTCAAACCGTCGATCAAACTCAATCTGCTCGCCAGTTGGATCGCCCACGCCGTCGCGTTGGTGGTGGGCTTCCTGCTCATGCCGTATGTCCTCCACACTCTGGAGGACCGCAAGTATGGGATGTGGATTTTCATCAACTCGGTGGCCAGCTACGGCGGACTGCTGTACCTGGGATTTGGCGGGACGATCGGCCGGTTCGTGGCGGAGAGCTTCGCACGCAAGGACTGGATGCGATTGAATCAAGTGGTCAACGTCGTCCTGTCCGCGTATGTGCTTCTCGGTTCGCTGGCACTCGCGATTGCCGGTGGGTTGGCCTGGGTGGCTCCCCTGCTGAGCGACTGGGATGGCGAATCGTTGTGGGAGATTCGCGCCGTCATCCTGGTGCTCGGAGTCAACCTGGCTCTCGCGATGACCGGCAGCGTGTTCGGCGGAATTCTGTCGGGCGTTCAACGACTGGACGTGGAGCGCGGAATTACTCTGGCGGCGGATTTCCTGCGCCTGGGTCTGACACTGCTGCTTCTGCGCCACGATTGGGGACTGCTCATCCTGGCAACCATTTTCCTGATCGTGACGATTGCTGAAAACATCGGGTACGTGATCTTCGCGTATCGCCACGTCCCGGAATTGCGAGTTCATCCCCGATTCGTCCAGTTGGCGGCGATCCGCGAGTACGTCGGATTCAGCGCGTGGTCGTGCGTCGGCAACGTGGCCAATCAACTCATGTATGCCACGGATACGGTGGTCATCGGCGTCATCCTGGGAGCCAAGGCGATTGTGCCGTACAGCATCGCGCTGCGGTTGTGTCAGTTTCTTCGCCGACCGATCAGTCAGATTGGCGACGTGTGCATGCCGAAGGCGGGCGAACTGCACGCCACCGCTCAATCGCGAAAATTGCAGAAGCTCATCGAACGCGGGTTGGGTGTGTCGCTCCTGCTCACGATGGGTGCGTACATTGGCGCGGTGTACTTTGGCGACGACCTGATTTCGAACTGGATGGGGGGCGGGTACGAACAAAGCCATCGCATGCTGATCGTCCTGCTGGGGGCACAGGTGGTGGCGTTGCCGGTGAGCATGCTGCGGTCGGTGATGTTCGGCATGGGACATGTCAAAGTTCCGTCGCTCATCTACCTCGGCGAAGCCCTCTGCAACCTGCTGCTGTCGATTGTGCTGGCGTACTCGCTGGGGACGATGGGCGTGGCGATCGGCACGGCCCTCCCGGTGATCGTCATCGAACTGCTCGTCGTGCTGCCGTACTTTTTCCGCACGCTGCGGATCGAACCGGGCGAACTCGTACGAAAAGCACTCGGCCCACAGGTACTGCCGTTGATCGTGCTCTGGGTGTACTCGGTCTCGCTCAGCAGTGTACCGGGCATTGCCGCGACATGGCCGCGGCTGATCGCGATCACACTGGGAGGCGTTGCCGCGCTGGTGGGGACGGCGGCGTTGCAGCATGTCGTGCAGAAGCGACTGGAGAAAATGAAGAGTCCGATGGTGGTGGTCGGCGGTCAGTAGGATGGGCACTCTTGCCCGTCCGTCGTGCATCGACGAGCCATTGAAAACAGACGGACGGGCAAGAGTGCCCATCCTACGTCAGACAGAAACTCGGGAGACAACAAGATGGTTGCGGCTGATGCCACACTGGAAGACACACACGTCATCGCGCGTGCGAAGTGCGCGGCGGCGGCGGCGACGGCGGCGGCGCGCCCGATCCGGGTGTGTCACGTGAGCGTGGGGCTGTGTACGGGAGGATTGGAACGGCTGCTGGTGGATTTCGCCAGGTTCCACGACCGCGACCAATTTGCAATGCAGTTCATCGCGATGCACGATCTCGGCCGGCCGGCACGCGACATTCAAGACGCCGGTTGTGAGGTGTATTCGGCGGACACCATGCGACTTGGGAAGGTCGGACGCATCCGCGCCTTGGTCAACCTGCTACGACGCATCCGACCGGACATCGTTCACACACACAACGCCTTCCCACACTTGTACGGCACGCTGGCGGCGCGAATTGCCGGAGTGCCAGTCGTCGTCAACACGCGGCACGGACAACGCCAGGGTCAGTCGAATCGCGAGCGGTGGCAATTCTGGTTTGCGAGCCTGTTCGCGAACCGCGTGGTAGCGGTGTCGGACGATGCGGCCGAGTTGTGCCGCCACGAAGACGGCCTGCCCGCTCGCAAAGTCACGCGCGTGTGGAACGGCATCGACACGGAACGCTTCGCGTATCGCGGGCCGGTGGCCAAGCCGTGGGCGATCTCGGTGGCCCGGCTTTCACCCGAGAAGGACTTTCCGACCTTGTTACGCGCCGTGCCGCAAATTGTCGCGAGGGTTCCGGACTTTCGTCTCCGAATTGTCGGTGATGGTCCCGAGCGATCACGACTGGAAGGCTTGATCCGCGAGCTGCGTTTGGAGAATACGGTCGAACTCTTGGGCGAACGCAGCGACGTTCCCGAGTTGCTGGCCCAAGCCGGCTTCTTCGTGACCAGCACGATTACGGAGGGCATTTCGCTCACGCTGCTGGAAGCGATGGCAGTCGGACTGCCGATCGTGGCCACGTCCGTGGGGGGCAATCCTGAAATCGTGCAGGACGGCAGCACAGGGCGACTCGTTCCCGCCGGCAATCCCGAAGCCCTTGCGTTCGCGATTTCTCAATTCTGCCAGCACATCCAGCGCTGGCCAGACCTCGGCCGCGCTGGCCGCGCCCGAGTTCTGAAACATTTCGACATCCGCCAGATGGTCCGCAGCTACGAGTCGATTTATTCCGAGCTGTTCCAGTCGCGAAGTGCGCGGTCAACACAGCGCGGGTGACACCCGCTCGCCAACCGTTCTTGGAAACGTCACCACTCACTCAATCCAAGCTCCCATGAACATCTCGAATCTACGGAGTCCGCTGCGGCAACTCCATTACTGGCTCAAAGGATACCCGTTGTATCGCCATCGCGAGGAGCTGGAGAAATCGCAGTTTTTCAGCCGGGCGGAACTCGCCACTTGGCAGGACGAAAAGCTGCGCAAACTGATCCGGCACGTCTATCAGACGGTCCCGTATTATCGGCAGCGGATGGACGAACTGAAGCTGTTGCCGCAAGATATTCGCGGTGTCACCGACCTCGAAAAGTTTCCGATTCTGAATCGCAGCGACATTCGTCGCCACTCCGCCAATCTCATTTCTTCAACCGGGAGTGTGGGCCGGCCGATCTGGTGCAAGACGGGTGGAACCACCGGTGAACCGCTGCGGACCGCGAACGATCTCCGTGGCCAGGCGTGGTCCAACGCGGCCTACTACCGTGGACTGAGTTGGGCGGGATACGAACTCGATCGCGATCGGATGGCGTGTCTGTTCGGCGGCTCCCTCGCGCACGGGCGCAGTGTGACCAGTTCCCCGTGGCGGATCGGCGGCCAGAATCTGTTTCTGTCCGCCATGGACGTGCGCGAGGAAACGGTGCGGGACTACTGGAACAGCCTGCAAAAGTTTCAACCGTGCTTTTTGAAGGCCTACGCCGCGCCCACCTACCTGCTGGCGAAAGGGTTCGCCGAAGCCGGTTTGCCGCCACCCAACATCAAGGCGATTTTCACAACGTCGGAATATCAGCCGCTCGCCCAACGACGATTTGTCGAGCAGACTCTGCACACGCAGGTCTACGATTACTACGGGTCCGTGGAAATCAATTCCCTCGGCTATCAGTGCTCGCAACGCGGGACGGACTACCACATCCCGGAAGAGCACGCGGTCATCGAAACCCTGCCCGATCCAGACGAACAATTGCCCGAACCCAACGGCGGCAGCTTTCTGATCACGGACCTCGACAACTACTACATGCCGCTCATCCGGTATCGCAACGGCGATGCCGGCGTGCTGTCCGACACGCCGTGCGCGTGTGGTCGGTCGCTCAAACGGATCGGCCGCTTGTACGGACGCATTTCCGATTTTCTGCGGAGCACCGCAGGCACTCTGGTCTACGGCGGCACGATCGACTACGTCCTCGGCGACACCCATCACATCCGTGAATTCTGCCTGATCCAGGAAACTCCGACGCTGTGCCGGTTGCAGTTTGTCGCGGATGGCACCGAATCCGAAATTCCCCGGGCCATTGAACGGCTGCACCAGTTTCTGGGGGCTGACATGCGCATCGTTCCGGAACAGGTCGAAAAGATTCCGTTGACTCGGTCGGGAAAGCGGCGCTTCACGATCTCCAAGCTCGACGAGGATCGGGAAGGCCTGCCGGCGACGGTTCGAGATCCAAGCGTTGTTGCGAATGTCGAGACCCCCAGTTTGGAGTTGGCCCGATGAGCTACGCGGTAACCTGTCCCAACGACGTCCACGAAATCAAAGACGTCCTGTTTGATTTGTGGAATCGCAATTTCGACCGGAATTGGTGCGACTGGTACGACTGGATGTTCGAGGGCAATCCCTACGGACCGGTGTCAAACTGGCTCGTGGAGACAGACCGGGGCGAGGTCGTCGGTTCCACCGGCTTGATGCCGCGCGACATGCGGATCGGAAATCGCATGCGCCGCGTCGGACAGGCGATTCACATCAACGTCAACAAGGAACACCGCACGGCTTCCCCCGCGTTGCAGTTGCAACGCGCGCTGACGAACACCGTGCGGGAGAATGGCATGGCGCTGGTCTGCGGCGTGACGGAAACCGCCGTGGCCGTCTTTCAGCGGGCGGGTTACCGACTGCTGGGCAACGTCGAACGCTGGATCAAGCCATTGCACACGGAATACAAGCTGCGAAACCGGATTCGAAATACCTTCGTCCGCAAGCTGGCTTCCTGGAGCATCGACCAGGGACTGCGATTACGGTCGGCGGAAACCTATTACCGCCGACAACCCGGTCACAAGGTGGAGATCACCGACAGCTTCGACGAACGATTCGACCGACTTTGGGAGACCGTCGCCCCGATGTTCCCCATCCTTGGCGATCGGACGCGGACCTTTTTGGATTGGCGATTCAGCCAGAAACCAAAGACCGAATGCCGCGTCATGTCCGCGTCCGACTCGCACGGCAATCTGACAGGATACCTGGTCTTCTCCTCCTTTCGAGACACCCGCGATAACGTCGACTATCTCGGAATCCACGACGTCGTTTATGCCGACGCCGGCGTCCTGCATACGTTGCTGGCCGAGTTCTGCCGCCACGCCCATTCCACGACGGCTCATGCGGTCAGCCTGCTGTACTTTGGAAATGATCGCGTGACGGCCGCCTTGCGACGGTTCGGATTCTTCCAACGACCGTACACGTGGAAGGTGCTCGTCTACGCGAACCCCACGGAACCGGGCGACGAAAAACAGATGCTGCTCGACCGCGGAAACTGGCACCTGACGGAAGCCGAATTGCAGTTGTAGCCAGTGTTGAACCCGCTCTCTCTCAGACATCACAATCGATCTGTCAACATGTACGGACAACTTTACCGACGCCTGCTGCTTCCGGTCTTCGACCGCGTCATCAAGCGTCGACACACACTCGGATACTGGGCGGACATCGAACGCAGCCAGTGGTGGTCCCACGAACAGCTTGAGGCACACCAACTGGAAGCGGTGCGGAATCTGCTCGCGCAGACCGCCAGGAATTGCCCATACTATCGCGAAGAATGGCAGCAGCGCGGATTGAACTCATCGCACCTGCAATCGCTGGCCGACCTGACCGCGTGGCCACTCATCGACCGCTCGACCATTCGCGAACATCGACAACGCATGCGGTCCACGGTCGCGACCCAACTGCTCACCAAGGCCACTGGGGGATCGAGCGGCGAACCGCTCGAATTCGATTTCAACTCCGACAGCAACGACCGACGCACGGCTCAAATGTTTCGTGGCTACTCGTGGGCCGGTGGTGCTCCGGGAACCAAACAGCTCTTCATCTGGGGAGGAGCGCTCACGACGGTCCCCAGGTGGAAGCGTTGGAAGATGGCACTTCATCACCGGCTCGACCGCCACCTGGTGCTCAACTGCTTTGAATTCACACCCGAGCGGATGCGACAAGGCTTCGACCGGCTGAACCGCTACCGCCCCGAGGTCATCGTGGCGTACACCAACCCGCTCTACGAGTTCGCCCGCTTCCTCGACGAACACGGGCTGCGACCTGTGGCGCCGCGATCCATCATCATCGGTGCCGAGAAACTGCACGGCTTCCAGCGGGACTTGATCCAGAATGTCTTCCGCGCTCCCGTCTTCGAAACCTACGGCTCGCGAGAATTCATGTTGATCGGTGCCGAATGCGAACGGCACGCCGGACTGCATCTGAGCATGGAAAACCTGCTCGTCGAAATCCTCGATGATGACGGCACGCCCACACCGGCCGGACAGGAAGGCAACGTCGTCATCACCGATCTGTTCAACTACGGGATGCCGTTCGTGCGATACGTGAATGGCGACCGAGCCATTGCGGGCTTCGACGTCTGTTCGTGTGGACGCGGTTTGCCGTTGCTCAAGCAGGTCACCGGACGGCGACTGGACTCACTCACCACGCCCGACGGCCGCACAATTCCCGGCGAATTCTTCCCGCACCTGCTGAAGGATTTCCCCGCGATCCGCCGCATTCAGGTCGTGCAGCGTGACCCGGCTGTCATCACGCTCAAACTCGTGGCCCCCAGTCTGACCAACGATGATCGGTTGCTTATGCTGGACGCGATCCACGCTTGTACCGGCTTCGCGGTGACCATTGAACTGGACCTCGTGGACGACATCCCGCTGACGAAAGTTGGCAAACTGAAAGTGGTCGTTCGAGAGGTCGATGGTCCGTCGTTGATGGCCAATCGCAAATCGTCCCCAATCTGTTGATCGTCCCCACGCCCTGACTTCGGACCTCTGACCGTGGTCCGGACCCCTTGGTCCGGATGTCGTCCCGTCCGGACCAAGGGGTCCGGACTACCTGACCACTGACATCTTCCCGATGCGCCTCCTGTTTTTCTCCAACGTCTTCCCCAACCCGCTGAACCCCGGCAAGGGCACGTTCAACCGTTCCCTCGTCACGGCGCTGACGGAGCAGCATGAGATGCGCGTCGTCTGCCCCATCTCGTGGGTGGATGAAGCGACGGCGAGGTTGCGCGGACAACAATTCAATCTGGCCAGCCAGTACTTGCCAGATGCCCACTCAATCTCAAATCTCAACTCTCAAATCTCGAATCAAATCATCTTCCCGCGATTCATCTACCCACCAAAGCTCCTCCGGCACCGGTTCGACCAGTTCCTGTCATGGTCGGCCGGACGCACGTTGCGAAACGAAATCCGCGACTTCCGGCCGGCTGCGGTGCTGTCGTACTGGACGCACCCAGATGGAACGGTCGCCGTCCGCGCGGCACATCAAGCGGGAATTCCCGCCGTGGTGATGACCGGCGGTTCCGACGTGCTCCTGCTGACGCAGAGCGATCGGCGGCGGCAGGTCATTCTGCAAACGCTGCGCGATGCCGACGCCGTGATCGCCATCAGTCGAGACATTGCCCGGAAGCTGATCGATGGTGGAATCGAAGCGGACAAGATCGACGTCATCCCGCGCGGTGTGGATCGGACCATTTTTCGACCGGGAGACCGGGCGGCCGCACGAACGCGATTCGGATTGCCAACGGACCGTCCGGTGCTGATCGCCGTGGGACGGCTCGTACCCGTGAAGGGATTCGATGTGCTCGTCAACGCGTGTGGTGAACTGGTGCGACGTGGCGTGCCGGTGTCGTGTCACATCCTCGGCGGCGGCGAATTGCGTGACACGCTCGCCAACCAAATTCGTCAGCTTCAACTGAACGACCACGTGACGTTGCACGGTTCGCAGGACCAGTCGCGACTTGCCGATTGGTATCGCGCGGCCGACCTGACAGTTCTCACGAGTCACTCCGAAGGCATCCCCAACGTGCTGCTCGAATCAATCGCCAGCGGAACTCCGTTTGTCGCGACATCTGTCGGTGGCGTGCCAGAAATCGCGGACGCCGACTGGCATCGCCTCGTCCCACCCAACGATCCCGCTCGGCTGGCGGACGCGATTCAAGAACGACTCAACACCGTCCCCGTCACCGAATCGCCGAGCTTCCAACCGTTGTCCTGGTCCGAATCGGCCGAGCGTGTCGCCGAAGTGTTGCGCTCCACCTCCCCCTCTCCCCCTCCGGGGGAGAGGGGAGATAGTTCATCATGTCACTGATTCATCAAACTCTGAAAACGATTCTGGCAACGGTCCTGCCGTCGCGGCGATTTGTCGTGCGCGGCAAGTCGTCGCGGCCGGTGATCCATCTCACGTTTGATGATGGCCCACACCCCGAGCACACGCCGCGGTTGCTCGACGCGCTGCAGGAACACAATGTCCGCGCGACGTTTTTTGTTGTCGGAATCCACGCGGCCAGTCATCCCGATCTCGTCCGCCGGATCGTCGCCGAAGGGCACGCGATCGGAAACCATTCGTACTTCCACCGCGAACCGTCGCAGACTTCGGCGGACAGTCTGCTCGTCGAAGTCCGCGAGTGCCGAAGCCTGTTGTACAAGCTGACCGGTCGCGACGTGAACCTGTTCCGGCCACCCAAAGGTTCGCTCTCAGTGAGCAAGCTGCGCGGACTGTGGAACGCAAATCAAACCGTCGTGCTGTGGAACACAGATCCCCGCGACTTCGCGATGACCGACTCAAATCAACTCGTCCGCTGGGCGGAAACGTACCGGCCAAACGCCGGGGACATCTTGTTGATGCACGACAACCATCCACACGCGGCCGAAGCGGTCGGGGCACTGGTCCGCCGTGCGGCCGAGTTCGGGCTGAGGTGTGAGCCGCTGGCAGGCAGTGACGGTCATCGTGGATCGTGGATTGTGGATCGTGAATCGTCCGCTGAGGTGCCCGCATGACCAATGTCCTAACCGACGAGTCGATCCACGATCCACAATCCACGATCCACGGATTTGAACCCGAATCCCAAGGAGGCTCCGCGCACCGCCGCGCCCTGTTCGTCAGCTACCAGTTCCCGCCCGTCGGCGGAGCCGGTGTGCAACGGCCGGCGAAGTTCGTGAAGTATCTCCGCGACTTCGGCTGGGACGCGAGCGTCCTCATGGCAGCGAACCCGTCAGTCCCGGTGTTCGATGACAGCCTGTGCGCCGACTTGCCCGACGATCTGGTGATCGAGAAAGCCCGCACGTGGGAACCGGGCTACGCGCTCAAGCGATCGCTCGGCCAGTCGGCAGCAAACGGTGCGACCGCGAACGGCGGACTCAAACGCAAGATTCTCGCCCCGCTGCGGCGCGCGATGCGGTTCGCCGCGGGACTCGCGTTGCAGCCCGATCCGCAGATTCTCTGGCTTCCGAATGCCTACCGATCCGGCTTGTCGTTGCTCCGGCGTCTGCGTCACGACGTGATCTTCGCGACCGCCCCTGCCTACACGAACCTGCTGGTCGGCGTGCTGCTGAGCCGCCGCACCGGCCTGCCGCTCGTCGTGGACTTTCGCGACGAATGGGATCTCAGCAGCCAATACCTCGAAAACAGCCAGCGCGATTGGTTTTCGAAGTTCATCCAACCCCGCATGCAACACTGGGTGCTCCGCCACGCGAACGCCATCGTGGCCACGACTCAGGCCAGCACTCACGCGATTGCCATTCGCGCCGCTCAAGCCGGCAGCCGGGCGGAGTCGCAGTGCATTTACAATGGGTTTGATCCGTGCGACTTCGGACAGGTGGATGGTGAACAGTGGCTGGTGGATGGAGAGAACGAACTCCCCTCTCCCTCCGGGAGAGGGGCCGGGGGTGAGGGCGAGGGAGCAATCCATTCTCAATTCTCCATTCTCAATTCTCCATTCCCGCCCCGCCGCTTCCGCCTTGTCTACACCGGCACGCTCTGGAACCTGACGTCAATCGCGCCGGTGGTCGAAGCCATCGAACGGTTGAACACGGAGGCTCCGGAGATTGCCGGGCAACTGGAACTTGTCTGCGTCGGACGCAAGACGCCGCAGCAGCAGGCGATCCTCGACCGCATCGATCGCACGCGGTGTCGATTGGAAAACGTGAACTACTGCGAACACAAAACTGCACTGCGAGTGATGAACCAGTCGGACGCGCTGCTCCTGTTGCTCAGCGACGTGCCCGGTGCCGAGCGAGTGGCACCCGCAAAACTGTTCGAATACCTCGCCATCGGCCGGCCGATGCTGACGGTCACACCCGATGGCGAAACTGCGGACATTTCGCGGCGATTCTTTCCGGACGGACATTTCGTTCCGGGCGACGTCGCGGGCATCGCGGCGTGGATCAAGTCGCACATTACGGAATGGCAACGGTCTGGCAGGTCAAGTCCCGTGAGCCACGCCGCTGAATCCATCGCTCCGTTCACTCGCCGACATCAAGCGGGGCAACTCGCGGAACTGCTCGACCGAGTTTCAACTCCCCTCGCCCAATGGGAGAGGGGAGTACGACCACCGAATCAATGACCACACTCGAACTCACTTTCTGGCTCTGTTCGGTCGGAATCGTCTACACCTTCGCGGGCTATCCCGTGTGGATGTGGCTGCGTGCGAAGCTCTGGCCGCGTCCGGTGCGCCGCTGTTTCGACACGCTCGCCGGCGACTTGCCGAAGTGCTCCATCGTCATCGTCGGCCACAACGAAGCGGCGAATCTCGATCGCAAACTGCGAAACCTGCTCGCGTCGAATCGTGCCGACTGCATCAGTGAAATTCTCGTCGGATCGGACGGTTCGACGGATGACACGCCGGAGGTGATCGCCCGCGTCGGCGATTCGCGAATCAAGTTACTGTCGTGGCCGGACCGGCGCGGCAAGGCGGCGGGACTGAACGAGTGTGTCCCCGCGGCGACGAGCGACATCGTGATCTTCGCCGACGCGCGTCAGGAATTTGATCTCGATGCGATCGGCGAACTGCTGGCGAACTTCGCGGACGACCAGGTCGGTGTTGTCTCGGGCGAACTGATGTTTCGTGCGGCGAACAGCCACACCGCGGCGTCCGACGGGATCGGCATCTATTGGCGGTACGAGAAATTCCTGCGCAAGTGTGAAGCCCGCACCGGCTCGGTGCCCGGTGCGACGGGAGCCATCTACGCCATCCGCAAGCATCTGTTTCGTCCGATTCCCGCGACCTCGATCCTCGACGACGTCGCGATCCCGATGCAGGCCATTGAACAAGGCTACCGCTGCGTGTTCGAGGAACGAGCCATCGCGTTCGACGATCCGTCGCAGTCGCCTCGGCAGGAAGCGATTCGAAAGCGGCGCACGATCGCCGGTGCCGCGCAACTCGTGCGGTTGTCCCCGCGCTGGTTGCTCCCGTGGCGGAACCCGATCTGGCTGACATTCGTCTCGCACAAGCTGGCCCGTCTCGTCTCCCCCGTGTTTCTCGTCGGAGCACTCGCGGCCAACATCGGCCTCGCGGCACCGGACCGGCCGCTGTACGTGAGTCTGCTCGCCGTCCAAACGTGGTTCTACCTGGCGGCCGTTGTCGGCTGGATCTTCCAGCAGACGGGACGCAAATCGACTCTCTTCGGAGCACCGTTGATGTTTCTCTCGCTGAACACGACCACAGTCGCCGCTCTGTGGGACGCGGCGCGGGGACGATCTCGAGTGACGTGGCAGAAGGCGGCGTAGTCCGTAGCCCGGCCCCCTTGGTCCGGACCGGTCGTGGATGTCCGGACCAAGGGGTCCGGACTACGGTCAATGGTCAGTGGTTCAGCCCAACCAATTCGAAAATCGGAAATCGCAAATGCCCCCACCTCTCGTCAGTGTCGTGATCCCGACCTACAACCGCGCGTACTGCGTCGCGCGGACGATCGACAGCGCCCTCGCGCAGACCCATCAGAATCTGGAAATCCTCGTCGTCGATGATGGATCGAAGGACGACACGGCGGCGGTCATCCGGGCGCGGTACGGCCGCGAGCCGCGGGTGCGGTACGTGTTCCAAGAGAACACCGGCGTGTCGGGTGCTCGCAATCACGGGATGGCCGAGAGCCGTGGGGAATTTGTCGCACTGCTCGATTCGGATGACATCTGGTTCCCGTGGAAGATCGAAGCTCAGTTGGCCGTGCTGCGGAACTTCCCCGAAGCAGGCATGGTCTGGAGCGACATGGAAGCCATCGACTCCGAGGGGCGCATGCTCAGCCCCTGCTATCTGCGGACGATGTACACCGCGTTCAAGTGGTTCGGGAATGACGAACTGTTCGACAAGTCGATCCGGCTGGCCGAGGTCGCTCCCGAACTTCCGGAACCGGCCCGAACAGGCCACGCCTACTGTGGTGACATCCACTCGCAAATGGTCATGGGGAGCCTGGTTCACACATCCACCGTGCTGCTGCGACGGGATCGGATGCTGCGAGTCGGCGAATTCGTTTCCAAGTACACGCACGGCGGAGAAGACTTTCACTTTCATTTGCGAACGTGCCGTGAAGGCCCCGTCGCGCTGCTCGATCTTCCGACGATCCAGTACCAGCGCGGTTTTGCCGATCAAATCACCCGGCCAGGCTCGCAGCTCAATTTCTCAAAGAGTTTTCTCGACACCATCGAGACGGAACTGGCTGAACACGGCGATCGGATTCGCCTGCCGAAATGGATGATCCGCGAGGTGCTCGCCGAAGCGCACGGCTGGATCGGCGACTCGGCACTGAGCATGGAACGACGCGGGCTGGCGCGACGAGAACTCGTCCGCAGTCTGCTGATCAAGCCCTTGCAAACGCGATTGTGGAAGTTGCTGCTACTGGCGTCGCTGCCGGCGACTGTCGATGAATCGCTGCGAACCATGTACCGCTGGTTCAAGGCCCCCGTGTCAAAACCAGAATCCAAAACCATGTCCGCGGCCGTCGTGGAACCGGTGAAAGAGAACACGTATGTCTGAGTCGCCCACCATCAACGTATCGCTCGTCGAAATCGACAATCTGGACGAACTGGGAGCGATCTGGACTGACCTCCAGCAACACAGTCGCCATTCGTTCTTCACGTCGTGGGGCTGGTTGCGGTGCTGGCTGGAGTGCCTGCCTGCCAGCGTCCGACCGCGAATCCTCCTCGCGGAGACTCACGACGGCATCGTGGGGCTGGGACTGTTCAACCGGCACCGCCGCCGACGTGCGAAGGTGGTGTCATCACACGGACTGTTCCTGAACGAGACGGGTGACGAGTTGCTGGATGAACTGACGGTCGAGCACAACGGACTTCTCGCCGACACCGGGTCCGCCGCCGATGTGCAGCGGGCTGGGATCGAATTCCTGCTGGAACAGGTCGCCGACTGGGATGAAATCCATTGGGGTGGAATCGACGCCGACGATGGCCTCTCGCAGATTCTTGACGAACCGCCGCTGAACATCCGGCGGAAGGTGATCAAAGAGTGCGCCTGCGCGACCGTGAATCTCGCGGCGCTCCGCGAATCGAAAACGGAATACTTCGCCAAGCTGAGCAGCAACACGCGACAACAGGTGCGTCGCTCGATGCGGCTGTACGACGCGGAAGGCAAACTGGAATTGGACTGTGCCGATTCGCCCGACGACGCGGTCCTGTTTTTCGACGAGATGAAACGGCTGCATCAAGCGTACTGGGAAGCGAAGGGAAAACGCGGCGCGTTCGGTACCGAATTCTGCGACCGGTTCCATCGCCGGTTGATTGCCGACCGGTTACCGCACGGCGAAATCCAATTGCTCCGCGTGCGATCCGGCACCAGTGTCTTGGGCTATCTCTACAACTTCGTCTATCAGGGTCGAGTTTACTGCTACCAATCGGGCTTCAATTACGACGACGATCCCAAACGAAAGCCCGGGTTGGTCAGCCACGCGCTGGCCGTACAGTACAACCTCGATCGAGGCGCCGCCGTCTACGATTTTCTGGGCGGCGACAGCCGGTACAAGCAAAGTTTGTGTACCGATTCCGTCCTCATGCGCTGGCTCGTGTGGCAGCGCCCCCGCTGGCGTTTCCGGTTGGAAGACGCATTGCGCGGGATGAAACGTCGTCTGGGACTTAAGAATTGGATCGCGTGAATCCAAAATAGGATGGGCACCTTGCCCGTCCGTCAAAAGTCGGAAGGACAGACGACAGATCTCCGTGTCACATTTGGCGACCACTTCCCAAGCGTGGTGAAGTCACAGCCAACGCCAGCAATGCAAAGTGAAGAGTGCAAAATGCAAAGTGCAAATTGAGCAGTGTTGTCATCCAGTTTGCACTCTTCACTCTTCACTCTTCACTTCAAATCACCGACGGGCAGGGTGCCCATCCCACGGACAAACCATGACTGGAAAAAAAGGACTCCTCGCTCGCGCACTGGTTGCGGGCCGCTTCACGCCGATCATGTCGCGGTTGCGCTCGATGTGCTTCCGTGACCTGCCGATCCTCGCGTATCACCGGGTGTGGGACGTGGACGATGAGGACCGGTTCGCGTACGACGTGGAACTGATCAGCGCGTCGGTGTCCGATTTCGGCTGGCAGATGGAATACGTCCGCCGCAATTTCACACCGATCACGTTTGCCACGCTTGGGAAGATTCTCGACGGCGAGGCCGAATGCCCGCGCCGGCCGATCATCGTCACGTTCGATGACGGCTACGACGACAATTACCTGCATGCGTTTCCCGTCCTGCACGCGATGGGAATTCCCGCCACGATGTTCATCAGCACCGGCTACATCGGCACCGCCAAGACATACTGGTACGACCATTTGAGCCACCTGCTGCTCACGACAAAACGGTCGTCGGTGTTTGTGGCGGGGCTGAACGAATCGTTGGAGCTGGGCGATGTCCGCTCGCGCCGCGTGGCAACTCGGCGGTTGTTGTCCCACCTTAAGCGCGTGCCGAACGACCAGCGATTGGCCACGATCGACGAACTGGATGCGTCGCTGGACGGAGACGCAGACCGATCGGCCACGTTCGAGAGTGGCCCGATGACCTGGCAGCAGGTGTGCGAAATGTCCGCCGCCGGAATCGAAATCGGATCGCACTCGGAATCGCATCCCATCCTCGCAAACGTCAGCGATGGCGAATTGCACCACGAACTGGATGAATCCAAGCGGTCGATCCAATCGTATGTCCGCCGCCCGGTCACCGCCATTTCGTACCCCGTGGGAGGCACGACCGCGTTCGACAATCGCGTGTGCGCGGCCGTGAAATCCGTCGGCTATCGGTTTGGAGTGGCCTACGTGCCGGGGACGAATCCCATGAATGCTCTCGATCACTTCGGTTTGCGGAGGTTGCACGTGGAGCGCTACACGGATCGAGCCTACTTCGCGTCGATGTTGAATCTGCCCGAGGTGTTTGGGTAATGAATGGTGAACGGTGGACGGTGAACGGAAAAGTCCACCATCCACCATCCACCGTCCACAATCCACCGTCCACCGTCCACCATGCTCAAAAACGTCCACCTCTGGCTCGGCTCGTACCTGCTCGACTCGTGCGCTCGCTCGCGACAGGCATGGCACGACGAACCGCTCGATGTGTTCATCGCGGTCTGCGATCACTTCGAACCGGAATGGGGGCGACCTGACAAGACAACGTCGCGCGAGCGAGTTCGGCAGTGGCGAACGACGTACCCCGAACTGTTCGACCGCTATCGCGATCACGACGGGCGACCGCCGCAACACACCTTCTTTTTTCCGGCCGATGAGTACGCGCCGGAGTATCTCGATCAACTCGCCGAACTGGTGGCGGCGGGATACGGCGATGTGGACGTGCATCTGCACCATGACAACGACACCGCCGACGGACTGCGAAACACACTCGCCGGATTTCGCGATACGCTGGCGGATCGGCACGGATTGCTCCGCCGCGATCCGATCACCGGTCGCGTGGTGTATGGCTTCATCCACGGCAATTGGGCGCTGTGCAATTCGCGGCCCGATGGCCGCTGGTGCGGCGTCAACGAAGAAATTCCAATCCTGCTCGAAACGGGATGCTACGCCGATTTCACGATGCCTTCCGCGCCGAGCGACACGCAGACGCGGATCATCAACCGGATTTACTACGCGGCCAACCAACCCGGCCGACCGAAGTCGCATGACCGTGGGACATCGGCTCGAG
>JACRIH010000536.1 GCA_016235885.1 Planctomycetales bacterium | reverse complement strand
TGAAGTTCCTGCCGTCGATCAACAGCACGGCCGATGGACACTTCGACGCGGAGTCCTCGCAAGACGGCAGCACGGTCGCGGCCCAGAGCGGCAAGGTGACCAGCACGATCACCGTCACGCCTGAGCAGGTCGACGCGAACGATGCACCCGTGCTGGACAACTCGGGTATTCCCTACCTGATCGCACCGGCGGGCAGTCGGTTGCCTGTGGAATTGTCAAACGGGATTCTGATCTCGGACTTGTTGGCTCGTGGGGCCAGTGGCAACCCAATCACCGATGTCGATTCCGGAGCGAACGAAGGGATCGCTTTGATCGGGATCAACAAGATCGACGGGGCGTTTGGCATGTGGGAATACACGCTGATGAACAGTCCGCAGGCTTCCGATTGGATCAACGTCGAAACGGCCGGAGCACCGTCCGATTCCAACGCGCTGCTGCTCCCGGCAGACGCCACCGCGCGCCTGCGATTCGTCACCACACTGGTACCGCGACACAACACGCAGACGAGCACAGGTGATCCCGCCACACCGGCGCAGGGCTTTCTGCCGCTGGAAACAATCCTCAACGGAGGCCTCACCTTTCGGGCGTGGGATCAAACCACTGGGACGGCCGGCGGTCGATCCGACACGACCACCAACGGCGGCACGACCGCATTCAGCACCGCCACGGAAACCGTCAACACCTACTTCGAAACACGTTTATTCCGGTCATTCAACACGGCCGCGCAACTTAACACCTACACGCTCGAACAGGAATTCAACGCACTGGTCAATGTCTTCGGCTACCAGGATCGCTCCACGGCGGACCATTCGGGCTTCACGATCTTGATGAGTCCCCTCCCCGGTGTTTCGACGGCGGCGCTGTATCGGATGTACTTCGGCATTGCATTCGATTCCCCCTCCGCCGGGATTCAGACGGACATGGGGTATCGATACCTGACGACGAGCTTGACGGAAGTCGACATCCTGGAAGGCATCGGCCCGATTGGGCATCGGGCGGATCGCGATGGGTTTTACTATCGCGAGTTGGGTGTGAATGGCGGAACGGGGATCACGGGGTACATCTACACCACCGCGCAACCTGGCACATCAGAGATGGTCCAGATTTACCGCAACGATCCGTTCAGTAAGGACACCCGCACCGGACCTCCCGGCTCGCCGGCCACGGGGACCGTCCTGCAAGAACAGGGGGACCACGCCTACACGACAAAGCCGACGTTTGAAATGACGAAGACCGGGACATGGCGTCGAGAGTCACCACGCGGTTTCGTCCGCGAGCTTTCTCCGAATGCCGGCGGTACCGCCGCTCCAGCCCGCAGTGCGTTCGCGCAGTCCACCGATGCCATGCCACTCACCGGCGGGTATTCGACTTCATTGTCGTCGAATATGCCGAGCATGCATTCCCGTTCCGATTTGTCAGGTCAGATTGCTCCAGCCAACGGTTGGTCCAGTGGTGAATCGAGACCGGTCAGCGAAAACGTGTCGACGGCCTTCCCATCGAACAATTCGCGACGTCCGGTCAGTTCGACTCGACATCAAATCGGATTTGCCTCGCACCAAGGGACAACAACAGCGACCGATCCCACAGCGGTTGATTCCCTGTTCGCTGAATGGAAAGACTTGGTCGAGCTTCTGCCATGATTTGGCATAGCCGCAACCAAGGGATACCGCTCGCGGACGCTGTTGGCTCGCTGTAGCCCGAGCCCTTGTGGCTCGGTTGATGGCAGCATTGGAGAAATTCGATCAGGCCACCAGGGCTTGGGCTACAGAATCTCGGAATTGCCGTGATGCAGCAGGTGGTGTCAGCTCACTGTCCCGCGCGTTGGTTCTGCCACTGCTCGAGTTGAGCAGCACTGGGTGATCCGGCGGCGTTTGATGTCACACCAAAGTTGCCGGCGGCCGTGTGGGCGTAGGGGTTCGTGTTCGGTGCGGGAAACTTCGGTTGGCGAGCCGCCGGTGCCTGAATGTGCGACGGTGTCAGCCCGGTCGTTTGCTGGACCTGCGGCCGCGAACCGTTGGCCGACGATCGGCCGGGGTACGGAGGCGGCTCGAACGATTGCAGCACCTCTTCGCCGGTCTGATGCTCGCTTTGCCACCCGGAAGTCACCACCGGAACGAATCCGTTGGATGTTGACTGCGGGGGCGCGGTCGGAGCCGTCGAAGCCGTGATCCGCGCGCCAAACGCCGTGGATTGAGATCCCGAATTCGCAACGACCTGCGACACGTTCGATGCCGCAGCACCCAACAGTGCGGTTCCCGGTCCCTGTGCGATCACCCCGTGCATCTGCTTCTCGCGACGAACTTCATCCAGCCAGTACTGGGCCTGACCGAGTTGCGGATTCTGTGTTGCCGCAGCGAGAAAATGTGTCTCGGCGGCGACTAGGTCTCCCTTTTCGTGGAGCAGCAGACCCACGTTGTAATGCGCCTCGGCTTCGCCCACGGTCTTTGTGAAGTGCGGCAGCGACTGTTCGATCCTTCCAGACCTGGCCAGAGACACCGCCAACTGATGCCGGCATTCGGTGTTGTTCGGAGCGGACTGCACGGCGGTCTGATAGGCCGCAATCGATTGATCCCATTTCTTCTGGTCGGCGTAGAATTGACCGAGCGCGGCGTTAACCACCGGAGACTTCGGCGCGATCTTGATTGCCTTGAGATACCCCTGCTCCGCGTCAGCCGTGTGTCCCGCGAGTTGGTCCACTCGCGCCAGCCCGATCAGCGCATCGAGCGATTTGCGATCCTCGGCCAACATTTGCGTGTACGCCGACCGCGCCTCGGGCAGATTGCCCTGCTTTTCGTGCATCCGGGCATAGGCCAGACGCAACTTGGGTGTGGCCGTGTTCGGTGCGGGCTTGTGGGCGGCAACTTCGGACGACTTCTTCTGCTGGCTGGCGGCCTTCGCGGCTTTGAGTTCGTCCGAGGATTTGAGTCCGGGAACCGACTTGTCCTGGATTTTTTTCCGAAAAGACTTCCCGGACGCCGCCACCTGTTGCTTCGCCTCGTGTTCGTTCTTCGCTGCCGTGGGCGGCTTCTGAAATGTGGCACATCCCGTGACGAGGACACACGCGCAGGTCAGCTTCATCCACCTTGTCTCGATTCGCCGGATCATTCGCCAACCTCCGTGTCTCGCAGAATCTGCCATTCGTCCGCACTCAGAGTTCGCCGAAAAATCGGCGTGCGGCGTTCGAGATCAACTCGTCCGTGAGCTGGACCTCTTGATTTCGGAATCGGCAGACAGACTGGATAATCTGTAACAAATCTCGCGGATCGCTCGATCGAGGTATGCGACCGAGGTCGTAGTGCTGCGAAAACAGATATGCCACGGCGTTCGGGCTAAAGTCGAGGCCGTGTTGCCGGCACACCAGACGGAAGATGTCGGTGAACAAGCTGCGGTCGGGTGAGGGGATGTGAATTTTGTGGCGAATCCGGCGGAGAAACGCATCGTCCACCAAGTCGCGAGGTTCGAGATTCGTGGAGAACATGATGAGCTGCTCGAACGGCACCGACAGCTTTTTGCCGGTCGTCAGAGTCAGATAATCGACTCGCTCTTCGAGTGGCAGAATCCACCGGTTGAGCAGGGCCTTCGGGCTGACGATCTGCCGACCAAAGTCATCGATCAGGAACACGCCGCCGTTCGCCTTGAGGTGCAACGGGGCCTGATAGTAATTCGCGGTCGCGTTGTATCGCAGATCGAGCATCTCCAGTGTGAGTTCGCCACCGGCGATCACGATCGGGCGGCGGATGCGTCGCCAGCGCAGATCGTATCCGGCATCGCGGAACAACCGCCCGCGATCCGCGTTCGTCGCGACACCGGGATCGTCGGCACCGGCCTGTTCGAGCGCGTCCACGGGTTGATGGAGGCTCGGATCAAACAGCGTGATGATCGAGTTCTCGGCCAGCAGGGCGTACGGCACGAAAATGCTGCCGCCATTCTGATTGAGGAACCGCCCCAGTCCATTCGCCACCGGTGTCTTGCCGTTGCCGGGCGGGCCGTAAATGAAGATCGACTTGCCGCTGCACACAGCGGGACCGAGTTCATCCAGCAAGCCGTCTCGAATGATGAGACCGTCGAATGCCTGCGCGAGCGCCTCGGGAGTGCATACCGAACCCGAGACCGATTGTCGCAGACATTGCCGCACGTATGCTTCGAGCGGCACCGGAGCCGGGCCGACGTAGCGGCATTGCTCGAAGGCGTCGCGAGCGCGCGTGCGACCGAGTTCGGTCAGTTGAAAACGATACGACACCCGGCCGAGAACCTGTCCCGACGTCACTTCGATGCACTTCTCTTCGCGCAGGTACACCAGCCCTTCGTCGACGACATTGAACGGCAGCCGCAACTGCTTGGCAATGTCGCTGCCGAGCAATCCGCCGGTCAAGTAGAGCTGCTTGAGGATCAAGTCGGCCAGCGGCACGAGACCCAAGCCGGCTTCGCGGAGATTGGCCGGCTCGGTCGGAGGCAGCACAGTTCCGCCGCCGATTGAGGTCGAAGTGGCCGGCTGCGGCAAGACGGATGTACTCGCGATGGGCATCGCCAGTACGGCACTGTGTCGTACGGCTTGCTGGAAGAGCTGCCCGAAGAATTCGGAACCGAGGCCGTGTGCGGCTCGTGTTGTTCCGGCGTCGGTTTTGCCGCCGTCGGTGTTCGGTTCCGAATGCGGACTGTCGATCATGCCTGAATCAGACCTCAAAAACGAAAACGGCCGGTGCTGCCAGCATCGAATTCCAACGCTGGCAGCGTCGGCCACGTTTCAATTCTCGCCAACCGGAGACTAACACTACTGCGTGCTTTCGTTCGTAGTCCCGCCTTTAGGCGGAATCCGCGAGCCGGCTAAAGCCGGGACTACGAACAATCGTGCGCTGTAGTGCTAATTGCCCGAGGACGATCCACTACCGGACCCCGAACCGCCTCCCTGAGCGGAACCCGATGCCGCACCCGTCAGCGGGATGCGCGGTGTCGGTGTCGATTCGATGTAGCTGCGATGCACGCGGTCGACCATTTCGGCCGACGTGCCGACTGACTGACAGGTGCGCAGTGTGATCGAGGGAATCTGTCCGCCCGCCGCGATCACGGCCGCTTCACTTTGCACGCTGGCCAAGCGAATCTGACTGTGCGCCGGCGTATCAGCCGCCGCCACATACGCCGACCGGCGGCTGGGAGGCGCGTACTGCATGATCCATCGCAAATGAACTCGACCGGCCTGGCTCAGCTCGTTCGTTTCAGAATCAAAGTATTGATCGAACAGCGTCGTGGCGGCCATCCAGCCTGCCTGCGTCTGCTGGGTCAACGCGTTTCGAAGGACACTCCGATCCTCATCCTGGTACGGATACGGCCAGTAATGGACGGAGTGATAGCGATGGACATAGGGTTCCGGTTCGCCGACCGGACGCGCAAACGGGGGCCACTGCTTGCCGTGGTGCTCATGCATCCGCGACCCTTCGGCCACGGGATACGGTGTGGACCAAGCCCGCTTGAACTTGCCCCACTTCTCACCCGCCGTCAGAGTGGACACGGCGGCCAGGCAAATCATCGGGACGAAACCACGACGCAATTTGGGCAGGAGCATGGGACGATCCGTCAAAATATGTGACAGCGAGCGGAATCCAATCCGTGAGCGCCCTCGACCAAGCAAGGGATAGTCCTGATATCGGCAACGGAGCTTGCCGGAGATAACGAGAAAGCGGGATTTGTCGACAGGCCGGAGGACCGTCGCACGCCGTCGTCAGCCTTGGGAGCAGACGCAAACGAGCAAGCGGGAGACGTCAGCCTCTGGTTGCACATCAGCACTCGTCGTCGTACTGCTTGCGATGCGTCGATTGGGCCAAGCGCGGATGGTTTCGATTACCACCAGGCGCTGGATCACGGATGGCTCTGGCTTCGGCAGCCTGTTCAGCTCGGCGGCCAATTACTTCGGCAGGGGAAGGATGATGAGGGCATCCTCGGCAAAGGACGCTTCGCCGGCTTTGCCGTTGATGCGGTATTGGATTTTCAATTGCTTCGTGCTGTTGGGTACCGGGTCGCCGCCGAAGCTGGTGTTGTAGCTGGCCGACGCCAGCGTGATCAGGGGCAAGTCTCCCGCCTGTTTCTTGATCACTGCGGTCACGTCTTTTTGGGTGGTGCCCGAGCCGTATTCGGCTTTGATGATTTCCAGTTTCACCTTGTCGAGGCCGGCTTTGTTGAGCTGTTCTCTGACGTCGACTCCCTTGGCGCCGAGTTTCTGGGCGATGATCAGCGTGGCTTGCGTGGCCTCTTCCTTCAACGCGGGAACCTGCATGGTTTTGATCGCCAGCTTGAGGCCCTCGGAGCTCGGATGAAGTTTGAGCACATCCAGCACCAGTTTTTGTTCGGCCGGCTGGCGGGAAATGTCGAACGCCTGCTGGCACATCTCGGCGCGTTCTGGTTCCGGCATGGCGAACTTTCGCGCGAGGCCGATGTAACCACGCAACGCCCGGATTCGGAACTGAGCTGCCGGACCCGTCTTTGCCAGATCGAGCAGAACCGGCGCGGCGTCCACGCTGTTCCACTTGCCGAGCAAACGGCTGCCGGCGTCCTGCATCTGAGCATCGTCGCTCTTGGCCACCGTTCCAATCGTCTTCAGCGCCTTGGCTCCCCCCACGTCGCCGAGGATGTCCAATAGAAGAATTTTCGTCGCTGCCGGCGAACGTTCGATCGCCGCCGCGAGTTCGGTGGCGCAGGCCTCGCGATCCGGCATGCGGATGCTCGCGGCTTTCAACGCCTGTTGAGCCACCGCGGCATCTTCGGGATGTTTCGGAGCGACGGCTTGCGAGATCAACACGGACAGACCTTTGAGAGCGACCGTTTCACCCAGCGCGGTCAGTGCCGCGCTGCGGACAGACTTGTCGGAATTGTCCAATGCCTTAAGCAGCGCCGGCGTCGCTTCGATGCGTCGTTGACCGATGATACCAATCAAGAGCGGGTAACTTTTCCCTTCGGCTTTGGGGAGCAGCGCGACGATTTGCGCGTCGACTTTCTCACCGTGAAGGTCGGCCAGCGTTGTTTTCGCCGCGTCTGCGAGTTCCGCATCGGCATCAACGGCGGCCTCCAGCAGAGTGGCAAGGCACGAGGCATCGCCCACGCGGCCAAGTGCGGCGATGGCAGACAATCGGACGGGCTTGGGACCGCTTCCAGCAGCTTCCAGCACGGCGGGCAGGACGACAGTGGCCGGGCGGTCAGCCATCGCGGTGATGATCAACGCTGCTCGGCTCGGAGTTGCCCGAGCCACCTCGGCCGCCAGAGCCTTGTCGAGTTCGCCGCCGGGAAACTCACGGGCCGTGCTCAAGGCGAGTTGGAACAGGCCCCTGTCTTTGGATTGAAATTGTTCGATCAGCAACGGCAGTCCCTGCTGTTTCCTTGCGAGAATCGCGCCGCGCGTGGCTTCAATGATGCGGGTCCTGGGGACATCGGCCGTGCGGACTTCGTCGTAGATCTCCACCGCTGCCGCCGACTTGCCCTCGGAGTGCAAGCGCTCGGCGCACAAGACGCAACCTTCGGCCACCGCAGACCGAACACTGACGCGTGTGTCGGATAACGATGCTCGAAGCAACTTCGTGGCAGCGGCGTTTCCGATACGTCCCAGAGCCAGGGCAGCGGCCGACGCGACATCCGCGTCCTTTTCGTTGAATCGCGCAGTCAGGACATCAATCGCGTTGGCATCTCGGCGCACTCCGATTGAATTGATCGTGCCAACCAACAGTCGTCCCGAAAGCGACTCGGTTGCCTTCCTCAACGCTTCGTCCGCGGCCGTTCCCGGAATCGCTTCCAGCGCGATCCGTGCCCACGATGACAACTGAGCGTCGGACAACAGCTTTGCCAAGTCGGCAACGGAATCACTCGAACCGTCGATCGCCAGTTTCTTGCAGGCGATCGCTTTATCGGCCGCCGGCGCGTCCGAGCGGAGGACAGCGAGCAGTTCCTTTTCTTTTTCCGGAGACGCTTTGATCGCGTCGGCGGCGCGGGTCGACGCGACGGACAAGACGAACAATGCGACGAGAACAACGACAAAGCGAGTGAATGGTCGAGTCGAATTCATGGTTTCGGTCCTGAACATGGAGGACAGTTTGATGCGAATCTTGGAACGGCGTTCACTTGAAGTAGCCAAGCTCGCCAGGGCTTGGGCCGAATGCGAATCGAGCGTGGATTGCCCAAGCTCTGGCGAGCTTGGCTACGGAGATCTACAGCCGCCACGGTTCACGCAGCGCTTCGGAGCGCAGGCGATTGGCCGGTTCGTCGTCGATGAATTCGTTTTTCGTGTTGTCGTATTTCACCTGACGATCCAGGTAGAGCGCGACGTTCGCCGCGTGGCAGGCGATGTGCGCGTTGCAGGCCGCTTGCGCATTTCCCTTTGTCAGACCGCGTGACTTCACGCAGTCGAGGAAGTCGCGAACGTGGAACGTCGCCGGATAGCCGCCGATTTCGGCGACCTCTCGCCCGGCAAGCAATGCCGGCGAACTGAGAACCATCTTGCCGCTGTCCCCCGCTTCGACCCAGCCCGTTTCGCCCTCGAACCGCACCGGGCACGAGCCGAGCGGAATCCAGTCCTTCTCGCGGAAGATCAATTCCACGCCGTTCTCGTAGCGGGTGACCAACTCACCGTTTTTCGGCGGGTTGTATTCGACGGGTGGCGGACAGTCTCCGACGGCCCACTGGCAGAGATCCACGCAATGCGAACCCCACTCGAGGACACCCCCTCCCGTGAACGCGCCGACAAAGCCGCCGCCCTTTTCAAAATTGAAGCCGTTGAGCAGGCTGGTGTTGAACGGTCGCCAAGCGGCTGGGCCGAGATAGGTGTCCCAATCGACGACTTCTTTTTTCGGTTCCGGTTCGGCCGGCAACCAGCCACTCATCAGGGCCTTCATTCCCGCCGGGTGGGCATAAACTCGCTTGAGTTTGCCGAGCTTTCCGGTTCGAGCCAGTTCGCAGGCGAACGCGAAGTGCGGGAGGTTGCGTCGCTGAGTGCCGGCCTGAAACACGCGGGCCGTGCGGCGCATCGTTTCGGCCAGGATCAGGCTTTGAGAAATGTTCTTGGTGACTGGCTTCTCACAGTACATGTCCTTGCCGGCCCGCGCCGCGGCCATCGCCATCGTCGCATGCCAGTTCGGTCCCGTAGCAATCAGAACGGCATCGATGTCATCGCGGTCGAGAAGTTCGCGATAGTCGCGATACATCGCGCAGTTTTCATTGCCATTCCGGGCGTCGGCAACCTTCTTGACGGCCACGCGGCGAACTTCCTTCACGTCGCAAACCGCCGCGAACTGAACGTCCTTTTGATCCAGAAAACAGCCGAGGTCGTACGATCCCCGGTTTCCGATGCCGATACCTCCGACCACAATCCGCTCGCTGGGAGAAACGGCACCATCCAAGCCGAGGGCCGAGCTGGGGATGATCATCGGGGCCATCACGGCCGCGCCGGCCGCCGAAAGCGTGGTCTTCAAGAATTGCCGACGAGGAAGCCGCGTTTCTTTTTTCGACATGACTGCTCTCCTGATCGTGATGATCGCCAAACCGAACGGACATCTCGTCCGGACCAGATCGATGTTTTCAGAACGGCGACAGCATACCGTCGCTGCTTTTCCCTTTCCACACACCGCACGCCGTTGTCCCGTAGTCGCCATCGGTTTCTTGGACGTCCGATCAACCGATCGAATGACGGGACTTGTCTCTCGCACGGATTGGCGTATGACATTCGTGGCGGACGCTACCAGCGTCCGCCACGGACGCAAGCTGCGTCCGCCACGATCGCCGAATATCTCAGCAATGGCCGGGCGAGGCATGACACGTTGTCAGCCGGTTCGATGACCAACGAATCGAGTTCGCGTACAATGCGACCATGAAAACGACACCCAACAATCTCGCGTCATCGTTGTCTCGATGCCTGGCAGTGACGAGGGCAGGCTGGTTGGTGTTGCTGGTGGTCATCTCGCACGCGGATGCTGCGGAAACGGCATCCGCCGCAAAGAAACCCAACATCTTGCTCATCGTCAGCGATGACCAGGGCTGGCCGGACCTGGGCTGCATCGGCACGAAACCGCTGCGGACTCCGCATCTGGATCGCCTCGCCGCGGAAGGAGTGCGCGGCACCAGCTTCTACGTCACCTGGCCCGCCTGCACACCCTCGCGCGGCAGCTTGCTCACGGGACGCTACCCGCAGCGCAACGGCCTGTACGACATGATCCGCAACGATCTTGTCAATTTCGGCCACCGCTACACGGCCGAGGAATACGCCGTCTCTCCCGAAATGACGCTGGGTCTCGACCCGCGCGAGCGCACACTGGGAGACGTGTTGCGTGGCGCGGGCTATCGCACGGGAATGGTGGGCAAGTGGGACATGGGTCAGGCACGGCGCTACCTGCCGCTGCAGCGCGGCTTTGATTTCTTTTACGGTCACGGCAACAACGGCATCGATTACTACACCCATGAGCGCTACGGCGTCCACTCAATGTTCGCGGGCAATGCTCGCACCGAGGCCGACAAGGGAACCTACGCCACCGACCTGTTTCGGCGCGAGGCGTTGCGGTTCATCCGCGACGGCAAGGAAACGCCGTGGTTCCTCTATCTCGCCTTCAACGCCCCGCACGGCGCTTCCTCCTTTGCCTCCGATCAGCCCGACGAAAAGGCTCACACCGGTGTGCAGGCACCAGAGAAATATGTCGCACCGTATCGGGGCCAGGTCGCCAGCGAGCGGCTCGCTCAATACTGTGGCGCGGTGACGTGCATGGATGACGCCATCGGCGAAATCCTTGCTCACCTGCGCCAGACCGGTCAGGCAGAGAACACGCTCGTCGTTTTCTTCTCCGACAACGGCGGCAGCGGAAATGGCGGCAATGCGCCGCTCCGGGGCCAGAAGTCAACGATGTGGGAGGGCGGCCTGCGTGTCCCCTTCATCGCCTGGTGGCCAAACAAAATCCCTGCGGGCAAGATCACGGATGAATTCCTCACCTCGCTGGAAATCCTGCCCACCTTCGCGAGTGTCGCTGGAGCCAAGTTGCCGAAGGACGTGCCGCTCGACGGCTTCGACCTGCTTGCCGTGCTGCGCGGCGAGCAGTCCTCGCCGCGCACGGAAATGTTCTGGCAGCGTCGTGGAGACAAGGCCGCCCGCGTCGGCCAGTGGAAATGGGTCGAGTCCGAGAAGGGAGGCGGCCTCTTCGACCTGAGCGCCGATCTCGGCGAAAAACACGATCTGTCAGCCGAGAAGCCCGACATGCTCCAGCAAGTGCGGTCACGCTTTGCCACCTGGCGTGCCAAGATGGACGCCACCGAGCCACGCGGTCCGTTCCGCGATTACTGAATCAACCCCGTCCCTATCCCTGTTGCATGCGGATCGCATTTCGAAAAACGCATGCATTTCCCACTCACGAGACAACAACGCGGCGGACTCAATCCATGAATGACTACACCACTCGCCGTCAGTTCCTGGCACTCGGCGGCGCCGCCCTGGGTTCCTCGCTCGCTTCGTCAATTCTGAACGGTGCCGATCGTCCCGTCAGCCCGCACGGCGATGTGGTGGGAGAACCGACGGCCGAGAAAGTTGGACTGCGGATGCTCGCCGATGGCGGTAACGCGATGGATGCCATCGTCGCCGCCGCGCTGACGGCGGCAGTCGCCGCACCACACCAGACCGGCATCGGCGGCTACGGCATGAGCGCCATCGTCGCGTTCGACGGTGGGAAGCGCATCGTCGCGATCGACGGTAATTCCACCGCGCCGGCCGCGATGAGCGCCGACACATTCCAGCCCGATTCCAACGGCAAAGTGCCGGGGCGTGTCAACGAGACAGGGTGGCTCGCGGCAGGAGTACCTGGAATTCTCGCCGGCCTGCAACTCGCGTTGGATCGATTTGGCACGCGGTCGTTTCGCGAAGTCGTGCAGCCCGCCATCGGCGTGGCTCGCGATGGGTTTCGCTGGCCGGCCAATCTGGCGACGATGCTGCGCGGCAGCAAACAATTCGAGAAAGATGCCGGCTCGCGGAAACTTTACTTCCCCGACGACCAGCCGCTGGCGGCAGGGGTACTGTTCAAAAATCCCGAACTCGCCGAACTGCTCGACACGCTGGCGAAGGCGAATTCCGTCGAGGCGTTCTACCGCGGCGACATCGCGCAGCGCATTGCCGAGGCCTTTCAGAAAAATGGTGGTCTCGTGACGGCCAGGGACATGGCGGCGCATCAGGCACGCCTGGTCGAGCCACTGACGCTGAAATGGGGAGAGCAAACCATCCACACAGCGCCGCTGACGGCGGGTGGGTTGAGTGCGTTGCAGATGCTCCGTGCGATGCAGGCGATGAACTGGGAGAAAATGTCGGCGGGCTTCGCACGGTCGCACGCACGCATCGAGGCAGCACGCCTCGCGTGGCGAGACCGATTGACGCTGCTCGGCGATCCAGACTTCGCCAGGGTTCCCGTCGCGAAGTTGCTTTCCGAGGAGTACGCACGCGAGTCTGCCGAGAAAATCACGGTGGCGGTGAAAACTGGCAAACTCATCGCGCACGCGATCACACCGAATTCGCAGACCGGCACCATCAGCCTCAGCGCCGTGGACAAGCACGGAAACATGGCGGCGCTCACGCTCACACATGGGCAGGGGTTCGGCGCACAGGTCACGGTGGATGGACTCGGACTCACGCTCGGCCACGGCATGTCCCGTTTCGACCCGCGCCCAGGCCATCCGAACGCTCCCGGACCCGGCAAGCGACCGTTGCACAACATGGTCCCCACGCTTGTCACGCGGGACGGAAAGCCGGTGCTCGCCATCGGTGGACGCGGCGGGCGGAAGATTCCCAACGCACTGTTCGAAGTGCTCACGCAATTCGTCGTGCTCGGGCAACCGCTGGCGCAATCGATCGCTGCACCACGGATGCACACCGAGGGGGACACGACACTCGAATTCGAGAAAGCGTGGCCGGAAGACGAGACCGAATCGTTCCGCAAGCTCGGCTACACCGTGAAGACCGCCGGAAACGCGACCCTCAGTGCGGTTGCGTTGGAAGACGGAACGATGCACGCCGCGATGCGTTGAAGCCGTCCGCCGCAGTGGGCGATCTGATGTTTGCGCTGATTGCGCGATTCCTCGTGAGCGGCAAGGCGCTAGCCGCCGGTGTATCCAACAGACCGGCGGCTAGCGCCTTGCCGCTCACAAAGGCGTTCGCGCAAACATCAACCTGAGTCCCAATAAAGCGGCAGGGCTTCTTTTGGCGATTCCTACCACCAGAGACCAAATGCTATACTCAACCCGCTGGGATTCGCTGGGATTTTTCGCCCGACACACAGGAGACCACCATGTTGCCACCGGTTCCTTCGCACCCGATGTTTGGTCGGCGGACCATGTTGCAAGCCGGATCGGTGGGGTTGTTGGGACTGGGGATGAACCATGTCGCGGCGTTACGTGCCGCCGATGTGATTTCCAAGACAACGCGGGGCGGGAACGCGAAGTCGGTCATCTTTGTGTTTCTGTCGGGTGGCCTGACGCAGCACGACAGCTTTGATCCCAAGCCGGATGCTCCGGCCGGTATCCGAGGCGAATTCTCGGCCATCGCCACGCAGACGCCGGGAGTTCGCATTTGCGAGCACTTGCCGATGCTGGCCGCGCGGAGCCAGATGTGGAGCATGATTCGCTCCCTGACCACTCCCTACAACGAGCACTCGCAAGGGCACACTTCCATTCTCACCGGCCGCACGCCGATGCCGACGGGGTACAACGCGAGCAAACCGCAGTCGAGCGATTGGCCGTCCATCGCCTCAGTCGTGGGAAACGTTGCACCACGGAGAAACAACAATCTGCCTCCGGCCATCGTGGTTCCCGAGCGGCTCATTCATAACACAGGACGAGTGCTCCCCGGCCAGTTCGGCGGCCTGATGGGCAGCCGCCGTGATCCGTGGTTTGTCGAAGCGTCGCCGTACAACTCCAAGTCGTACGGAGCCTATCCGGAGTATGAGTTCCACTTTGTCCGGGGGCGAGAGCGGAACAAGGATCTGAAGTTTCAGTCGCCCAATCTCAGCCTGCCGCAAGGTCTGAGCCGTTCACGACTGACCGATCGCGACAGCCTGCGCGGCCTGCTGGACGAGCAGCGTCGTGATCTGGATCGCGGCGCTGCGGTGCAGTCGTTTGATCGTCATCGTCAGGCGGCGATTTCTCTCCTGACCGATACAAATGTGCAGAACGCCTTCGATGTTCACAGCGCTCCTCCGGAAGTGCTCGACCGTTACGGACGCAACGCCTTCGGCTGGTCGCTCCTGATGGCCCGGCAGCTCGTCGAGCAGGGGGTCAATCTGGTGCAGGTGAATCTGGGAAACAACGAGACGTGGGACACGCACGAAAACAACTTCCCGCTGCTTCGCGATTGCTTGCTCCCCCCCACCGACCGAGGCATCTCGGCGTTGCTGGATGATCTCCAGGCCCGCGGCCTGCTGGACGAAACGCTGATCGTGATGTGCGGCGAAATGGGAAGAACCCCGCACATCAATGCCGGAGCCGGAGCGAGCAAAGTCCGCGGCCGTGACCACTGGGGAGCCGTGCAGACGGTGTTCATCGCCGGCGGCGGAATCAAAGGGGGCGTCGTCGTGGGAACGTCGGACAAGCACGGCGCCTACCCAGCGACCGATCCCCAACTCCCCGAAAATCTGGCGGCCACGATCTATCACGCCTTGGGAATCCCCGACACCGCCGCATGGAAGGACGAGTTGGATCGCCCGCACCACATCTATCACGGCGAGCCGATCCGGTTTGCGTGATTCGGATTGGCGCATCAACAAGTGTCCGAAGAGTTGTAGACCGGACGCCCTCGTCCGGACGAAGGCGTCCAGTCTAGAGTTCCGCAAAGCCGGCGTCTCCCGGACCCTCGCCGCCAACTGCCACATCGTCTTCGAAAACAGGTTCGAGCCGATCATGCAGTTGTTGGACCGGATTGGTTTCTGAGGTGCCAACTATCAGCGAGTGCAACGAGTTTTTTTTCTGGATTGCGTCCTGCTGCGCAACTGTGACAATGCCCGCTCGCATCGCCATTGAGGGGAAATCACTTGGCTGTGAACTCGGACAAACCGACGCACTGGAAGGCTGACATCGCGCGGTCGGTGGATTTCTTCAACGACTGGTTCATGAAGTTCGCGCCACAGGCATACCGCGAAAGCCGTGTTGAAGCGACGAAACACGTTGAGGAGGCGTTTCAACGAACCAAGAATCTGATCGCGATTTCACCGAAAGTTCTGCGCGAATTTCCTGCTGCGCTGTCGATGCTCCGGATGGCGACGGCGCCACCGATCGCACGTGATCGACTGGTTGGGTTAGCTGGCGTTTCAAAGACTCTCGTCAACAGCATGGAGACCAAGCACAGGATTCCGCCGAGATTTGCCACTGCCATAGTAGATGCCGAGTTGAAGAGAATTGGAGACATCATCACTCGTTTGGTGGATCGCGATATTCTCACATGGCTTGTACCGAGACGCGAACCACAACACGACGAAGTTCATCGGGCGGCAACGATCATTGCTGATCGACTTTGTGGTTCGACAGCCGACCCAATCGTGCGTAACGCCCAGGAACAGCGACAACTCGCCGCGATCAAGGAATGGTTAGAAGCTCGCGGCTATAGTGAAGCGTCAGCCGCCCAGCGAGTTTCGATGGATGAAATGGCTCCAGGCACGTTCGCCTTCCGAATGATCGTGCAAGGTAGACTCGACGACGGCGAGCGAACCGTAAAGTTGCCGATGGACGCGGTGGTAATGCCCAAGACAGCCAAGCGTGGTGACTTTCCCTTGCTGATTGAGGCGAAGTCCGCTGGTGATTTCACCAATACGAACAAGCGCAGAAAAGAAGAAGCTGTGAAAGTTGCTCAATTGCGATCCAGATATGGCAAGAAGGTCCGCTTCATTTTGTTGCTGTGCGGGTATTTCGACTCTGGCTATTTGGGCTACGAGGCAGCCGAAGGTATTGATTGGGTTTGGGAGCATCGTCTCGAAGACTTAGCCAAACTGGGAATCTGAGAAGTGTCGAACATCGAAGAATTGGAACGTCGGCGATTGAAGCTTCAAGTCCGCTTGGATGCGGCGAAGACACAATTCGAGCGCAACCAGATGGGACAGTTCGCGACACCCACAAAGCTCGCCACGGAAATCGTTGGCTACGGGCAATCGCTGTTAGGCTCACACGCTAAGTTACAATTCTTTGATCCAGCGATTGGGACTGGATCGTTTTATTCGGCACTACTGAGTTGCGTACCGACTTCCCGGATCAAATCGGCGTTTGGAATTGAAGTCGATCCTCACTACGGGTTACCCGCCTTGGACCTGTGGCGCAAGACCAACCTTCGGCTGCAATTTGGAGATTTCACCAAAGCAATACCTGCCAAAAATGAACTCGCTAATTTCGTCGTGTGTAATCCACCTTATGTTCGGCACCATCATCTACACGGTGAAGACAAACTCCGCTTGCGCGCGCTAATCGAGCAACAAACAGGAATTCGGCTGAGCGGTTTGGCGGGGCTCTACTGCTATTTTCTGCTGCTGTCTCAACGATGGATGTTGCCAAGCGGTATCGCAGGATGGCTAATTCCTAGCGAATTCATGGATGTCAATTACGGCGACGAGGTGAAAGCGTTTTTGCTGAACCGTGTCACGTTGCTGCATATTCATCGGTTCGACCCCGCCGAAGTGCAATTCGATGATGCGTTGGTTTCGTCTGCCGTCGTCTGGTTTCGGAATGAACCGCCTCCGCCAAATCACGTGGTTCGGTTTTCATTCGGTGGCACATTGGCAACTCCTCGACAAGATCGCTTCTTCAGTCTGAATGATCTTCGGGCTGCCCCGAAATGGTCTCGGTTGCTAACCAACGACTTATCCCCACCGTTGAATGATCGGCCCGTGCTAGGTGATTTCTTCCGGATTCAACGTGGCTTGGCGACCGGCAGCAATGAGTTCTTCGTCCTGAGTGAGGAACAAATCAAAGATCGCCAACTCCCGCAGAAATTCTTTTCCCCGATTCTGCCCAGCCCGCGATATCTTCCTGTGGACGAAGTGAAGTCAAATCCCTCCGGAATTCCGGTTTTGAAACAGTCGCTATTCTTGTTGGACTGCGACCTGCCAGAAGAGACGGTTCAAGACCGCTACCCTAATCTCTGGAAGTACCTCGAACGGGGTGTCGATGCTGGGGTTTCACAACGGTATCTCTGCCAACATCGCAGTCCGTGGTATTCCCAAGAGCGTCGGTCGCCACCGCAATTGCTTTGTACCTACATGGGCCGAACGACAACTTCCAAAGGGAGACCGTTCCGATTCATCCTGAACCATTCGAAAGCTGTCGCTGCCAACGTCTATTTGCTTCTGTATCCGAGGCCGAAGATGGAACGGATGATTAGAGACCGTCCATCGCTTTTGCGGGAATTGTGGCGATATTTGAACAACTTGCCGATTGATTCGTTGACCAGCGAAGGCCGCGTTTACGGTGGAGGGTTGTACAAACTTGAGCCTCGCGAACTCGCCAATCTGCCAATCGAAATCCAGCACATGGTGGATTGCAAGGCAAAACGTCGTCGTCAGCACGCCCTCTTTGAGTAGGCATGGTATATCAATTACGAGGTTCGGTTCTCGTTCCGCGCACGTCCATTTCGTACTCGATCTCCTTGATGGGCGGCCGGCTGTAATGCCAGTTGACGCCGTGAATGCTGGCCGGGCCAATGCGGCTCAAGATGACCTCCGACAACAGCGGCGTGAGGGAATGGGCCGTGTAGACATTCACGTGGCTGACCTGCGGCCAGTCCACGCCGAGACCTCGTAACCGGTTTTCCATGAGGTCCATCACGAAGCGGGCTTTGATCGCCAGGCCCTTGGGCGCTAAAGGGAAACTGTCTCCCTATCGTCCCGTCAGGCGATCAGCTCCTTGATCACGGTTCCGCCGAATTGCGAGAGCTGCTTGAAACGACCGCCGTGGTAGAACGTGAGCTGCGAGTCGTTCAGGCCGAGCAGGTGCAGCAGCGTGACGTGCAGATCGCGGACGTGATGCACGCACTCGACCGCCTCGCTGCCCGTTTCGTCGGTGGCACCAATCGCGTGGCCAGACTTCACGCCGCCGCCGGCCATCCAAATCGTCATCCCCTTGGGATTGTGATCGCGACCGTAAGCGGTGCCGCCGCGGACGCCGTTGTCGGGGCTGCGACCAAATTCGCCGCACCAGACGACAAGCGTGCTGTCGAGCAGGCCGCGTTGCTTGAGATCGGCAATCAACGCGGCGATGGGCTGATCCACCTGACGGACGAGATTGCCGTGGGCGCGTTCGATGTAGTCGTGGCTGTCCCACGTCCCGGCGTAGAGTTGCACGAAACGCACGCCTTGTTCGACGAGCTTTCTGGCCAGCAGGCATTTCCGGCCAACCGCATCGGTCGGTCCGTTCCCGAGGCCATACGATTCCCTGGTTTTCTCGGTCTCGTGCTCCAGGTCAATGACGTCCGGCACCTGCATCTGCATGCGAAAGGCCAGCTCATAGTTGTCCATGCGAGCCAGCAACTCCGCATGCCACGGGTGCTGTGCGTGGTGTTTTTGGTTGAGCTTGGCGAGCAGATCGAGATTGGCCCGCTGATGGTTTGATGTGATGCCGGACGGTGGCAGGAGATCGAGAATTGGGCTGCCTTGGGAACGCAGCGGTGTCCCCTGGAAATGGGCGGGCAGGTAGCCGTTGCTCCAGTTCGCACTGCCTCCCTGCGGATGGCTCAACTCGGGCAGCACGATGAATCCGGGCAGATCTTGGTTCAGCGAACCGAGTCCATGGGTGACCCAGGCACCGATCGCCGGATCGCCACCGAAGCGATTGCCGCAATTCATCTGATACATCGCGGTCGGGTGATTCACCGAGTCCACCTGGCAGCCGCGATAAAAGCAGATGTCGTCGGCCACCTTCGCAAGATGCTCCCAATTCTCCGCCATGTCGGCCCCGCTCTGACCGCACCGGCGGAACTTGAACGGGCTTTGCACGTAGTAGCGCTTGCCGCTTTCCATTGCGGATTTCGTTTTGCCCTCGCGCACGAATTCCTGGAGATGCAGCTTCGCCAGCGCGGGCTTGGGGTCGAAGGTATCAATGTGACTCGGTCCGCCCTCCATCATCAGGAAGATGCAGTTCTTGGCTTTGGCGGGCGAGTGACTTTGTTTCGCGGCCAGCGGATTCTTTGACGTCGGGCCGGCGGTCTCGGCAAGCAGCGAGGTCAGCGCAACACTGCCGAGGCTCGCGCCCAAGCCATAGATGAACTCGCGGCGCGTGGGGGCGTGAAGGGCACGGCGTCCGGCGCAAGGGAAAAATGGCAAGGGGTTCATGGTTCAATACACGTAGGCGAATTCGTTGGAGTTCAGGATCACAAGGCACAGGTCGGCCAGCGCACGCGTCCGAGCGTCGACATCGGCGGGTTGGAGGTCGGAAACGAAATCGGCGTTGGCATTCAGCTTCTCGCGGAAGGTGAATCTCTCGCCCGTGTTCTCTTCGACGGCTGTTCGGGTGACGTCCAGGAGCGGAGTCTGTCTGGCAAACGGGATTGCCTTCTGCCGACCGAACATGACTTGCCAATGATCCCGACAGGCTTGCAGTTCCGCCGCGTCAGGCCCGCGGCCGTAGGCGAATTCAAAGACTCGCCGCACAGCTCGCGCGTCGTCCGGAGATTCTTTGAGCACACGATTGGCAAGAGCCAGGGCACGGTCATAACTGGTCTGACTGTTGAACAGACTGAAAACTTGCGGCGTAACGGTGGAGACATCGCGGGCTTCGCAGGAGAAGTCGGGAGCCGGTTCATTGAAGACCTCCAGCATCGGGTCGCGCAGACCGCGAATCTTCAAAGCGTAGAGGCTGCGGCGATGGCGCTGCCGGGGGAGTGGATTCGGCACCCAAGCCGAGGCGAATGTGCCCATGACCTGCCGTGGTTGCAGTGCCGCTTCGAGATTGATCTCCGGTCGATTCGGGATGCCACCCAACTGCGGATTGAGTTCGCCGGAGATACTCAACATCGCGTCACGAAACTCTTCCGCCGTCAGCCGTCGCGGCCGGAAGACGGCGTAGTTTTGCTCCAACTCGTCACGGCTTTTCTGATTCAACGCGGAGTCCTGTCCATTGAACTCCGAGCTGCGGCAATACGCCTCGCTGGTCATGACCAGCCGGTGCATGGCTTTGAATGACCACCCCCGCTCCACAAATGTCGCCGCGAGCCAGTCGAGCAGTTCGGGATGCGTGGGCCTTTTGCCGGTGGAACCGAAGTTGTTGGGATTGCCCGCGAGCGCCTGGCCGAAGTGCCAGAGCCAAATGCGGTTCACGATGGCGCGCGTGGTGAGCGGGTTCTGCACGCTGGCGATCCACTCGGCGAGTGCCCGGCGTCGGCCTTCGATCGCTTCCGGAATTTGAGATTTGAGATCTGAGATTTCTGACAAAACGGACAGGACGGCCGGCCGCACTTTCGTCGTGGGCGAGAAAGGATCGCCGCCGCCGAGGATGGCGGTTTCTTCCAACTCGCCGGCGGTCAGACGATCCTGCGGCATCCTCAACGGCTGATAGACGGCCATCATTTGCGGTGTGCGACCGGAATAGACGCTGAATGCAATTGGCTCGTAACGGTCCAGCTCCCACTTCAAACGTTCCAGTCCTTTGCGAGCCACACGCTCGCGACCGTAGTCTTGGGGACTGAATCCCACGCCCTTCGGCGGCACCTGATCTTCGGGCAGGTTTTGCTTCAGCAGCGATCCGCGCGCCGTGTCGAAGAGGCCCTGGAAGTCGCGACGCCGCCTGGCTTGACCGGCTTGGGAAACGGAAATGCGAGCGGTGGCGATCGCTTTGTCCCAGGTGCTGCGATCCAGATTCTGTTCCGCAAACCACGCCTCCGCACCGCGCAGATGCACGTCATCGAGTCGCTGAAGTTCGCTCAAGTGCTCGGCGCGGCGCGATTCCAGATACTTCGCCTCTTCGAACCCGCTGGTGTTTTCCTGTTGGAGGAACGGAGCCTCGCGCTCGGTGAGTTGCGTGGTCGAAAAACAGGCTTGGATGGAGTAGTAGTCCTGAGTTGGGACGGGATCGAACTTGTGATCGTGGCATCTCGCGCATTGCAACGAGTGCGCCAGAAATGTCTCGCCGACGCTGTTGGTCACGTCGTCCAGGAATCGCTGACGGGCAATCTTCGCCACCTCCATGCCAGTCAGTTCCCACGGTCCCATGCGGAGGAAGCCGGTGGCGATCAGCAGCTCGGGTTTCCGATTTGAGATTTGAGATTTCAGATCGGAGATTTCAGATTTCAGATTTATGGATTCGACCAGTTCATCGCCGGCGATTTGTTCTTTGATGAACTGGTCGTACGGCTTGTCTTCGTTGAAGGCGCGGACGACATAGTCACGATAGCGCCAGGCGTTGCCGCGTTCGTAGTCGTTGGCGAAGCCGGAACTGTCAGCGTAGCGGACGACATCCAGCCAATGCCGCGCCCAGTGCTCGCCGTAATGCGGAGAAGCCAGCAGGCGGTTGATGACCTTTTCAAAGGCCTTGTCGTTGGGCAGCGGATCATTGAGAAACGCGGTGACGTCTTCGGGCGTCGGTGGCAAACCGAGGAGATCGAAGGTGGCGCGGCGGATCAATGTGCGGCGGTCGGCACGCGGGGCGGGCACGACCGGCAGCTTCGCAGCGATGAGCGAATCAATGGGATGTCGCGTCGGAGTGTCGGCAAGTACCGGCTTGCGTACGGGTTGATATGCCCACAAACCGTCAGGCTTGTATCGACGATTGGTCCACTCGCGAGACAGGCCTCCGTTCGTCTTCACAAGCACGCCGTCCGCCGCGCTCCACTTGTCAGACTGCTTCCGCAGTTCGGCAATCCGGTCGTCGCTCGGCCAGGGTGCTCCGCTGAGAATCCATTGCCGCACCGCTTCGACCTGCTCGCGGTTCAGCCGATCGTTCTCTTTCGGTGGCATGGCACCCCAGGTTTTGTTCGTCCGCATCATCGCCAGATAGATCGGACTTTCGTCAGGCTTGCCGGGCACGAGCGATGGCTCCCCGCTCTCGCCTCCCCGGAGCAACCTGCCACGCGATCGCATGTCGAGCTGGCCGCGCACATCCTTTGCGTCCGCGCCGTGACACGTCCAGCATTTCTCTTGGAAGACGGGTAGGACCCGCCGGACAAAAACCTCTTCGCCATCCGGCTTCGCGTCCTGCCCGAAGCACCAACCGCCGAGATTGGCCAAGACGACAGCGATGGCGATAATCGTTCGGCAACGATGACTCATCGAATGTGCTCCACGAGCGTGTTCACAGCGACATCGAGTCCCCACCGGTTGACGCACCGCAGGACGCGGGCGTGTTCAGGACGCACCTCGTTGAGACGCACCTGTCGGCTGTCCACGAACATCCACGGTGCCAGCCGTTCAGCCCCGCCGCCACCCGTGTGGCTTGATACCAGCACTGGTGCCGATTGTCCACGATCTGCAATGTCCGTCATGCGGCACGGGCTAAGTGAACCCGCAGGGACAATCATGTAGCCACGCTCTGGCAAGCGTGTTGATTTCATGTGGCGGTGGCACTCCGTGACACCGCATGTTGTGGCTGCCCTGCGGGGCGGTCACCACATGTCCCGCCACGGAGTGTCGGGACCACATTTAATCACCAAGCCCGCCAGAGCGTGGGTTTCCCAGAGTTTTTCCACGCTCTGGCAAGCGTGTTGATTTCATGTGGCGGTGGCACTCCGTGACACCGCATGTTGTGGCTGCCCTGCGGGGCGGTCACCACATGTCCCGCCACGGAG
>JACRIH010000544.1 GCA_016235885.1 Planctomycetales bacterium | reverse complement strand
GGACGACGATTGAATCTCGGGCGGCGTAGACTCCGCGGGTGTCCTCGGTCCGGCACTGGCGAGTGCCTCGCGACCTTCACTTCCACGACCACGTCGGCCTCGGCGACGACGTCGGCGACGGTGGTCGCCTTGCTCGTCGGCAGCAGGAGCAGCGCCACGTTCAGTAGGGGAAGAGCCAGTGGGGGGAGAAGTTGTTTCCGCAGCCACTGTGATGGGCTCGTCAGGAGTGAATCCAAAATCGTCGTGACTGCGTTGGTCGTTTGCTATGGGTTTCGCAACGGGCGGAGTACGAACCTCTTCGTCCAGTCCCTGGCCAAATCCATCGTGCGCTTTCGGAGGCTGAGGCGAAGCGGGGCGCACAGGGCGATACGAACTGGGAGCTGATGCACTGGAGGACGGCGTAGGGGCCGGTCCGCGAAGACGTTCGGAGGGGCGTCCACCGGAGTCTCGGCGACCGGAATCGCGTCGAGGTCCGCGAGATTGGTCTCGGCCGCGACTACCACCTTGCGGCGGCCGACCCCGCTGATCGCGTCCCCCCTCATCGCGTCCGCGCGGCCGGCTGTCGGAGGGTTGAGTCCAGTCGAAATTCTCCAATGCATTCCAGTAGGAATCCGCCCCTGCTTCGCCAGCCGGCGGTTGGGCTGGTGGAATCGTTTTCGCTTCTGCCGCGGCGGGGGCCGGTTCGTCGTATCCGAATTCATCGGAGGGAGCTTCCGGATCGGCCGCGACGCTCATAACAGGAGCCTGTTCGGGAGGAATCACGGCGGCTGGCGGCAGTTCCACTGGTGCGACGTCCGACTCGTCGTCGCTGCACTCCGTGGAGTTGTTGGAGGGGGCCGGGGCGTGTTCCTTGCCGTACGGGATACCGAACAGTTCGGACTCAAGTTGTTCCCACGAATCGTCGTCATGCGACCGGTCGGGGTTTTTCGGAGCAGATGAATTAGGCATGCCGCGACGATATCGAAATGCCGGAGTCACTGCAAGCCGGGTGGATCAGGGTTGGGCGGCCCTCAATTGGCAACCAGCAGCCCGGCAATTGCGATCAAACCGTGCATCGACTGGCCAGTCTCACGGGGCCTCGACGGCGGACGCCTGCGCCAGCTTTTTGTCGAGAATCAGAGCGTCACTCAGCGAGGCTTGGTACTCCGGTTTGTCGAAGTATCCCGTGATCGTGCCGAGCAAGTCAGCCTTCGGACTGAGGATGACCGACGCCGGTAACGATTCGACTTCCAGCACCGAAGCGATTCGCTTGTGCTCTTCGACGTCGAGCTTGACCGGAACGAACTTCGTGTTGATGTACTCCACGAGTTCCGGGTCGGAGAGGGTTTGCTTTTCGAGCTTGTGGCAGAACGTACACCACTCCGCACCGAAAACGATCAGCAGCGGACGGTTGTCCTGCACGGAGATGGCTCGGGCTTCCTTCAGATCGGTCTGCCAATGAATATTCGCCATCGGGAGCTTGGCCACGATGGGTTTCGTCGCTGCGGACTTTGTCGCAGTGGCGGATTTAGAAGCGGCTGCGATCCGGGTCTGGCTGGGAGCCGTTTTCACCGGGCCGGGCTTCGGCGACGGAACCTTCTTTGTTCCGCTGGCAAATTTCCCGGAAGTTGTGTCTTTCGTGGACGACGTTGCGTCTGTCTTGCGGAATGGATTGCGGAAGATATTTCCGGATTCGCCCCGAGTCGTCGACGTGACGGCCAGGCAGATCGCAACCGGTGCAACGAGAAGACAGCTTTTGAGTCGTCGATCCATGACGAGTGGCTCCGTAGGTGTTCGCCCCGTGGCGGGGCAATTGCCGGCATTTGCAGCCGTTGCGCGGCGACTCCGTTTCACGAGCCGCTCCTGCTCGCAGACCTTGCTGCGGACGCTGAGTGAATTATCGGAGAATCGACAGTGCGAGTTTGACGGGAATTCCGAGAATCGGGGGGCCACTCGCAGTCCGGATGGATTCGGCTGTGGCGGAAGTTGCCGGTGATGACCGGTAGCCGCGTTTCGCCAGAACGCGGGACGCCCACACTCTGGCGGGCTTGTTGATTTAATGTGGTGGTGGCACTCCGTGACACCGCATGTTGTGGCCGCTCCGCAGGGCGGCCACAACATGTCCCGCCACGGAGTGTCGGGACCACATTAAATCAACAAGCCCTGGCGAGTGTGGCTACGTGTCGATTCTGCTCTGTTGGTCAAGCAGTTCCGGTTGGAAGGCAGCGGGAATGCGTTGCACATTCCCGCCTCGATCGACACACGCCAGCACGCTGCGGGCTTCGGTGAGCAATGTCTCACCGCGATAGACTTGGTAGGCGTGCTCCAACTTGGCGGCGCTGACCTTGGCGATACGGGTGCGAAGCGTCAGAAGGTCGTCGTACCGTGCAGGTGATCGGAATTTGCACTCCAGGCTGACCACGACCATGAACAGTCCCTGCTCTTCCATCTCGCGGTAGTTGCCCCCTTGGGCGCGAAGCAGTTCGGTGCGGCCCAGTTCGAAGTACACGAAGTAATTCGCGTGGTGCAGAAAGCCCATCGCATCGGTTTCAGCGTAGCGCACCCGGATCTGAATTTCGTGCTGGTCGAGCATGGAATGTAGAACGGAATTCATTCCGTTCGTTGTGCCAGCGAATGTCATTTCACTGGTCGAATTGGCAGAGTAATCCGCGATTGGACCTCACGAACGGAATGAATTCCGTTCTACGGACTACGTCCGCACCGTGGCGAAGTCGTGAGCGTCGTAGGTCCGTTTCTCCGTCGAACACGTTTCATCGCCGTGATTGGCGAGCGCGACTTGGTACAGCCGCCGACCGGCCGGCGTGGGGTACTTGCCATCAAGGCACGCCTGACAAAGCGAATCCTTGGGCATTTCGACGCAGCGGGCGATTGCGTCGAGCGGCAGGTATTGCAGGCTGTCGGCTCCCAAGGCGTCGGCCATTTGCTGTGAGATTTCGGGCGTCAATTCGCGTCCCTTGAGGAACCGCGGGGCGAACAGTTCGCTGACCGTGGACATGTCGATCCCGTAGAAACACGGCGCGATGATCGGCGGGCACGCGACACGAACATGCACTTCGCTGGCCCGGCCGCGTTCGCGGAGTTGCGAGATCAACGCCTTCATCGTGGTCGAGCGGACAATCGTATCCTCGACGAGCAGGACGCGCTTGCCCGCGAGGACTTCCGGCAGCGGCGTGTATTTCATGCGTGCCTTGTCCGACCGGTTGCGGCCTTCGATGAACGTTCGGCCGACGTAGCGGTTGCGGATCAACCCTTCGAGGCACGGCACGCCGAGCTGAAACGCCATGCTGTCCGCGGCCGCCTTGGCCGTGTCGGGAACGGGGACGACGATGGTGTCGCCGTCGATCGGTGCCGTTTCCAGCCGGGCCAGTTCCTCGCCCAGTGCCTTGCGAGTCAGGTACACACTGCGGTCGTCGAGTGTGCTGCACACGTTCGCGAAGTAAATCCACTCGAAGAAGCAGTGGGCGGATCGTGGCGACCGGGCGAATTCCTTCAACGAGATCTGACCATCCTTGATGATGATCGCGTTTCCCGGTGCCAGACTTTTGATGCTCTCCGTCCGAAACCCCATGTTTGCCAGGGCGACGCTTTCGCTCGCGGCGGCGAACAGCGGTCCTTCGATCGCGTAGCACAGCGGCCGGATGCCGAGCGGGTCGCGGGCCACGAACATGTCTCCCAACGCGTTCAGGAATACGATGTTGTACGCCCCGTCAAATTGCTCCGCGAGGTGGCTCAGCAGGTCGGCGAGTTCCGGCTTCTTGTCGCCGGACAGTTCCTGGCAGATCGAGTGCATCAGGATTTCGGTGTCGGTCTCGCGAGCCAGGTGAAAATCCGACCGCGACAACAACTCCTCACGCAGCTCTGGGTAGTTTGCGAGCTGTCCGTTGAAGGCAAAGCTGAACCACTTGGACTTTTCGATGTGATGCCGCTCGAACGGCTGGGCGTAGCTGCGGTCGTCCTTGCCGCACGTTGCATAGCGCACGTGGCCGATGGCCGCCCGCCCGGCGTACTCTTTCATCAGCCGCTCGTATCCCTCCGGGTGGTTGAGGTGAAACACCTCGGTGACCGACCCGACTTCCTTGTGCGTGTCGATGAGCTGATTGCGGTGGGGGCTGAACGTCGTCATCCCGGCCGCGAGCTGTCCGCGGTTTTGAATGTCGAGCAGCAACCGCGGTATCAATCGCGACGCCTGCTCCGGATCGGGTTGCGTCAACAACGGACTCACCCCGCGATCGGGCAGATGATAAATCGCCGCGACGCCACATTCGTGATGCAGTTCAGCCATGTTCAGTGCCCGAATGTAGGTCAGGCTTTCCAGCCTGACGCAAGTGCCCCTCGACAGAGTCAGGCAGGAAATCCTGACCCACGAAAGCCAGCCGGGGCGGATGATAGTCGATCGGTGACGGTCAACCAAGCGGCGGAGAAACCCGACCCGCAGCAATTCGTCTCGATGCCTCTTTGTACTCCACCGGGGCTGAACTCAACACAAACCCGAAGCGCAAGCGAGGAACGCAACGGACAACCTCAATTCCCTGTGTCCAATTCCCCCTCTCCCCTTTGGGGAGGAGGGTGAGGGGTGGTCCAAGCATCTCTAGGCGAGTGTCCAAGCTGCGGCACCGCGAGGCGCGCCCCTCACCCAAAGGGGAGAGGTGAGGAAGAGAAAAGAGAAGGTATTTCGTGCCAGTTCCTTGGTCTGCGTCAGTACCAAGATGTTTCATTTTCGGCCGTGCCGAGTATGCGTCTCATCCACGCCAAGGGCGTCGTCCATCGCGATCTCCAGTCCAGCCATTTCCTGCCAGCTTGGGGAAGTGAGGGGTGGCTGATCACGCCGCAACTGGACATAGTGAATGCGAACCAACCGGCGACCACGGGGGGGACGGCTCAGGCGGCCACGGCGGCTCGCGACCTGCTGCAATCCGTCAACGATCGAGTCCGATTCTTCTTCTGTTCGGCGAGCGACGATGAAGATCAGACGCCGGAACTGGCTCCTCCAGCAACACGGCGTCGACGAGTACCTCGATAGCTGCCGAAAGTGGAACACGACGCGCGGCAAAAAACTCGGCGTGACGTATGGCGAAGCGTTAATCCAGCACTGCGGACATCCGTACCCGAGCGCAGCCAACCAGTCAGCGGAAACTTCGTCTCGCCGTCGAAGACCAGCGGCGGGAGGTACTGCCACTGCTCGTAATAACCGTGAAACATCGTGAGCTGCTGCGCTCCGTGCGGGGTGTCGGCGGTGGCGTCGAAGTCCCGCACAATCCGGTTCGGCGGCGACAAACACACGCTGCACCTGTGGACAACACCGCTCAAGCGGGCGGCCGGTCCGTGGTGACGCGCAGGGGGCGGGATTCGAATCAACGTCGTACGGCGTACCGCAACTTCGCGGCCGACGAACGCGGATTGGCTCGCTGCTCGGCGGCTGACGGGCGGATGATTTCGGGCGAGATCGAGGCATAGACGTTGTCTCGCAGCCCTTGCTTGAACGCCAGTTTCACGCGGCGGTCTTCGCCGGAATGAAACGACAGAATGGCCACGCGACCGCCCGGCTTCAGACAGGACGGCAGGTTTCGCAAAAATGTGTCGAGTGCTCCGAACTCATCGTTCACCGCGATCCGCAACGCCTGGAAAACTCGCCGCACCGCGTCGTCGTCCGTCTCGGCGGAACCATGTTTCGTGGTCGTGAATGTCGAGCGAATCACGTCGGTCAGTGCTCGCGTGGTGGTAAGTGGTGAGCGCGAGTGGGCCTTTAGAATGGCCGTCGCCATTTCAACCGCGTGCGGTTCGTCCGCGTTTTCATCGAGCAATTGAGCCAACTCATCGGCGTCCAGCTTTGACAACAGCTTCGACGCCGGCAGTCCGCGGGCCGGGTTCATCCGCATGTCGAGCGGCCCGTCAAACTTGAATGTGAACCCGCGGGCCGGGTCGTCAATCTGCATCGACGACAGGCCGAGGTCCGCCAGCAACACGTCGGCTCCGTAGTTCGACTCGGCGGGTTCCGACTCATTGACCAAGGCGTCCGATGCCGTCAGCTCGGCGAGGAACCCAGCGATGCCCGCGTAGTTCATCCGTCGCACGACCAGCGCTTCCGGTGCAAACCCCAGTGCTCGCAGTCGAACCTCGGTCTTGGGTAACTCGATCGGGTCCGCATCGACACCGAGCAACCGGCCGCCCGGTTGCACGGCCGCCAGCAATTCGGCCGCGTGTCCCCCGTAACCCAGCGTGCAATCGACGACCGTCTCGCCCGGTTGCGGCGCGAGCACTTCCAGAATCTCGCGGACCATGACCGGCCGATGTGTCCCCGCCAGCGTCTTGCCGCTGGCAACCATGTGGGCCACGTCGTCGGCATAGAGTTCCGGTTGATGTTCCTTGTATTTGTCGCCGAACTGCTGCGGATGCGTGCCTCGATAGCGTGTCCGACGTTGCGGTCTTTCGGAAGGGAGGTCAGTCATGTTCGTCACCAGTGCTCGATCGGCCCAGAAGGGACCGGGATGTGCATCTCAGTCGGGGTGGCCAAGCGGTCGCCGTCATGGGGACCGATCTCTTCGATCCGGGTCAGCACAGATTCGACTTCGTCGAGCGTCATGGCCTGTTGAAATTCGTGTCGCTGGCGAGCTGTCATGCGCATGAATTTCAAGTACCAGTGTGCCATCTTGCGGAAGAATGGCACCGCCCGATCCGGCCCGCGTAGCTCGACGACAAACGCGAGCTGTCGTCGCAGGAGTCGCATCCGGTCGTCGAAATTGCCCGGCGGGTCATACGCACCCGTCGCTTCCCACTGCACGAGCTGTTGAAAAATCCACGGGTTGGCGAGTGCTCCGCGGCCGATGCCGATGCCGTGGCAACCGGTCTCGGCGAACATCCGGGCAGCATCGGGGATCGACCGCACGTCGCCGTTGCCGATCACCGGGATCGACCGCACCGCCTCGACGACTTGTCGGATGCCGTCCAGATTCACCGTCCCGCTGAAACCCTGCTGGCGAGTTCTCCCGTGGATCATCACCGCCGCGACGCCGACTTCTTCAAACGCGCGGGCGAAATGCGGCGCGGTGAGCTGCCGGTCGTCCCATCCGAGGCGCATCTTCACAGTGACGGGCAGGTCCGGAACCGCCCGCGCCACGGCTTCGACCAGCCGGACCGCATCGTCGTTGCGACACATCAAACTGGCTCCCGCCCCAGTTTTCGTGACCTTGTTGACCGGGCAACCCATGTTGATGTCGATCGAGCCCACGCCGCGCGCCGCCAGAAGCCGCGCGGCATCGGCCATCATCTCTGGGTCCGCCCCAAAAATCTGCACGGACAGCGGTCGGTCTTCCGGACACGTCGCGATCAACTCCGTCGTCTTCTCCGATCCGTAGATCAACCCGCGCGCGTTCACGAGGTCCGTCGTCGCCAACCCCACGCCGCCGATTTCGCGCACGATGCGCCGGAACGGCAAGTTCGTGAACCCCGCCAGCGGCGACAGCAAATACCTCGACGCAAGCCGCAGCTTGCCGAACACGAGCGGCGGACGAGGTTCGGGTGTTGGGTGAAAGAGTTGAGTCATGGAATGAAAGTTGGCCAGTTTGCTGTGGCGTACGCGGCTCGCGTGCGATGGCTTCTTCTAATTCAGGCAGCGCGCGAGCCGCGTACGCCACAATCGCGGTCAGGCTCTTTTCGGACGTCCGCGATTTCGCAGGCCCAGGCGACGGCGGATTTCGTCTCGGACCTTTGTGGCGATCTTCAGAGCTGAACTGGCTTGGCGAGAAGTGGCGTGGATTCCCGGATAGCGATAGTCCACCGCATAGTCCGTGAGCCGATCGAGTCCAGTTCGCAAGGACGCGAGCGTTGGATCGAAGGGGAGTGCCCGCGCCAACAGATCGCCGAGATCGTGAATCTTTGGCGGATTCACTCCGTGCTCCTGCAAGAACGCTTTGAGATATTTCTCGCCGGTTTGCTGGGAGTGAAAGCAGACGGGGTCAGTCAGTGGTGGCTTTAACTGGCGTAGATGTTCGGCGGCGGCGAGATCTGCTTCCGCTTTGCGGATCCATTCTGCTGTGACCTTTTTCATACAATACGATCCCCTCGTCAATCACCGTTCGCAGAAACCAATCTCCCCATTCCAGTCGTTTCCTCAACGTGTCTGGTTTCCGAACAATCAGGTCCAGCGGAAAATCAACGGACACTGCCAACCGAATTCTGATTGCCTGATTGATTTCGTTCGCCGCTGGCATCACCACCAACAGGTCCACGTCGCTGTCCGGACCGGACTCGCCCCGCGCGTGCGATCCGAACAGGATGATCCGGTTCGGTTTGAACTTGTCCGCGATCTCGCGTGCCAGCCGCCGGATGATCGGCATCGGGATCGGAGGCTCGCGGCGTTGCAGGATGATGGGCTTTCTCATGCGGAGCGTTTCGTCGGGATTCACATTGACTGAGCCATTCTAGCGGTGCCTGGTTCGTGATGACACCACGAAAACCGCTAGGAATCGCCACCACCTGCCGATAAACTGACGACCGTCCCACATGATCCCACCCTGCCGTGACCGACAAAAATTAGGGCGTAGTCCGGACCCCTTGGTCCGGACGAGCCGCGGTACACGACCGAGTGCGACAATTCGGGACGATTGAGTCGCCTCGTCCGGACCAAGGGGTCCGGACTACTTCCTCGGCCCAATTGCTTCGGACTTCTGCCGGTCACGTGACCCCTGAATTGGACGCCCGCCCATGTTGAATCTCCTCGGACCGCGAGCCCGCTTCTGCGACGGATTGTCTCGCCGGTCGTTCTTGAGCGTCGGCACATTGGCCATCGGCGGGCTGACGTTGCCGGAGTTGCTGCGAGCCGAACAGGCGGCCGGTCGGCGGACGTCGGGGACCAAGTCGATCATCATGGTCTATTTGTCCGGCGGGTTGGCGCATCAGGATTCTTTCGATTTGAAACCGAACGCACCCGATGGCATTCGCGGCGAGTTCAAGCCGATCGACACGAACGTGCCGGGGATTCAGATTGGCGAACTGCTGCCAAAACTCGCCGCGTCGATGGACAAGATCGCCCTCGTGAGGTCGATCGTCGGGCTGCGAGACGAGCACAGCAGCTTTCAGACGATCACCGGCCACGGCATGGGGGAGTCGCAACGGAACGGGCATCCGCATTTCGGGTCGATCGTGTCCAAAATGCAGGGGCCGTCCGATCCGATCACGCCGCCGTTCATCGACCTGTTCCCGACGATGCAGCATCGGCCGTACAACAGCCCCGGACCGGGAGCGCTCGGACCGAACTACGCGGGAGTCAAGACCGATGGCGAAGACCTGGCGAGCATGAAGCTGCGGTACATTTCGCCCGCACAGTTCAGCCACCGACGCGAACTGCTCGACGCGTTCGATGGTTTTCGCCGCGGGGTCGAGAGCGTGCCGCTCGGCGGAGCGAATGCGAATTTCGAGCGGGCGTTTGACGTGCTCACGTCGAGCAAGCTGGTCGATGCGCTCGACGTGTCGAAGGAAGACCCGGCGGTGCGGGCGCGGTACAGCGGCGGTTCGAACAAGCATCAAGGGGATGGGGCACCGCTGTGGAATGACCAGTTGCTCATCGCCCGCCGGTTGGTCGAAGCGGGCGTGCGCGTGGTGACCGTGGGGTACGGGTTCTGGGACACGCACGGCGGCAACTTCAAGCACCTCCAAAAAAACCTGCCGGTGTTCGATGCGGGGATCGCGTCGCTCGTGCAGGACATCCACGACCGGAATCTCGACCAGGACGTGACGCTGCTGGTGTGGGGCGAGTTCGGCCGCACGCCGAAGATCAACAAAGACGCCGGCCGCGATCACTGGCCGCGAGTCAACGGTGCCCTGTTCAGCGGCGGCGGCCTGCGAACCGGCCAGGTCATCGGCTCGACCGACAAGCAAGCCGATTCCGCCGCGACCCGCCCCGTCCACTACCACGACGTGATCGCCACGGCGTATCACTGCCTCGGCATCGACCCGCACGAGTTCTTCCGCGACATCTCCGAGCGCCCGACAGCGATCCTGCCGGGCACGGCGCAGGTGATTCGTGAGTTGGTGTGATTGCAAACTGACCGGAAACTCTGGGTGCCCGGGGTCGAGCGCAGCGAGCCCCCGGATTGCGTGAACCGAATTGCTGGGGGCTCACTTCGTTCGACCCAGACACCCCGCCACAAATGATCTATCACTGCAATACTGTTCGGTCTTTTCGGTCTTTTGCTTTTGCCGTACGACTCTGATGATTTCCTTGGGTTTTCTTGGCTGTGCGTCCACCATTTTCAAAAGAAGACGGTGATTGCGGTTCGAGACCTTCGTACAGTCCATCCACAGCCTGCAACACTTCAACGCCGTCACGCATCATTTCTTGAGCCGCTGGACATAACTGCAACTTTTGAGCGAGCTTCCAGATTGTACCGTCACTTAGGCCAAATACTCTTTCAAGCACAGGAAGTAAGCCAACTGGTGCATCGAAGTCCTTGTTTTCGACCTCCTTTATGCAATTTACAGAGTAGTCGCCCAAGATCTGCCGTACCAAAGGGTTTTCTGCCACCTTTGCGACAGACAATCCTCGTTGACACCTCAACGCCACGATCACCTCGGCAACGGATCCGCCAAATTGGGTTCGAAGCTCCTTCACAATGCGATCTCCTCATCAAGGGATGAGCCACTCTGTTGCGGAAGCATCTCCAAGACCAAGCCCATCAATTTTTTGGCGAATTCCGTTCGCAATTCTCCAACAAAAATCTGAGCTTGACTGCGATCAATCGCAGTTGCCTCCTGCTTGGCGAGCAACTCTTGCCAGCAAGATAGCAACGTCAGCAGGGCTTGCAAGTATTGGACAAAATCTTCCGACCAACGCGGCTGGGAGTTTTGCTTGGTATCGAGTTTTTCGAGCTCGCCAATTACACGATCCAGCAGTTTTCCAAATACGTCTTTTTGGATTGGCTCAACTGTTGAGTGTGCAGGATCCAGAGCACATTTCGAAAGAATGTCTTGAATTTCGTCTTCAGTAACAGGTGCGCGATTAGAAAGAAGTCCCTCGTTAAGAAGGCTGGTATGAATCGCTGACCTCTTCACCTCTTCAATCAATGCCAATTCGCGGCGACCATCATTGGGGTCGCGGTCTTTTCGCTTACGAGCCATGAGGGAACCTCCGGGGGGGCTTCTTTGAAATGGCGAGCAGGCAGGAAGAAATTAGGCAGGTACAATCGACACCTGAGAAAAGGCCGATCGTGGAGCGGAGTGTACAGCACATCTTCGCTTTCGGCAAGCAAATGTGTTTCGTTATTTGGAGTTCGTAAGGGAGGCGAGGAACGAGACCCACCAACCTCGGCTGTGGTGGGTCTCGTTCCTCGACCCACCCTACAACAACAACTCGCGCTCCCCCTGCCCGCCGTTTTTGAACATCCTCTGACCGTGACGCAGGACGACCTCGACCTGCTCGACCACGCGAACAATTTGTCGTACCTCCAGTTCAGTAGCCACGGTCACCAGACCGTGGGAATGGTGACCTCCAATTCCCGAATCGCCCACGCTCTGGCGAGCGTGGCTACTCCCCTGTGAACGTAGCTGAATTCTCAAGAATTCAGATGATCTTGGTTCGATGTCTCAATCTGAATTCTTGCGAATTCAGCTACAAATCGAATCTGCAACATCACCTCGGCGACTGCAAGCGGCGGACGAATTCCGAGTGGCTTTCGTGCGCGAGGCCCTGTTGTAAGACTTTGAGCACCGTCGCCAGATCACCAGCCAGCAGAGCGGCGGGAGACAGCCACAGGCCGGGAAACACGCGGCTGCGGAGCGTTCCATCGGGTTCCGCAGGCAGTCTCTCGAACTCGCCGTCGCGCAGCACAAACCAGTCGATGGCCTGATCGCGCACGCGCCAGACGAGGTATTCCTGCACACCGTTGCGGCGGTAGACCTGAAACTTGGCGTGCAGGTCGATGCTCACCGTGCTCGATGACACCTCGGCGACCAGTTCCGGACCACCGACAACGTAGTCGTCCGCGCTGGTCTGTGTCTGGCCCCCAAGTCGCGGGTCGATGATCATCGCCGCGTCAGGTTGCGGCATGTTGTCCAAATCGAGACGGATCGAGGCATTGTCACCAACTTGCACGCCCGGCGTGGACATCTGGTAGCTTCCCAACCACCAAGACAAATGCTGGTGAGGCATCGCGTGTCGCGTCCAGCCAACGGGTGAGGGCATGTGGACTTCCCCTTCAATAAGTTCCGCTTTATTCAGACCGGGCATCGCGTCGTACCGCCGCTCGAACTCGGCGCGGCTCAGGCGATCACCTGCCTCCAGCGGCGGCGTGTCCGGCTGGCTCCGGTTGGGCGTGTTGGAAAACGTCACCGTACTCATTAGGTTCTCCTTGCTCGGGTGGCTATCCTAACATCGCTCCTGTGGCGCGGTCGAGGCGATCATCGTTTCACGCTACCTTTCCCCATGCCCGCCGTTTTTGAACATCCTCTGACCGTGACACGGGACGACCTCGATCTGCTCGACCACGCGAACAATTTGTCGTACCTCAAGTGGATGCAGACGGCGGCGCTGGCTCATTCGGCGGTTCAGGGTTGGCCGACGGAACGCTACCAAGCACTCGGCTGCGGCTGGGTCGTGCGGTCGCATCAGATCGAGTACCTGCAACCCGCGCTCTTGCGTCAGGAATTGATCGTCCGCACGTGGGTCGCCAACATGCGCAAGGTGACATCTCTCCGCCGCTACCGCATCGTCCGCCCGTCCGACAACGTCCTACTCGCCGAAGCGGCCACCGATTGGGCGTTCATCCACTACCCGACCGGCCAACTGAAACGCATCCCCGTGGAAGTGTCGGCGGCGTTCGAAGTGGTCGCGGATGCGGATTGATCGTACTACTATCCTGCAGTTTGTTGTCGCCCTGCGTGCATTTGTGGCCGGGTCACTCCGTGACCCGGCCGCCGAGCGACTCGGCCACATTGCGGCTCCACTGCGTCGGTTAACCGCGCGGGCAACGCCCCGCGAGTTTCGAGTAATTCGATCCAACGCGCGGTGGCAGCGACGAACTCGTCGGGCGGATCGAGGCCCGAGACCCGCTCTACGAAATCACTTGCCGGGGCTGATCTCGGCGTCCTTTAATTCCCGCAGCCAGATATTGCGAAACTTGACCGGGTTGCCGTGGTCTTGGATGTGGATCGGCTGCCTCGGCGGATGCGGTTCGTAGGCGGGCGCTCGATCGTAGAAAGTGCCCCCTTTCAGTTCGCTGTGATTCTGCACGACGACACCGTTGTGCAGCACGGTGACGTAACCGGGCTTGGTCAGCTTCTTTTCCTCGTCGAATCGCGGCGCCGAAAAGATAATGTCGTATGCTTGCCATTCGCCCGGCTTGCGGCACGCGTTGACCAGCGGCGGGTACTGCTTGTAGAGCGACCCGGCCTGGCCATCGAAGTAGGTGGTGTTGTCGTACGAGTCGAGGATTTGCACTTCATACTTGCCCATCAGGTAGACACCGCTGTTGCCGCGCCCCTGCCCGCTCCCTTTGACCTCTTCCGGCGCGGCCCATTCGACGTGAAGTTGGCAATCGCCGAATCCTGCCTTCGTCGTGATGCCGCCTCCCTTGGATGTGGCGTAGCCGTCCTGAATCGGCCACTTGTCGCCTCCCTGCCATTGCGACAAATCCTTGCCGTCGAAGAGCACGATCGCATCGGACGGCGGACCACCGACTGGACCGGGATCGATCACTTTCGGTTCGACCCAGTTGATGCCGCTTTTGTACTCGTCCACAAACGCGGCTCGCACGGCCAGCACGGAACAGAACCCCACCAACACCGAGACGACGGCCAGCAGGGAACGCGAGGAGAATGTCTTGGTTCGCATGGTGTGAATCCTGATTTCAGCAGGGAACGAAACGGCAACCAACGCACATCGCGCCGGGATGATACGCCCGGTCCGCGCGACGAACAATCGTGCGACAGTGCAGTCGCTTGACCGACCGTTGTGCATTCGTCACGCTCCGCTCGCCTGAGTGTCAACTTGTGTCGCACAGAGACGCTTGGACCGCCCCTCACCCCCAACCCCTCTCCCCCAAAGGGGAGAGGGGAGTAGACGAGGTCAAGGAATGGAATCAGAACTCGACACGGTCGTCATCCAACCGAGTCGCCTCGGACGCGGAGTCTTCGCACGGATCATCCTCGAACCGGGCGAATGCGTGGGCTTCATCGAAGGCCGAACGATTTCCGATCCGGCGTACCGGTCGCGCTATGCGATCAATCTCGGTCACGGGCACTTTCTCGAACCGGATGAACCGTTCTCGTGCCTCAATCACTCGTGCGTTCCGAATTGCAAGATTTACTACGAAGACCCGGGCGACGATCGACCGGCGGAATTGTTGTGGGTCGAGGCGCTGACCGCAATTCAGCCTGGCGAGGAATTGACCATCGATTACGAATGGTCGGCGGACTTCGCCATCCCGTGCGCCTGCGGCAGTTCGCGCTGTCGCGGTTGGGTCGTCGCGGAGTACGAGGTGGAGAAGTTGGTCGCTGGGCGAGTCTGAGACGGACGATTATTGAACATCCGATTGATATTCGCGCTGGCATCACCCGACTTCTTGAGCGGCAAGGCGCTAGCCGCCGGCATGTCCAACAGACCGGCGGCTAGCGCCTTGCCGCTCACAAAGACGTTCGCTCAAACATCAATCTGAGCTCCAATAAACGAGTCTCACTTGAAATCCAATCGCACGACGAAAGCCCGGTGGTCGGTGGCGAGGAATTCGGTGCCGGCAATCGTTTCAGTCACTTCGACGGTTTCGGCCTTCACGCCCTGCTGGCGGCACGATTCTGGAATCGATTCCGAGAGCAGGATGTAATCGAGCTGGTTGCGCATTCCGAGATACTCGTAGGTCCAGCGGGTGCCGAGTTTCTTCGAGTCGAAGTATTTGACGTCGCCAGTGTTCAGCAGATCGGGTTGGATGTCGTCTCGGCCGCGGATGCGGCGGATGGCGGGTTGGCCTGGGTGGTCGTTGAGGTCTCCCGCGACGATCACGAAGTCGCCGGCGAGCAGTTGTGGCAGGTAATTGCGGCGAACGATCGAGGCTTGGGCGATTCGCTGCTCGTCTTTCTCGTGGCCGCCGCGCTCGCTGGACAGGTGCGTCACATACAGCCGCAGCGGCCGATCGGCCACGTCGAATGAAACGCTCATCCCTTTACTGATCCCCGTGTCCTCCTCGGTCTCAGGGTCATCCAGTTCACGATCGTAGTGCTCGCGACCGGGGATCGAGGTCTTGATGTCATTCAGTTTACGTTTGGAGAGCACGGCGACGTGCTGGCCGGTGAACGTGTCTGTCGAATGGCAGACAGCGCGGTGCGAATAGTTCAGCCCCAGTGTGGCGATTTCGCGTTGCAGTTCGGCGACGTCGGTGTCGTTCCCGACCTCGCACAGGGCGACGACGTCGGCGTCGATTCTCTTGATCACCGTCGCCACCGCCTTCGCCGCCTCGCGAAACCTCGCGTCGCGAAACCCCGGCTGGTCCCATTGCGTCCGCTGCGCGTCCGTCCACTCCTTGCGATCGAGTTCCAAGCCGAACTTCACATGCACACTTTTTCGGAGCATGAACTCGCAGTTGAGCGTGGCGACTTTGAGTTGGTCGCCGGCAATCGTAGTGGCGGATGATGATACGGACCAAGCGAGCAGTATCAGGACGACGAATCGACGGGGCATGATGACTTTCTGATTGAATTGAGAAATGTGGTTCCCCTCGCACAACGGAAGATTAGGTGGACCAAGCGCAGAACCACCACCCCTCACCCCCGGCCCCTCTCCCCACAGGGGGAGAGGGGAGGAGAATTTCTGGAGACCTTTACGCCGGTACGCGGGCGAATTCCTGGGTTCTGCGTTCTGCGAGCAATCGTTGCACCGTAACGACGGCTTGATCGACCGGCACTTTGTCCGGACCGGCGGATGTGCGCCATTTGATTTCGACATTCCCTTCCTTCAATCCCTTGCCGCCGATGACGAGCCGCAGCGGGATTCCGATCAGGTCCGCGTCCTTGAATTTGAAGCCCGGGCGCTGGTCGCGGTCGTCGAACAAACAGTCCACGCCCGCCGCTTCCAGTTCGGAGTAGCAGCGCTCGGCGAGTTGCATCACTTCGGGATCGGTCACGTTGAGTGGGATGATTTCGACCGAGTACGGAGCGACGGACAGCGGCCAGATCAGGCCGTTTTCGTCGAAACTGGTTTCGGCCAGCGACGCGATGATCCGATTCACACCAATGCCGTAGCAGCCCATGATCAGTGGGTGGCGCTGTTCTTTCTCGTCCACGAATTCGGCTCCAAGCGACACGCTGTACTTCGTGCCGAGCTTGAACACGTGGCCGACTTCGATCCCATGCACGAGTTCGAGCGTGCCGTCGGAGCGCGGGCACGGGTCGCCGTGGACCGCATTGCGGAGGTCGAACGTCGTGTCGAGTTGGTAGTCGCGGCCGATGTTCACGCCGGTGAAGTGGGCGTCGGCTGCGTTGGCTCCCGTCACCGCGTTCGCGATCAGCGGGACGTCGTGATCCGCGATCACACGGCACTTGATCCCCACTGGCCCGGCAAATCCGACAGGTGCTCCGGTGACGGCCTCGATCGTTTTCGGATCGGCCAGTCCCAGCGACTTGCATCCGAGGGCGCGGCGAATCTTCCCCTCGTTCGCTTCGTGGTCGCCGCGGATCAGGACGGCCACGGGTGCATCGTCGGCTTGGAAGATCAGCGTCTTGATCATTTGCTGCGGCGAACATTTCAGCATGCGGCTGACCTGTTCGATGCTGGTGGCGTTGGGTGTCGCGACCTTTTGCAAGGCGGCGGCATCAGCAGGCGTCGTGAGGCTCGGTGACTTCCGGCCTGTCTCGGCGCGTTCGAGGTTGGCGGCGTAGTTGCCTTTGGTGGATTTCACGATCCGATCTTCGCCATTCCCCGCCGGGACCATGAATTCGTGCGATGCGTCGCCGCCGATGGGGCCGCTCTCGGCTTCCACCGGGACGTAGTTCAAGCCGCAGCGAGCGAAGACGCGGCAGTACGCGTGGTACATGGCTTGATAGGTTTCGTTGAGCTGCTCCAAGCTGGAGTGGAAACTGTAGGCGTCCTTCATCAGAAACTCGCTCGTGCGCAGGACGCCGAACCGGGGGCGCTCTTCGTTGCGGAATTTTGTCTGAATCTGGAAGACGCAGAGTGGCAGTTGCCGCCAGCTTGTCACATGCCGGGAGATCAAATCGGTCACGACTTCTTCGTGCGTGGGGCCGAGGGCAAGGTGGACCTGTCGACCGCCGCGCTGGACCTGAAAGTTGATCAGCACGTTACCGAACGCCTCTTTGCGACCGGTCTTCTCGAACAGGTCGATCGGTTGCAGGGCTGGCATGAACAATTCGACCGCGCCCGCCCGTTCCATTTCTTCGCGCACGATGGCTTCAGCCTTGCGGAGAGCGCGGTAGCCGAGTGGCAGGTACGTGTACGCTCCCGCCATGAGTTGCCTGATCAAACCGGCTCGCAGCATGAGTTGGTGGCTGGGAATCTCCGCATCGGCGGGAACTTCTTTCATCGTGGGAATGAGGGTTTTGGACCAGCGCACGGGAATTCTTTCTTCGGTGGACAGTGGTTGGTGGACGGTGGACGGATGTGCCGGGCAGCATCACCGAGCGATCGAGTGGGCGGCATTCTAGCAAATGATCTGTGTCTTCAAAATCAGGTCGTGCCGCTTGTGAGCCAGAGTGCAGCGGCCTAGAATCCCGCCCCTGCCTTCCATCCACCGTTCACCATCCACCGTTCACTCTCACCTCATGCCTCATCGTTTCATCAATCAATTCGCCGACGGAGAATCGCTCGACGACTGCTTCCTCGTCAGCGAAAAGCAAATCCGGGCGAACCGGCAGGCGGCGATGTACCTGCTCGTCGAATTGCGGGACCGCACGGGAGGGATCAGTGCCCGGTTGTGGAACGTCAGCGAAGACGCGGTCGCGACCTTTAACGCGGGGGATGTGGCCCGAGTTCGCGGCAAGGTGCAGCTCTACCAGGGTGCGTTGCAGGTCATCCTCAACAACATCTCGCTGGCACCGGTGGGCAGTTACGACATGGTGGACCTCGTCCGCCAATCGACCAGCGACTCCGGCAAGCTGACGCAGCGAATGCGGGAGATTCTGCTGTCCATCACCAACCCACACGTGCGATCGCTGATGGAGTGCTTTCTGATCGACGAACCGTTTCTGACCGCATTCGCATCCGCCCCGGCTGGCACCAAGGCGCACCATGCGTATCGCGGCGGGCTGATCGAACACGTCGTGAACATGCTCGAAGTGGTGGTCCGCATCGCCGACCTGTACCCATCCGTGGACCGCGACCTGTGGCTGGCTGGCGTGTTCCTCCACGACATGGCCAAGGTTCGCGAGCTGAGTTTCGAGAACGGTTTTGCCTACACCGACGAGGGACAACTGATCGGCCATCTGGTGATCGCCGTGGAAATGCTCGACGAGAAAATCGCCGAAGCGACCAGGCTCACGGGCGAACCGTTTCCGCAGGACACCGCGCTGCGGCTCAAGCACATGGTCGTCAGCCACCACGGCAGCCTCGAATTCGGCAGCCCCAAACTTCCGATGACGCCGGAAGCGATCGCCCTGCATCACCTCGACAACCTGGACGCCAAGGTCCACGAGTTCAGCCGCGACATCGCGGAAGACCCGAACGCTCAATCGAGTTGGACGCCGTTCAACGCGCGGCTCGATCGCAAGCTGTTCAAGGGAATACGACCGGCGACATCGTAGCCAGTCCGATCACAGGTCGAGCAACAACTCGAACGGCCGGTGTTTGCCCCAGCGGTAGATGCGAAAGTCCCGGTCGAGAGTCAGAATTCTTCCGGTCTGGTAGTCGCCAGCCATGTCCACCAGGCAGGCATCGGCGAAATCCATCGGCACGTTGGCGTACCGCTTCATCAGTTTGACCACGCCAGCAGCGTTTCCGGTCAAGCGGTACGGAATGAGGAACACACTTCGTTCCACGTTCTCCAGCACGGCCGCCCCCGCGCCGGGCAGTTGCCGCAGGAGATGACAGCATTCGGCAATCACCGCTTCGCATGTGATGAGCGGGGCTTCCAATGCGGACAACACCTCGACGCACTGTTCGTGATGCCGCTCGGAGCGGTCCAGCAAAGCCACGATGCAACCCGTGTCCAGCAGAACTGGAGTCACTTTCCGAACCCCTTGAGATGGTCCTTGTTGGAACCCAGGTCCGATACTTTTGATCGAAACTGCCCAAGTCCCACGATCTTGCGAGAACGTTTCGGAACGAGCAGCACGTTCAAGGCGCGAATCCCTTCACGGACAATCTTCGAGTCGTTCCAACCGAGCCGGCGCTCGAGGTCTCCGAGAAGCTTCTCCGTTTGCTGATCGATCCGGGCATGAATGATCCGTGGCATCGTCCGTCCCCGTAAGTGTGTGACACTTGGCAGATCGTATAACAGCCCCAAGGGACGGTCAATGCGAACACACGACTCGCGCTTTGTGGAGAACCTACGGCATGACGTTCGAGCAAACCGACGCGCGGATGTATTCACGATTCAGGCGGGCGATGTTGTCCACTGAGATGCCGACCGGACAGGCGGCTTCGCATTCGTAGGTGTTCGTGCAGTTGCCGAATGCTTCCTCATCCATCTGGGCCACCATGCTGAGCGCCCGTTGAGCGCGTTCCGGCTGGCCTTGCGGAAGCAGGGCGAACTGCGACACCTTCGCGCCGACAAACAGCATGGCCGACGCATTCTTGCACGCGGCCACGCAGGCGCCGCAGCCGAGGCACGTTGCCGACGCGAACGCGGGGTCGGCTTGCGTCTTGGGGATCGGCACCGAGTTGCCATCGGGCGCGTTGCCGACATTGATTGACGTGTACCCGCCCGCTTGTTGTATGCGGTCGAACGATCCGCGATCCACGACGAGGTCGCGCAACACGGGGAACGCTCTGGCCCGCCACGGTTCGATCACGATCGTGTCGCCGTTCTTGAATTTCCGCATGTGCAACTGGCAGGTCGTGGTCAATCGCTCGGGGCCGTGGGCTTGGCCGTTGATCATCATCCCGCAGGTGCCGCAGATTCCCTCGCGACAGTCATGGTCGAACGCGACCGGTTCCTCTCCCTTGCGGATCAACTCGTTGTTGAGTTCGTCCAGCATTTCAAGGAACGACATGTCGGGGGAGATGTCGTGGACCTTGTAGGTCTTGAATTCCCCCTTCGCCTTGGCGTGTACTTGCCGCCAGACTTTCAACGTCAGGTTGAGCTTTGCCGTCATGTTGCGATTCCTAAACAAAACCACGAAGACACCAAGGCACGAAGGACACACGAAGTTACCGAGCAAGTCCTGTGGCTTTGTGCCGTCTTAGAGTCTCCGTGTCTTTGTGGTTCTTCTTCAAGGTTAGACATACGAACGCTGAATCGGCTTCACTTCGTCAAACGTCAGCGGTTCCACATTGCGAATTGGTTCTTTGCCTTCGCCGGTGTATTCCCACGCGGCGACATGCTGGAAATTCGTGTCGTCACGCAGCGTGTCGTTGTCCGGAGTTTGATATTCCTCGCGGAAATGTCCGCCGCAAGATTCGTTGCGGGTCAGGGCGTCGCGGGCCAGCAGTTCGCCAAATTCGAGGAAGTCGGCTACGCGGCCGGCGTGCTCGAGGTTCTGGTTGAAGCTGTCGCCCGTGCCGAGCACTTTCACGTTTTGCCAGAACTCGTCCCGCAAGGTGCGAATCTTTTCCATCGCCTTCTTCAGTCCCGCCTCGTTGCGGGCCATGCCCACGTAGTCCCAGAGCGTGATCCCCAACTCGCGGTGGAAGCTGTCGGAAGTTCGCTTGCCGTTCACCTTCAGGATTTTTTCGACGCGATCCTTGGCGTTGTACATCGTCTCTTTGAACGCCGGGTGATCGGTGCCGACTTTCGCCAGCTTGCGGCTCGCCAGGTGATGGCCCACCGTGTACGGCGCGACGAAGTAGCCATCAGCCAGCCCCTGCATGAGGGCACTCGCACCGAGACGATTTGCGCCGTGATCCGAAAAATTCGCTTCACCGAGGACGAACAGGCCCGGAATCGTGCTCTCCAGGTTGTAGTCCACCCACAAGCCGCCCATTGTGTAATGGATCGCGGGGTAGATGCGCATCGGCGACGCATACGGATCTTCGTCGGTGATCTTGGCGTACATGTCGAACAAGTTGCCGTATTTGGCCTTGATCGAGGCGACTCCGTCACGCTTGATCGCGTCCGAAAAATCGAGGTACACCGCCTTCGCGCTTGAACCCACACCGTAACCCGAGTCGCACCGTTCCTTCGCCGCCCGAGACGCCACGTCGCGCGGCACCATATTGCCGTACGAGGGATATCGCCGTTCGAGGTAGTAGTCACGGTCGGTGTCGGGGACTTCGTTGGGCGAACGCAGGTCGCCGGGATTCTTCGGCACCCAAACGCGACCGTCGTTGCGGAGGCTCTCGCTCATCAGCGTGAGTTTGGATTGATGATCGCCGGTGACCGGAATGCACGTCGGGTGAATCTGCGTGTAACACAGATTGGCGAACGCGGCGCCGCGCTTGTAGCAGCGCCATGCGGCCGTGACGTTCGACCCCTTGGCATACGTCGCGAGGTAGTACGCATTGCCGTACCCGCCCGTGCAGAGCAGCACCGCATGCGCGGCGTGCGTTTCGTATTCGCCCGTGACAAGGTTCCGCACGACGATCCCGCGAGCGACTCCATCCACCATGACGAGGTCCAGCATTTCCCGCCGGGGGAACATCTTCACCCGTCCGAGTTGAATCTGCCGATTCATGCTGCCGTACGCGCCGAGCAACAATTGCTGGCCAGTCTGCCCGCGCGCATAAAACGTCCGCGACACCTGCACACCGCCGAACGTGCGGTTGGCCAGCGTGCCGCCGTATTCGCGAGCAAACGGGACTCCCTGAGCGACGCACTGGTCGATGATGTTCCCGCTGACAGACGCCAGTCGGTAGACATTCGCTTCGCGGCTGCGGAAGTCGCCACCTTTCACCGTTTCGTAGAACAGGCGGTACACGCTGTCCCCGTCGTTCTGATAATTCTTCGCCGCGTTGATTCCACCCTGCGCCGCGATGCTGTGCGCCCGGCGCGGCGAATCCTGAAAGCAAAACGCTTTGACGTTGTACCCCAACTCGGCCAGCGACGCGGCGGCCGACGCGCCGGCCAAACCCGTTCCGACCACGATAATGTCGAACTTTCGCTTGTTGGTCGGGCTGACCAACTTCATTTCGTTCTTGCAGTGGTCCCACTTGGCATCGAGAGGACCGCTGGGAATTCGGGCGTCGAGTTTCATGGTTGGTATGTCAGTTGTCAGTTGTAGGGTGGGACAAGCAAAGCGCCGGCCCACCAAAGTGGCACGCATCTGGTGGGCCGGCGCTCGCTGTGCGAGCTGGTCCCACCCTACGGTTTTCAATGCCGCGAAATCATTCCAAACCAGAGCGGCAGGCTGGCGAAGCCGGCTCCCACGAGGATCGCGAACGCGAAACTCGCCTGCTTGATCAACGGTGTGTATTTCGGGTGATTCAGTCCCAACGACTGGAATGCACTCTGGAAACCGTGCAACACGTGGTAGCCCAGCACGAGCGTTCCGATGATGTAGCCGACACAGGTGATCGGGTCTTTGAGTAACCGCGCCGCTTTGGCAAACGGTTCTTCACCCTCGGAACCGTGGTTGCGCAACTCAAATCGGAAGTCGGCGAGGTGCAGAATCAGAAACAGGAACACGACCGCCCCCGTGGCCATCATCACGGACGACGCAGGCTTCGCGATCGGCCCCGGCTCCTGTTTGGAACACTGGAGTGCGTAACCGACGGGTCGTGCGTCGGCGTTGTCTTTGTTCGTGGTCAACGCCAGCAGCAGGTGCCAGGCGAAGAGCACGACCAAGCCGATTTCGGCGACAGGCAGCAGCAACTTTTGCGTGTGCAATGCGTGGGCATATTCGTTGTACGCCTTACCGCCATCCGGAACGAACAGCAACAGGTTGCCGCCGAGATGCGCGACCAAAAAGCCGCACAATAGCAGCCCCGAGATGCCCATCTGGACCTTCTTCCCGATGGAAGAAACCAGCACCTTCCTGAGCCAATTCAAGATCAACTCCTTTGCTCGGTTGCCCGTGTCTTTCCAAGTGCGGGGCGATTATCGGGGAAGCTCTCCGCGCTGCAATCGAGTGGATGCAAGACATGATGGAGCGGCATGCTTGTCGCGGCTAAGCTCTGGAAAAGAAGCCCTGAGGGGGCGAGCGATGTGGCGTTCCGAATGCAAATTGACCATTGCAAATTGACCATTGCAAAATGCAAATTGCTTGTGCTGTCCGCCCGACCAGATCTCCAATTTGCAATTTGCATTTTGCAATGGCCATTTTGCAATTCGTCTCGGCAAGAAACTCGCCCCTGGCCCCTCCCCATCACCGACGTTTCCTTCTTCGCGGCTGATCTTGGCGCTTGGCAGGTTGGTGGCGACCGCGGGAGCCGGGTGCCGGCCGACCCGAACCGGACTCCTTTCGCTCTTTGACCTGCTTTCCGCTGCGAGACGTCGCCAGGCGGAAATCGAGTTGGCGGCGATCGACATCGACGTGAGCGACGATCAAGCGGACCTTGTCTCCCAACCGGTAGCGATGCCCGCTGCGGCGTGCGGTGATCGTGTGCGACACGGCGTCGAAATCGTAGCGGTCGTCGTCGAGCGTGGTTGAATGTACCAACCCTTCGGCCGGGATTTCGATCCCCTGACAAAAGAAACCGTACTCTTGCACACCCGTGATCACGGCGTCGAATTCTTCGCCGACTCGCCCGGCGAGATACGTCAGCAACTTGATCTTCACCAGTTCGCGTTCCGCCTGCTCGGCCCGTCGCTCGGTGCGAGAACAGTGGAAGGCTGTGACCACGAGCGAAGCGTCCGCTTCGCGATCTCCGCCTTTTGAGGGGGCTGTCGTGTTAGCGGCATCCTTGGTTTTTCGACTACGTGGACTATGCGACTTCGGTGTGGTGCCATCCGTTGAAATGGAGTCACCGGTCGTTTTCACCTGTGGCGGGGAAGAACCTCGCACCAACGCGTCGATCAACCGATGAATGGTCAAATCCGGATAGCGGCGGATGGGGCTGGTGAAGTGGCAGTAGTTTTCCATTGCCAGCGCGTAGTGGCCGAGTTGCTCGGGAGAATACGCAGCCTGCTTGAGGCTCCGCAGAAAGGCGTAGTTGACCGCGTGCCGTTCGGGGCGCTCGTGGACCAGTTCGAGCAGCCGTTGCAGGTCGGTGCGGCTTTGGATTTTCTTCAGCTTGAAACCGAGCGACGTCACGAATTCGCCGAACGCTCGCAGCTTCATTTCGTCCGGCTCGGCGTGGACTCGGCGGAGGAACGGGATGCCGCGGTCTTGGAACGCGGTGGCCACCGCCTGATTCGCGGCCAGCATGAATTCCTCGATGATCTGGTGGCTCACATCATTCACCGCGACGTGCGCTCCGGAAACTCGTCCCTCCTTGTCGATGTCGATCTTCACCTCGGGGAGCGTGAGTTCGAGCGCCCCGACCGCGAACCGCCGCGCCCGCAGGATCATCGCCAGTTCGTGCATGCGGTGGACAAGCTGTCGCACCGCGAGCGGGAGTTTTGAGCGCTTTTGAGGAAACTCGAGCGCGTCCTCCCTCTCCCCTTTGGGGAGAGGGCCGGGG
>JACRIH010000543.1 GCA_016235885.1 Planctomycetales bacterium | reverse complement strand
CGGCTTCCAGCACGAAAACGACTCCCGATCCCGTGATTGCTTTCAAGATGCATTCTGCGCAATCTTCTTTTGCGGCAGGTGCAACTTGGTGAATTTCTTCAGAAATTTGGCGGTGGAACTGCAGCCAGAAGCAATCGCGAGGTCACGTGCTGTTTCAGATGAACCGTTCTGTGCATCGACCTTTGCACCTGCTGCGACTAGCAACATGACCACTGCCAAGTGGCCCCTCTCTGCCGCAATATGCAAAGGGGTATATCCACTGGGGCTGTTCCAACCCCCGCGTGTTTTCGTGTTGATTCTCGCGCGTGCAATGAGCAAAAGCGCCGCGCTGCGCGGGCTGTCGCTCCATGCCGCCAAATAAAGTGGAGTCCACCCGAATTCACTTTCTTGGTTAATGTCCGCGCCATGAGCAATCAGATACTCAACGATGTGAGCATGGTCATTGAGGATTGCTCCACCGAGGGCAAAGTGACCTGCGGCCGTAGTGCCGTTGATGTCCGCGCCGCGTTCCAAGTGGTATTGAACGCTGACAAGATCGCCGGCTTCCGCTGCTGATTTGAGGGTACGGGGTCGCATGCTTGCCCTTCTCTTCGTAACGATGCAACTCATTTGCATCCGCGGTTGGCGCGACGGCATAACCAAATAGACAGAAGGCCGCCGGAGTCAGATACAAGCGGCTTGTCAGGCCACGCACTTCGGCAAAAAGTCGGGCGTGACACAAATTGCATACGATTTTATGAAACCAGCAGCGATCTTCCTGCTGCTACTCCGCAAGAATAATTCCTGTGGTGAATGCTCCTCGTCCAACTCCCGCACTCGGTCAACGGTGTAATGTGTCGATTTCTCCGCTACTTGCACTTTGGTCAACAGCCCCCAATACGCCAAACGTCTGCAATCAGTCGCGTCTCCAAGGAGTACTGGCACCACGAGGTTTTCAACCTGTGCATCCTCTAACAAAACTTTTCCGGTGACCCATGCCCTTTCTTCTTGGAACGTAACGGGCTTTCCGCGAGCGGCGGCAATGGCCAGCCTTTCTCCTTGGACGATAGCGTAGACACAATACTGGAAGAGAGTTTGTGGCATGGCCGCGTCACCCTGGAACCTAACATGAAACCAGCCCACCAATCGGCGTCCGATCCGCCAGCGCCAACTCTGCACCGTGCGGCAACTCCAGCTTCGTCGCCAGATCGAGACCCAGTGATTGCAGGATCGTCGCGACGAATTCGGCGGGGTCGATGGGTCGGTCGGCGGGGGCTGTGCCGCGCGAGTCGCTGGCACCGATCACCTGACCGCCTCGCACGCCGCCGCCGGCCATCAGGCCGGACCAGACGCCGGGCCAGTGGTCGCGACCGCCGTGTTCGTTCAGTTTTGGCGTGCGACCGAATTCGCCGACGGCGACGACGAGCGTGTCGTTCAGCAGGCCGCGCTGATCGAGGTCGTCCAGCAAGGCGTTGTAGACTTGGTCGAACGTCGGGCCGAGAGCCGGATGGTCGCGGTAATCGGTCACGGTCGCCGGTGCCCACTTGCCGTTCGCGTGGCAGTCCCACGTCACCTGATCCGCCAGCGATTCGAACATGTTCACGGTGACGAATCGACTGCCTCGTTCGACCAGCCGCCGAGCCAGCAGGCACGACCGACCGAACTGCGAGTCGCCGTACGCCTGCCGGATCGAATCGGATTCGTCCTGATATTTCAACGCGGCTCGCAGTTCATCGCTCAGCCAGGCGGCGAGGCCCGTCCAACTGGTGGACGACCAGAGTTCGAGCGGGTCGCGGATGGAGAGCAGCGAGAGATCGAACGGATCGAATTCCCCGCCGAGATGTCCGGATCGCTGACCCTGCCACGCATTGACGCCCGTTTCGCCGAGCAATCGCGGCAGCACCACGTACGGCGGCAAGTGGTCTCGCGAACCGAGCAGTCGGGCCACGATCGAACCGATGCTCGGATGCACCACACCGTTTCGCGACAGCCGTCCGGTCTGGATGAGTTGCAATCCGGTTTCGTGAATCGACGCCGCGTCGTGCCACAGCGTCCGCAGGATGGCCACGCGGTCCAGCCGCGCGGCGAGTTTTGGCAGGGCTTCGCTCACCAGCACGCCCGGCACGGCGGTTTGAATCGCTTGCAGCGGCCCGCGGTATTCCACCGGAGCCAGCGGTTTCGGATCAAACGTGTCGAGGTGTCCCGGCCCGCCCGTGAGCATCAGGAAGATGCAACTTCGGCGTCCCTTGCCGCTCGCTTCGGCCTGAGCCTGCTGCGCCGCGACCTGTTCTTTCGCCTTCAGTGTCAGCACGCCCAGCCCGCCAAAACGGAGAAAGGCGCGGCGTGAAACGCCACTCAACAGCGAAGCCATGCCAGCGCCAGCCATGTCGGGAACCGCGTCCTGAACCGTGTCGTGAATGCTCATCGTCCGTGCTCGAGCTGATAGTGTTGTCGGCTTCCGTCCTCGTGGGCGTTACTGTATCAGCCCGGTTTGGCGGTGGGAAGGATATTGTGGACGGTGGACGGTGGACGGTGGACGGTGGACGGTGGACGGTGGTTGGTGGTTGGTGGTTGGTGGTTGGTGGTTGGTGGTTGGTGGTTGGTGGTTGGTGGTTGGTGGTTGGTGGTTGGTGGTGACGTGACGATGCACATCGTGGTGGACGCTACCAGCGTCCGAACCGACGCAAGCTGCGTCGACCACGTTTCAAATCCGGTCGTTCGGAGAATACACTTCCGCCCCCTGTCGTTCGTCTCCTTCCGATTGCCGTTCGATTCGGTTTCTATCACGACATCTCAGCTTGAAGTTGGAGTCCCGGCTTTAGCCGGCAAATGCCGACGGTGGACAACCGGCTAAAACCGGGACTCCAGCGCACAAGGTGCGAAGTGTCGAGAAATCCTTTCACTTGAGGAACCGTCGTGCAGGTCAGTGAACCAACACGGGAAGCAGAGCTGGGCAACGAGACGTGGCCGCGTCGCGGACGAGTGGCCTTGCTGGCACTCGCGCTGACCATCGTGTTTTGGCACCCGCTTTGGTTCGGCGGGGGCCTCGTCGGCAGCGACATCTACGCCTACTTTCTGCCGCAGAAGCAGGTCTACGCTCAATCGCTTGCTGCCGGTGAACTGCCTCTGTGGAACAATCGGGTGGGGCATGGTTACCCGCAGCTTGCCGAGAGCCAGTCCGGAGTCTGCTACCCATTCCACCTCGTGCTGTATCGCGTGCTGAGCCTGAACGCGGCGTACAACGCCAACGTCATCATTCACTATGCGCTCGCGTTCTGGTTCACGTGGCTGTACGCACGGCGGCTGAAGTTGTCGCCGGTGGGTGCGGCGCTGGCGGCGCTGGTGTACGTGTACGGCTGGTGCCCGGCTCGGATTTGTCTGGAATGGTCGATTATCGGCGGAACGTGGCTGCCGGCGGCTCTGCTGTGCGTCGAGAACTTTTGGCGCACACGATTTTGGCGCTACCCGATTCTCCTGACGATCGTCCTTGCCCTGCAAATGCTCGCGGGCCATTTTCTGCTGGCGTTCCTGACGCAGATGACGCTGGTGGCGTACGTGGTCGTGAGGGTGTGGTGGGGGAGAGGGGAGGAGGCAGAGGTCAGAGGTCAGAGATCAGAGGTCAGGCATCAACGGACCACGGACCACCCACTACGACGCTTCTCGAAAGCTCGCCCTGTCGCAGGGCTGTTGCTTGCCATCGCCGCCGCGTTCCCGCTTGCGGCCGTGCAACTCGTGCCGACGTGGGAACTGAAACAGTTCAGTCAGCGAGCGGTGGAGGGGCCGGATTTGCATCTCGGGCAGGGGCATATTCCGGTTTGGTACTGGTCGCAGGTGGTGGCACCGTGGTTTTGGTACTTCGACGACATCGACTTGAATCGAGCGCTGCCGGCCGGTTCGGCGCTGACGAACAAGGTGGAAGCCCACCTCTATTTTGGCCTGCTCCCGTTCGCGCTGATCGTGTGGGGATTGTGTTCGCGTTCGCGGCGCGATGTGCTGCGCCGGCCGATCGTCGTCTGGTTGATGATTGGCCTGGCGGCGCTCGTGTACACACCGGGATGGTTCATCCCAATCACTCGCCATCTGCCGGGGTTTCGTTTCTTCGAGGGACCGGGACGGTACGGTGTGATCACAACATTTGCGATGGCGCTCATCGCCGGAGCCTGCTGGGACGTGGTGTCTCGGAACTGGCGAAGCCACGTGCGAACCGTTGTCATCGCCGTCGTGTTCGGGCTGACGATCGCCGATTTGTGGATCGTCAGTCGCTTTGTCACGACGGCCTTTCTCACGTGGCATCCGCCGATCAGTTCGATCGCACGCAGCCCGATTCGCGACTATCTGTCCGCCTGGCCGGAACCGGTTCGACTGTTCTGCCGCGGAGCCAACTTGCCGACGCTGCTGGACGTCGCCTCGACGCCGACCTACTTGGGACTCGGCCCGGCGGCCTACTTCGATCCCAACCTGAGGTTGCCGGAACCGCTGCCATTCGATGGACCAGTGTCTGTTGAACAACTCGACTGGTTGCGTCGTGCCGGAGTCACGCACGTCCTCAGTTTCACGACATTGGATCGCAGTTGGCCGGTGCAGGGGTTGTGGGTTGGAGAAGACCCGTTCCTCAACGCGGCGTGGGCGAGATCCCGTCAGCCGCTGTACTTGTACGGGTTGTTTGGTAGCCGAGGCCGCATTGCGTGCGAACCTGTGGACAAAACCCATCAGGTTCGCATCACGGACTACCGAGCCTGCGAAATTGTGGCCGAAGCATCGATTCCGGACAACGCGGTCGGGTCAGTGAGGGTGATCCTGACGGACCTCGCATTTTCCGGTTGGACTGTCACGGTCGATGGTCAACCGGCGGAGAGCGTGCTCGTCGAGGGAATGTTTCGCGGCGTGGATGTCTCACCCGGCCAGCACACGATCGTCTGGCGATACCAACCCGCGACGGTGCGGTGGGGGGCGGCGATCAGCCTCGTGACGGCATTCTTGTTGGCGGTGATTGGACACCTGCGCTACTGGCATCCGAAATGGTTTTCGTAGCGTAGAAGCGGGGTCGCAACGAAAGGTGGCCGTTGCGCTTTCGACTTTGTCAAAACCGCCGCAGGGACGAGACCAAACGTCGTGGTCCGTCATTGCAGAATGGACACGCAACCGCACTCGCCAGGGCTTGTTGATTGAATGTGGTCCCGACACTCCGTGGCGGGACATATTGAGTCCGCCCTGCGGGGCAGCCATAACATGCGGTGTCACGGAGTGCCACCGCCACATTAGAATGCGGTCGTCCCGCGTTCTGGCGAAACGCGCCTACCTGTCCCCTCCGGTTTGATGAGGCCGCTAATCGATCACAAATGGATCGCGAGGCACCACGCTCAGCCGCACGCCAGCGGACAGGAATTTCGGTCGGGGCAGCGTGCTTTGAGCCGAACGTCGCGGCGTACGGCCGAATGATTCGGCGATCGTCCGCACGATCCGTTCCTGCTGCACGTCGGTCAGTTCAGAAAAGATCGGCAGCGCGAGTGTTTCGGCAGCAGCCTGTTCCGAATGAGGAAGCTGCCCGGCCTGATAGCCGAGGTTCGCAAAGCACGTCTGCACGTGCAGCGGCTTGGGATAATAAACCGCGCAGCCAATCTGTTGCGATTTGAGGAATTTCAACACTTCGTCGCGTCGGCCGTCGGCAATCCGAACGCAGTATTGATTGTAAACGTGGCGGCGATCCGGAAGCGAAGCGGGCAACGTCACAACGTCGAGCAATCCGTACTCGTGGAACATGGAAGCGTACCGGCGGGCGTTCCGCTGGCGAGCCATCGTCCAGTGGTCGAGGTATCGCAGCTTGACCCGCAACACGGCCGCCTGCAAAGCGTCCAGCCGGCTGTTCAAACCGACTTCGAGATGTTCGTAACCGCCCGAATCGCCGTGGACTCGCAGCCGGCGCAGACGCCTCGCAAGGTCCGCGTCGTCGGTTGTGATCATACCGCCGTCGCCGGCTCCGCCGAGGTTCTTCGTCGGGAAAAAGCTGAAGCAACCGACCGTGCCGAGCACACCCGCGCGTCGCCGCTGGTATTCGGCTCCGATGGCCTGACAGGCGTCTTCGACAATCGCGACGCCGGTCCGCGCGGCGAGTCGCCACAGCGGTTCCATTTCGGCACATTGGCCGAACAGGTGGACAGGCATGATTGCCTTCGTGCGCGGAGTGAACGCCGCTTCGACGGCTGCGGGAGCCAGGTTGAAGCTCACCGGGTCGATGTCGACAAACACAGGCTTCGCTCCCAGCCGAGTGATCGAACTGCCGGTCGCGAAAAACGTGTACGGACTGGTGATCACCTCGTCCCCCGGTCCGATATCGAGTGCCATCAGTGACAGCAGCAGGGCATCAGTCCCCGAGGCACAGCCGATCGCCTCTCGCGAATCACAGTACTTTGCGATCTCGCACTCGAGTTCGGAAACCTCTTCGCCCAGAATGAATTTCTGTTCGGCAAACACCTTCGCGACCGCTTCCATGACCTCTTGTTCGATCGTGCGATGCTGCGCGACCAGATCGATCAGGGGAATTGGCTGCTGGGCGTCGGTGGTCGGTTTCGAGAGCGGAAGGGTCGCACCCTGGGATAGCGCGATGGGGAGGGTGAAAATCTGTTCGCGACTCATCGGCGACTCCATTCGCGCTTGAGTGACGTGGTAATGAGAGATGCGGGCGGGGTTTTACGACTGTGTCAAAAATCTGTCAAGGCGAAGCTTGGGGCCGTTTTTTTCGTTCGTCGTGCTGGCGGCAGCGCTGCGGCAGGGGGTATCCTGCGGTCCTCAGCACGGAGAATTGCCATGGCCGAAATTTGGGATTTGCACGTCCATCTGTCTGGCGTCCCCGGCCGAACACCGGATGAACGGATGGCCCAGTTGATCGAGATCGCTGACCGAGTCGGCATCGAGCGGCTGTGCGTTTACATGGGAATGAGTTGGTCACAGAAGCCGACTCCTGAACGGCTGCGACAGGAAAATGACGAGTGCTTGCAGGCGTTGACCCATTGGCACCACCGGGCTTTCGGGTTTTGCTACGTCAGCGGCGAACATGTCGAAGCCAGTTTGAAGGAGATGGACCGCTGCATCGCAAACGGGCCGATGGTGGGGATCAAGCTGTGGGTGGCTCACCGGTGCAGTGATCCGGCGATCGATTCGATCATCCGTCGCGCGGCCGAACTCAAGGCGGTCATCTTTCAACACACGTGGGCCAAGACTGACGGGACGCAGTATCCCGGCGAATCAACCCCGCAGGATTTGGCGGAACTCGCCCGGCGGCATCCCGACACGCCGATCATCTGCGGACACACCGGTGGCAACTGGGAGGTGGGTATTCGCGCGATTCGGTCTTGCCCCAACGTGTCCATCGACCTCGCCGGCTCTGACCCAACGAACGGTCTGGTGGAAATGGCCGTGCGGGAACTCGGCGCGGAACGAATCATTTACGGCAGCGACTCCGGCGGCCGGAGCTTTGCGTCGCAGTTGGGCAAGGTCTACGGAGCCAACATTCCTGAAGCGGCCCGTCGGGTGATCTTTCGAGACAACCTGCGCCGCATGCTGCTGCCGATCTTGCGAGCCAAAGGGATCAAAATTTGAATCTCCCCTCTCTCTTTTGGAGCGAGGGGTTGGGGGTGAGGGGTGGTGTGAGTGTCTCTGCAACTCCAACACGAGGCAACCGATGGACGAACTGATCGACGTCAATGTTTCGCTCTCGCGCTGGCCGTTTCGCCGGTTGCCGGGGGATGAAACGGCGGACCTCGTGGCCCGTCTGCGGCGGAACAAGATCACGCAGGCTTGGGCTGGGAGCCTCGACGGGCTGTTCCATCGAGACATGGGAGCGGTCAACGAGCGGCTGGCCACCGAATGCCGCGAGCGCGGCGAGGGGCTGCTCGTCCCGTTCGGTAGCATCAACCCGATGCTGCCCGACTGGGAAGACGACTTGCGCCGTTGTCACGAAGTCCATCAGATGCCGGGCATCCGGCTGCACCCAAACTACCACGGGGACAAGCTGGATAATCCCGTGTTCGCCAAATTACTGACGGCAGCGACTGAGCGCGGCCTCGTCGTGCAAATCGTCCTCAGCATGGAGGACGAACGGACGCAGCATCCGCTCTGCCAGGTGTCTCATGTCGACACGAAACCGCTGGCCGGTGTCGTGAAGTCGGTGTCGGGATTGCGACTCGTAGTCCTCAACGTGTTCCGCGCGATCCGAATCGAGCAGGCAGCCGAGTTGGCGGCAAGCGGCCAAGTGTTCTTTGACATTGCCATGCTTGAAAGCGTTGCCGGCGTGAGCAAGCTCGTTGAGAAAGTCGGCTCGCAGCGCGTTCTGTTTGGCTCGCACTTCCCGCTGTTCGTCGTTGAGTCTGCTGTGCTGAAGCTGCGAGAGTCGGTGCTCGCTCAGCCACAACTTAACGACATCCGATCCAAGAATGCTCGCGGATTGCTCGTGAAACAATGAAACCCGGCTGCGAATTCGCAACCGGGTTGTCGTTCACGGAGTGTCGTATGCAAAGCGGTGGGATTACCAACCGCAGTGGTGATGATTTACGTACCCGCCACCGTACCCACCGCGGTACCCACTGTATCCGTAATTTGATCCGTAATTTGAATTGCCGAGTCCAAATCGGATCGAGAAGCCGGGCTGCGAGAAGCCGATGTAGTTCCCGCCGTACCCGCCGCCGAAGCTGTTGTATCCGGAACCACCGTGTCCGCTGTGTCCGCCACCGAACCCACCATAGCTCCGCCCACCGTCCCGGTGACCGGCCTTGGCCGAGTCCGTCAAACCGAAGAATGTCACACCCGAAACCAACGCTGCGAGGATCAGTAACTTTTTCATGGCCAGCTCCTTGTCTCGATGTCCGTGTAAGTTTGAGGGAGGGAACCGAGTTTCGTCTCGTATTTGTTCCTTGTCTCTCTTGACGGAGGAATCAATTCGCAAGGACGGTGCCAATCGCAGAACGGATTTGGTTTGATGCGCTCAATCGATGGTGCTGTTGGTGGTTGCGAAGATTTTGCGAGTTGACCCGCACCGCTCCAGCAGATTTCGCCGTTGTTTCGATCCCGCGAATCGGCAGTCGGATTGACGACAGAGTTCCCGGCGATCGCTAGGATGCCCGCCTCCCGAAGTCGCCCCGTTCGACATCGGCTCGTGATCGACATTCCCCGACGAAAGCACTCGCCCGCATGTCCGACGCCATCGACATCCCGGAACAATTCGTCCCGGACGAAATCCTCCCGCATCGTCGCCTGCCGCCACTGCGATTCCGCGACCTCCCGGAAGCGCCGCATTGGACGAAGCTGCTCGGGCCGAGCATCATGCTCGCAGGGTTGGCATTGGGGTCGGGCGAATTCATTTTCTGGCCGTACTTGACCTACAAAACCGGGTTCGTCTTCTTCTGGGCCTGCATGGTGGGGGCGTTGACGCAGTTCTTCATCAACATGGAGATCGAACGCTGGACGCTGCTCACCGGCGAAAGTGCGACGACGGGGTTTTGTCGCCTCAGTCATGCCTGGGCCAGCGTGTTCTTGTTGCTGAATTTTTTGCCATGGATCTGGCCGGGATGGGCCACTGGGGCGGCAACCTTGCTGAGTTGGCTCTGCTTCGGAGTGCAAGAAGTCACGACGGCCACGGGGGTGGAATACAAGGCCCTGTATGTGCCGTACATCGCGATTGTGGGGATGCTGTTCGTGGGGCTGATGCTGACCACCGGGCCCGTCGTCTACAACACGGTTGAGAGGGTTCAGGTGTGGCTGGTGGCGATGATCTGCGTGATCGCCGTGCTAATCGGATGTCTGGTGATCCGCGCAGACGCCGTCGTGGCCATGGTGTCCGGGGTCGTAAACAATTTCGGCAGCCTGCCGACGGAACAACATGGAATCGACCTGTTGGCAATGCTGGGCGCGATCGCGTTCGCCGGGGCAGGCGGCACGATGAATCTCGGCCAGAGCAATTTCATCAAGGACAAAGGGTACGCGATGGGGCGGTACGTGGGGCGGATCACCAGTCCGATCACGGGCAACGAGGAAACGGTTTCGGACGTCGGCTACCACTTCCCGCACACGCCGGAGAATATGCGGCGCTGGCGCGACTGGTGGAGGGCCGCCAACATCGAGCACTTTTTCAGCTTCTATGTGACCTGCGTTGTCTGCCTCGTGCTGTTGGCATTGATTTCGTACTCGTTGTTTTACGACACCAGCGGCAGCTTGAAGCCGGGCATGGAACGTTTCGGCAAGGACATGAACTTCGTGTGGGGCGAGGCGGGACTGATCGAGGGCTTGTTTGCATCGCCCTTCGTTGGCAAGGCAATCCGTTTCCTGTTTTTCGTGATGGGTGTGGCGATTCTGTTCACGACCGAGTTGGGAGTGCTTGATGCCACGTCGCGCATTTCGACGGACATCATCAAGGTGAACTTCCTGCGCGAAAACGAAAAATGGTCGGCGGGCCGGCTGTATTTTCTGATCCTGTGGGGCCAGATCGCCATTGGCTGTGCGATTTTGCTGGCTGGAACCCTGGTCCCAAACTTTTCGCAGCCGCTGTTCCTGCTGAAGACGTCCGCTGCGATGAATGGCGGCGTGATGTTTCTGTACTCGATGATCCTGCTGTACCTGAACTCG
>JACRIH010000541.1 GCA_016235885.1 Planctomycetales bacterium | reverse complement strand
TGCTTCCAGCCCTGCTGCTTCAGTTCCCAGGCGCGACGACGACGAACCTCACGCCAATCCTTGGCCTTGTGTTGATCCATACTCCGCTTGGTAACACGTTTCCCAATCCGCGCCTTTAGCAATTTCCACGCGGGTCAGTAAGACATTGGCTAGAGCCCAGATTACCAAGCCGATCGGCAGCACCCGAAAAAGAAATGGGCGAAAAGCATCAAGAGTTGCCGAGTTTCCGAAGCTGTCTTGCCCTTTACCGGATCGGAGTTCATACCACCGGCAAAGGACGATCAGTGCGAGCACGATAAAAAACATCGCGTCGAATCTGGTTGCCCATCCTGAGCCGGTTCGAACAATCTGGAACGCCAATAGGAATATGATCGCTGGTCCCAGGAAGAACCAAGAGATACGTGCGATCAACACTCGTGTATCTCCGATGGGTTGCGGTGGAGGCGAAGACGGTGTGTTCGTTGTTTTTGTGGTCATGATCATCTCCTGTGTTTACAAGAACTTGTGTTCGACCCTTGATCGGAATTTGATACCAGCACATTTGATTGCGATTGCTAACTGAACTTCGACGGCCAACAGCCTTTGAGTGTCAGCAGGCTGACCGGACATCGTTGCCGCACTTCGGACACGGGCAGTCGTACCCCTGAGAAAGATTCAGACACAAATCGGTGAAGACCTCCCGCATGCTGGCGCTCTCGCTTAATTCTTGTCATGTCGCGTCAGCGACCAATTCAACAACGGCGGAGTGGCCAGCGTGGTGGCCATCACCATTACGACAATCGCTGTGTACACAGCCGCATCAATGACCGGTTCGCCGCCTGACCGCAATCCCTGGCCAATCGCCGCGAAGATCAGTCCGACCTCGCCGCGCGGGATCATGCCGAAGCCAACGCTCAACCGATCCACGTCACGCCTCACGCCCAGCGAACAGGCTTGCTTGCCGACGATCGCGGCCACGGTGATGCCTGCCGCCAGAAACAGCATTGATGGATTCAAGAAACTCTTCAGGTCCACTTGAAAGCCCATCATCACGAAGAAGATGGGAACCAGCAGCGTCGTGATGGGCAGCACCAAATCCTCCAGAGACCGTTCGTCGCGAACGTGCAACGCAACGTAGTGCCGCTCGTCCAGAATCAACCCGGCCGCGAACGCGCCGACGATTGGGGCAAGCCCGACGAAACTCGCCAGCCACGACATTAGGAAACAGAACACCAAGCCCGTGATAACCAACATTCCGTGAACTCGTAACTTCGCCGCCACGCCGAACAGCCGCGGTGACAGCCACTCACCCAGCAGAAACGATCCGACCAGAAAACCCAGCGCTTTGCCGATGATGACGGCCACCTCCAGTGCACTCGCCGAGCCTTGCACGATAATCGCCTGCACGACCGCGAGGATCACCAACCCCAACACGTCGTCGATGACCGCCGCGCCCAAAATGATCTGAGCCTCTCGCGTATCGGTCTTGCCGATGTCCTTGAGAACCCGCGCCGTGATGCCGACGCTTGTTGCACACAACGTCGCACCGATGAAGAGATGCACGTGCCACGAATGATTCGGTAACAACCAGCGGCTGACTCCCCAGCCCAGCGCCATCGGCGTGACGGCGCCCAATACCGCGACGATCAGCGAGGAAGCTCCGACACGCCGCATGTCGTTCAGGTTGGATTCCAATCCCACCTCGAACAGCAGCAAGATCACACCGATGCGAGCCAGCATATCCAGCGTCGTTGCAGCCAGACTGCCTTTGCCGATTGCGAGCAATTCGCCATGACCTGCCGCTGGCCGAAGAAATTCCAAACCGTCGAAGCCGAACAAAGCGAGATTGCCCAGCACGACACCTACGAGCAACTCGCCCAACACCGCCGGCTGCTTCAGCCGGACCATCAGATCACCGCCAATTTTTGCGGCCAGTAGAATGATGGAGATTCCCAACAGCAGCGGCGTGACTGGATCTTCATGCCCAGTTGCGGGAGCCGATGTGCTATTTGACGGCGACGTATTCTGCTGCCCGGAGATCGCCGGATGACCCTCATCTCCGAAAGCCAACGCTACGGACCACTCATTCCCAACTTGGGGATGACCGATCCCAAACAGTGCCGCGAGAGCCAAAACGCAACCGATTACGATCGAGCATGTGGTACGTTTCAAGTGGAACCTCTCGTTTGACCAGAAAAGCAACGGCAAAAGCCGGTGGTCTGTGCTGGCAATCCTCGTGCCAAGGCACGCCGCCATCTCGTTTGGTAAAGCAATTTCTGTTGTGGAGGCAGTTCCTCGGCGCGGACTCCGTGTCGTTGTTGGAAAATCGTTTTCATCGAACGGGCAAGCGGTTTTCCCATTCAGTCAGTCTCATAGAATCCATCGGAACTTCAACGAAATTGCGACAGCTCCGATATCGGATTCGCTCGTCGATTCTCCGCTGAAAGCACCGGGTACGCAGCCAGCCTTCGATTTTCGAGTGGCTTGATCGGAGATTCGAATCTCATCAGGCATGTGGCATCTTCTCCCGAACAAGGATTGTGCTTGAAATGATCGAGCGGATTCATCCTGGCTGGTGAGCTTGAGGCCGCATTGGGTGTCAGCACATTATCTCTTGTTCGCGGTCTGTGTAATAATCCGTTGACGAAAACAACATTGACCAAGTCAATTGTGCGCCACAGGGGCAGGCGGCCAACCTCCAAGCGGCTTACCAACCAGTAGTCATCGCATCGAAGGGGAGTCAGGTCTTGAAACTTGCGACCAAGATTTCGGTAACCGTCTTTGGCCTGACGGGGCTGGCGTTGTTAAGCAGCCTCGTGGGGTTCGTTTCAGCACGTCGGTATGAACGGACGCTGCAAAGGCTAGTGGTGGAGAATGTCGAGAGTGTTCGCGCGGCGGAGGAATTGGAAATCTCCCTGCTTGAGCAACGAGGCTACGTGTCGTCGTACCTTCTGGATGGGGGAAACCGAAGATGGCTGGAGGAACTCACATCCAAAAAAAATTCCTTTGATCAGTGGCTTGCCAAGGCTCATGAAACCGCCCATACCGACAAGGAACGAGCGGTTCTCTCGCGGCTGGAAATTGTCTATCAAGCTTACGAGGCCAAACGAACCGACGTCATCGCGTTGTATGATGGGGGCCAACCAGAGCAGGCGAAGCAGGTCTTGTTGCATGATGTTGTGGATTGCTACGACGAAGCCTATGAACTGTGCGAACAGTTTATCGCGACGAACGCCGCGTTCGTCGATCAGGCGACGGCGAACGGGCGAGAGGACATTGATCGGTTGACAGTCTTGGTGACCACCACGATTGTCGTGACGCTTGTTCTCGGCTCAGTCCTCTTATGGTTGTTCTATCGCGGAGTCTTTCTTCCCATTCGACGGTTGACGATGGAGGCCCGCGTCCTTTCCGGAGCACCTCAGGGTCCATCGGAACCGGATGGGGATGACTTGCGGTCGGTCGGACATGTCTTCCAATTGCTGATGGCGGACGTCACCGAAACTCGTTCTCACCTGGTGCGTAGCCAAATGCAGTTGTCCCATGCGGAGAAACTCGCGTCCGTTGGCAAACTGGCGGCGTGTGTCGCCCACGAAATCCGCAATCCACTCACTTCGCTAAAGATGTGGATGTTCACGCTGCGCCGAGCACTGAGCGACCACAAAGAACTCCAGGCAAATGTCGACCTCATGGCGGAGGAAACCACACGGTTGGAGAGTATCGTGAGAGAATTCCTTGAGTTTTCTCGCCCGCCCCAATTGAAGCTGGAACGGCAACACGTCAATCACATCTTGGAGAAGACCGTGGATCTCCTACGACACCGTTTGGTTGAGAGCCGGGCAGAAATACTCCTTGAATACCAGACAGATTTGCCCGACATCTTTGTGGACGCCGAGCAACTCCGGCAGGTATTCATCAATCTCATCCACAATTCGATCGACGCGATGGAAGAAGGAGGACAGATTGGTATCTCCTGCTCCGTTGCCGAACGTGGTGGCAAAAAAATGGTCGTTGCTCATGTTACGGATTCGGGTTCCGGCATGCCGACCGAGGCTCAGGATCGGATCTTTGAACCGTTTTTCACAACAAAAGACTCTGGCACCGGTTTGGGACTTTGCATCGCAGCATCAATCATGACCCACCACAACGGCGCCTTGATCCTCGAAGCCAGCGGTCAAAGGGGCACGCGATTTGCGATTTGGATTCCGGCATTCGTGAATCCTCATTCTTTGAAAGTCGCATAATGGGCAAGATTCTGGTTGTTGATGATGAGACCAGCGTGCTGCACGCGTTTCGGCAGATGCTGACCGGTGTCGGACACGAAGTGTTGGTGGCGGAGAGTAGTGAAGTTGCGATCCAACGCATCGAGCACGATCAACCAGATGTTGTGGTGAGCGATATCTGTTTGCCCGGCCTCAGCGGATTGGACGCGTTCCGAAAAATCCGTGAAAACAATCCTCGGTTGCCGGTGATTTTCATGACCGGTCAGGGCACGGTGGATTCAGCGATTGAAGCCATGAAACTGGGGGCCTTCGATTATCAACTAAAACCGTTTGACCCCGAGTCCATGATCGCCACCATTGAACGAGCGCTTCAAGGTGTCCGGCTGATGCAGCGCCATGTGGAGTTGAATCCTCAAATCGTGGTGTCGAACCGCGATGCCATCATTGGGTCAAGTCCCGCGATGCAAGAAGTTTACAAGGCGATTGGACGGGTCGCTTCGACTGATGCCACGGTGTTGATTCGCGGAGAATCAGGCACTGGCAAGGAGCTCGTGGCGCGAGCGATTTATCAACACAGCCGACGGTCCAACGAATCTCTGCTGGTCGTCAACTGTGTGGCCATTCCCGAGACGCTCTTGGAAAGCGAAATGTTCGGGTACGAACGAGGGGCCTTCACAGGAGCGAATTCGCGAAAGCTCGGGAAATTCGAGCAGGCCCATCGAGGAACGATTTTTCTCGACGAGATCGGGGACATCCCTCCCAACGTCCAAGCCAAAATCCTGCGTGTTCTGCAGGGGCGAACCATCGAACGGGTCGGCGGAGACGAAACGATCTCCGTGGACGTCCGCATCATCGCAGCAACAAATCGCAACCTCGAACGTGCCCTCGCCGATGGCTCGTTTCGGGAGGATTTGTACCACCGGTTGAATGTCGTCAGCCTGCGTCTGCCGTCGCTTCGAGACCGGCGCGGTGATCTTCCGGAACTCATCAATTACTTCGTCGATCGCTTTGCCAACGAATTGAAGTTTGAACGGCCCATCTTGTCGAGCGAGGCGATGGACTTACTCATCTCTCATGCCTGGCCTGGCAATGTGCGTGAACTCGAGCACTGTGTTTATCGGACGCTGATCTTCACCGGTGGTTACCCAATCCAGGCGGATGACGTGCGGCAGGCCTTGGCGGCCATGCAGGAGCCGCCCCAGCCGGGCGCCCTCCTCACTTCGATTGGCGACGAGTCATTGCGTGACTTGGTGCGCTGTTACCTCGATGCCAACAGCGGAACCAATGCTCACGAGACGTTGCTCGAAACCATCGATCGCTTGTTGATCGTCGAAGCGCTGGCTCGTGCGAAGGGAAACCAGACGAAAGCCTCTCAACTTCTCGGCCTGACGCGACCAACCTTGCACGGGAAAATTCGCAGGCACGAGATTTCAGATTCCTGACGAATCGTCGGAATTCTGACTTCCGAGATAGCTTCGGTTGCTCCTGATCAGAGCGATAGAAGCGCCGGCCATTCTGGTTGCTCTCAACGGTACAGTCAGATTCTCGCGAATACCACGAGCGTTTCGCCGCCTTTCACATGATCCCACAACCTCACGGTGTCGGATCCTTAGGTCGGCGACATCTGAATGGCTCGTCTTTTGCTAATCGACACACCGATGCTTTTGCGCGCCTAGGCGGTGCTCATTGATCGCACAGCAAGGCGCATCCTAACCACAATCGCAGAAACCCTTGAGTTGCTCTGGTGTTCGTTGTCGGTCACACAAATACCAACGATCCAAACTCTCTGTTCCCATCGAGGAGATTGAAATCATGCTGGCTGTGAATTCTTGGATGCAATGGATTCGGACTCTGCAAACACAGCTCGGCCGCGGTCGTCGTGGAAAGCAGCCACGTCGTCGCCAGAGAGTGCACCTTGACGGACGCATCGGATGAGCGGAACGCTTGGAGGATCGGACGCTGCTTTCGAATTCAACGATTCAAGTTGCGGTATCCGGAAGTCCAGCCAACGAAGGTACGGGAGCCATCACCTACACATTCAGTCGTGTTGGCGGTGATGCCAATGGCGCCGTTGACGTCACGTACTCTATCGGGGGCACCGCCACAGGTGCTGATCACAATGGAGTGGCGGGAACAGTGACGATTCCCGATACCGGCAATTCCGTCAACCTGGTGGTGACTCCCGTGGACGACACATTGATCGAAGGGAGCGAGACAGTGGTGGTTCAGATCACCACTGTCACAAATCTTCTGGATGGTTCCGATACGATCGACGCCACAAACACGGCCACTGGGATCATCGAAGACAACGACACGGCGACGGTGTCGATCGTGGGGGGGACGACGGCGGTCACGGAGGGGGCGGCGGGCGTCAACCTGCAAGTCACATTGAACCTGACGGCCAACGGCGTGGCCGGCACGGGGACACTGGCCACGACGGTCACG
>JACRIH010000535.1 GCA_016235885.1 Planctomycetales bacterium | reverse complement strand
AGGGAGAGGGGAGGACGCGCACGATTGATTAGCCAATCAAATCTTTGACGACTTCGCCGCCGTCGATGATCTCGATCGGGCGTGCTCCCGGAGCCATCAATTCCTTGTCGGCGTTGATGCCGATTTGGTGGTAGACGGTCGTGAGCACATCTTCGACGCGGATCGGATTTTCTTCCGGTTCGCTGGCGGTTGAGTTGGACGAGCCGTAGACAAGTCCCTGTTTGAAACCACCGCCGGCCAGAGCCACCGAAAAGACGCGCGGATAGTGATCGCGGCCGGCCGTGGCGTTGACCTTGGGCGTGCGTCCGAATTCGCTGGTCACGAGGACCAGTGTGGATTCGAGCATCCCCCGGTCGTCGAGATCGCGAACAAGTCCTGCAAGCGCTTGGTCGAGGCCCGGAGCCTGACGGCGCATTGCATTCTCGATCCCCGCGTGATGATCCCAACCGCCGTAGCTGACGGTGACGAATCGCACGCCCGCTTCGACCAACCGGCGAGCCAGCAGAAACCGCGGACCGGCTTCTGACGGACCATACTTCGCACGGGTGTCGCTCGTTTCCTGGTTGATGTCGAACGCTTCGCGTGCGGCCGGTGAACTGATCATCGCGTAGGCCCGCTGGTAGAACTCGTCCATCGCACCCAGCGCTTCGGCCTTGGCGGCGATCGTGCGGAAGTGCGTGTCCACCACCTGGCGAATCCGCTGTCGCTTGCCGAACCGTTGGTCATCGACGCCCGGTGGCAACATCAAATCGCGAACTTGATAGCCCTGGCGGCCCGGGTCGCTGCCGATGCCGAACGGACCGAACTGCGATCCGAGGTAGCCCGTCCCGCCGTATTCCGTCGCATTCGGGACGGCGACGTACGGAGGCATGTTTTTGCGGGGACCGAGTTCGTGCGACACGACCGCACCGAGGCTCGGGTGTTCGATGGCCGGACTTTTGCGGTAACCCGTGTACATCGTATACGTCGCCCGGCCGTGATCCGCTTCCTTGCCAGCGATCGACCGGATGACGGTCAGCTTATCCGCGATCTGCGCGAGGTTCGAAAAATTCTCATTGAAGACGACTCCCTTGAGCTTCGTCTTGGCCACGGTAAACGGACCGCGGTATTCGAGCGGAGCTTCGGGCTTCGGATCCCACGATTCTTGATGAGCCATCCCGCCGGGCAGATAGATCTGGATCACGTTCTTGGCCTGACCCTCTTTGCTCTCGTAAAACTTGATGTCGGCCCTGGCTTGCAACTTCAGGTAATCGCCCAGCGTGAGACCGAGGGCACCGACAACGCCCACGCGCAGGAAGTCGCGTCGTCCGGGCTTCTGGAAGTGGGCGGGATCGTCATTCCAAGTCACGACATCTTTGGCGGGCATGGGGATCACCTTTCTGAAGTTGGCATCAAAGGCCGGCTCAACGAGCCGCGTGTGGGGAGGTTTCAAACTGTTGGTTGGCAACGTTTGTCATTCAAGCACGCCCGACCCGCCGGGGTGGGATGGTTCGCCGAGGGGCTGGCGTGGCGGGTCTGGTACAAGTTTTGTCGCGGGTAGCTTAACGACTTGGGGTGAAAGCAGGCAAGATACGACCGCCAAATTCCACCCGAGTCGCATGGCTTTCGCCTCCGGATCGTTTGGCTTGACCCGCGAAAACTGAGTTTCGCACACATTCCGCCGCAAGGTTTGCCGATGATCTATCACCAGACAAATCTTCGGCCGCCCGCCACAGCCAGCGTGAGAACGATTGTCGCTGGAAGCATTTCGGAGCGGCGGAGCACCCCACGATCTCGAAGTCATGTCTCAAGTCATTCGTCTCGCCAACATACCGTCGGAGGTGCCAACCTTTTTAGCGTAGGTTTGGGATCATCAAGGAGTGGCCCACAGGCGACTGGAAACAGTTGCTGGATGTCTCCGCAAGGAACACGCGCCGGCATGGATTTCGTTCCTCGACGTGTGGTTAAGCCACCCGATCCTCACCTTTCTCGCAGACGACTCCACCGTCGCATATCGGCGAGCGACTTGAGATTCCCCTGCGGCTGGTTCCAAATGGAGCCAGCCGCAGTTTTCGTTTTGACTCGGGGTGCCGCGCCTGCGGGATTTGGACTCGGCGTCAAACCGTCCGCCGGTGTCTTGAATTTCAGTTCCCGACCCTGTGGCGGCCACCCCTTTCCGGTTGGCTTCCGAGTCCGAATCCACAACTCGCCGTCCTCACGCTACAATTCCGCCCCTGACCATGTGTTCTTTGCGAGGATTCGGTGCTGATGGCTGTGTTGATGCAGATTAAGAAGGCGTTCAAAAGTTATGGCGAACAGGTGTTGTTGGACGGGGCTGAGGCGACGTTATCCGATGACGTGAAGGTCGGCTTTGTCGGCCGTAACGGAGCGGGAAAAAGTACGCTGCTGCGCATTCTGCTGGGGGAAGAGGAACTCGATCACGGCGAAGTGCTTCGTCATCCCAATCTGCAAATCGGATATCTGCGGCAGCACACCCCGTTCCTGCCCGACGAGTCCGCGCACGACTTTCTGATGCGCGACAGCGGGCAGCCCGAGTGGAAGTGCGGCGAGGTGGCCGGGCAGTTCGAGTTGAAGGGGGAGTACCTCGACGGACCCATCGCCAAGCTGTCGGGGGGTTGGCAGACACGCGTCAAACTGGCGGCGCTGCTACTGCATGAGCCGAACCTGCTGCTGCTCGATGAGCCGACGAACTTCCTCGACCTGCGAACGCAAATCCTGCTGGAGCACTTTCTGCGGGGCTTCCAGCAGGCGTGCCTGATCGTCTCGCACGACCGGGCGTTTCTCGGCGCGACGTGCGATCACACACTCGACCTGTCGCGCGGCAAGCTGACGATGTACCCCGGCAAGATCGACGCATACCTCACATATCAGCGCGAGCAGCACGAACACCTGGTCCGGTCAAACGCGGCGATGCAAGCCAAGCGACGCGATCTGGAAATCTTCATCGCGAAAAACAAGGCGCGGGCGAGTACAGCGACCCGGGCCAAGTCCAAATCGAAACAACTCGAACGGCTGGAGCTGGCTGAAATCTCCAATGCCGAGCCGACCGCGTCGATTTATGCACCGCGCGTCGAGCGGCGACAGGGGCCTGCCGTACGGTGTCGCGGTCTGGCCATCGGGTATCCCGAACGTCAAGTCGCCAGCGGGATCGAACTGGAGATCGATCACGGTTCGCGAGCAGTCATCGTGGGCGACAACGGTCAAGGCAAGACGACGTTCTTGCGGACGGTCGTCGAGTCGCTGCCGCCGCTCGCCGGCGAAATTCGCTGGGGCTTCGGCTGCGAAATCGGCACGTACGCCCAGCATGTCTACTCCAGCCTGCCCGAAAGCCAGACGGTGTTGGAATACCTCGACAAGACAGCCGCACGCGGCACGAAAGATCAGACGATCCTCAATGTCGCCGGGGCAATGCTCTTTCGGGGTGGTGCCGTTCAGAAACGGATCGCCGTCCTGTCGGGAGGCGAACGTGCCCGCGTCTGCCTCGCGGGGTTGTTGCTCAGTCAGTACAACGTGCTGGTCCTCGACGAACCGGGCAACCATCTCGACGTCGATACAGTCGAAGCACTCGCTCAGGCGCTGATCGATTACAAGGGGACAGTCATCTTCACGACACACGACCGGCACTTCATGAAGCGCGTCGCCACGTGTGTCATTGAAGTCCGCGACGGCCACGTGACGAACTACGGTGGCGGGTACGAGGCCTATCTCTACGCGGTCAACAAGGAGATCGACGACGGCGAACGCGAACTAACCCTGCGGCTCAGCAAGGCCCCGCCCGTTTTGAGCAAACCGATCGCCGCAGCCGCTCGCCCGGTGCGACGCGACGATCGCGCCGTTCGCAAAGAGATCTCAACCATCGAGAAAACCATTGCCCGCCTCGACGAGCAAAAGAAGTCCGTCGGCAGCCAACTCCTCGAAACGGTGGACGCCGCAAAGGCCCTGACTCTGCACAACGAAGTGACGGCCCTGGCCGCACAACTCGAGCAGGCCGAAGAACGCTGGTGTCAGTTGCAGGCCGAACTGGAACAGACCGGGTGACCGATGTCGCCTGCCCGCGGCACCGCTGTGATGATCGCCGCGACCGGGGAAAACGGCACACCACGAAACTCACTTGGCCGATCCATTCGTCGCGACTTCGTTGGCCATTTCAAGCAGTGCCGCCAGTAGTTTGTCCGATGTCGTGCGTTCCAGACGGTTGGTGCCGATCCACGTTTCATAGCCGCCCAGTTCGTGTTGCCGAGGCGTAGGCAGGTAACCGAAATAGCCGTGGGCCAGTTCGACCATGAATGATTGCGGCATGGGCGAGCGGCGTTTGAAGTCCAGCCCGATCTCGCAGAAGACTTCGCACGGCATCGTCCCCAGGCACACGTCGCCGATCCGTAGCACCTGCACCGGAACGGTCGTCGTCTCCGGGTGTTCGGCCAGGCTCATCGTCCGTTGAGCATAAATGTACGACAGATCCTGCTTGCTCTGCGGACCCTTGGCGAGCGTCTTCTCAGCCCATTCGCGCTGGCTGGCATCTGGCCGGCGCCAGGCGATCACCGGCTCGCGATACCGTGCGGCCAGCGTGACGTTGCTGCGATAGGTCAACTTTCCCAGTGCCGCGTGGACTTTGGCCGCAACGTCTGCGGCGACGAATCGCATCTGCT
>JACRIH010000534.1 GCA_016235885.1 Planctomycetales bacterium | reverse complement strand
ACGGCGACGAGAACGCCGCAGCGGGAATGTTGCGGTGGATGTTTCCGTGAGCGTTGAGATTGAACAGCGCGTCGGCGTCGTACACTGTGAACGAGAACAGCGGGACGTACTTGATCCCGGCGGCCGTTTCGAGCATCGAGAAATCGAGGTCCAGCCAGATCCCTTCCGGAATGCCATCCTGATCGTTGTCCGAGTCGTATTCGTGCTGCTGATTGGTCGAGGGGAAGGCGGTCGGAGTCCACAATCCCTGCTCGTTGAAGACGCCGTTGGCATTCGTATCGACCTGGAATGGAAACCCGCCACTTCCCCCTGGAAGTCCGGCGATAATGGCGTTATCGGCCCCGTTGTTGGCGTCCAGAAACCGACGGACTCCCGCTGGCGTGTTGTTGCCATTCTGAAGCCGCTTGTGAATGTGTGACGGATGCGGGCGCAGCACAGCACCGGAGGCGATTGGATTCGAAGCCCAGTTCAGAAGCGGAGCACCAGCGGGAGTTCGCAAATACTGCGGTCGGTGGAACGAGGGAGTCAGCACAGTCAGGCCCGGGCTTTCCGGCAGCGCGGCGCGGTAAGCCAGGAACAGGTTGTTGATGTCCGGGTAGGTGTAGTCCACGTCCGGAGTGGGGATGATGCTGATGGCCGGATTGGTGATGCCCGCGAAATCCGGCCGAATGCGACCACCCCAAGCGACCGGGGAGTCGTTGAATTCGGACAGGTCGTGAACACCATTCCCACTGTAGTTGCCAGTCGTCGAGTCGTAACTGCGGTCGTTGAGGCTACCCATCACCACGGGGTCGGCAATGCCATCCAAATCTTGATCCACGCCGGGGACGCCCGACGCGGAAGCGATCAGATTGACGCCTCGACCGTTGTACGGATGGGCATCGAACCCCAGCATGTTGGTCAGCAGCGCGTGCCGTTTGCCCCACAGCGCGCTGTTGCCGAGATCGTCGGCCGGCCCCACGATGAGTTGTGCGAGGGCGAAGTCGAAGTAATCGACATCGGTGACATCGGCCTTGGCTCCCTCGGTGTAGTAAGTGGCGTTGAGCTGCTCTTGCGCGGCGAAGGAGTAGAAGATGAAACCCAGCAGGGCCAGCAGGCCCATCAAGCCGATCACGACCAGCATGACGGACCCGCGCCGGTCGGCGGTCGGCCGGCTGGCCGGGTGTGTCAGTTGTTGGAATTGGATGCGTTGCATGTTCATCACCCTTTTTTCGTAGGTCAGCCTTTCCAGGCTGACGGGTTTTGGCCCGTCGATTGTGTCAGGCTGGAAAGCCTGACCTACGGTCTCAGTCCACCAGCGAATGTACGAAAGTCACCTGTCGAATTTGATTGGAAGACACATCCAGAAACCGCACGGTGATCTGGACGGCTCGCAGCGGATGCAGGTCGTCCGACCCCCACCAGCCGAGTTCTGTGGCGTTGTCAGTTGTGCCATCGTTGTCGTCGTCGACTCGGGCCTTTCCGGGCTGTCCATCCCGGCCTGTTGTCGGGGCCGGTCGAAACGGCGGATCGTCGTAAATTGGGAGAGGCGGCATTCCGGCCGTGTCGCCATCGAGATTGATCTGCGGATGCCACGTGTCAAACACGCGATTGCTGGTCGCGACCGATGCGGGGCCGTAACTGAAGGCTCCGCCGCTGGCGTAGCGATTTCTGTAGGGCGGAGTCGGGGGATTCGTGGGGCCGCCTCGATAATCGCCGACCGTGTACGGATGGCCGACATCCACAAACGCGCCCGCGATTTCGAAAATGCCGTTGCCGTTCTGGTCTTCTCCGGCATCCAGCGTTCCATTCCCGTTCGCATCCTCGTTGTACCCGTCGTCCCAAACTTTCACGTCGAACGATTGCACGTGCCCCAGCAAGAGATCTTCACCCGCGCGTTGACCGCCAGCGAAAGCTGTGACCTCTCCATTGGCCCCGAGCGTCACTGACGTGGCCATATTCATGGGGTTGGTGGCGAGCGAGTGCGGATAGCCAAACGCCGCACTCGAGGTTTCCTCGTGGGTGAACCGTCCGAGAAACGGGCCGGGAGCCGCTGTCGTGCCGGAGAACTCGCGTGGCTGAGCGTTCGCATGATTGTGCCCGAAGCGGAACCGCGGATTACTCAGGGGAAAGAAGCCGCCGCCGGGAACTTCGTTGGCGAGCGCCGCGATGTCGTGCAGGCGTGCCCCGTGAAAGACTCCCCCACCGACATCCGCGAAGGCCGAGAAATCGAAGTCGCTCCAAAAATTGCCGGAGTGAAATCGGTTGGGAATCTGCGGCGACGCGGGTGCCGCCCGGTACTGTGCCTGCGCCGCGTCGGGATAGACGAACGCCGGCGTCGCCGTCGCCCCGTTGCTGTCCGGATCGAGATCGAACAGCAGGGCGCCGTTCGCGAGACTCGGACGGGAATCGTTGCCCGCCAGGGGCAGCGGCTCGCGAATGAGCAGCACGCGGCGGTACAGGTTGCCGTTGCGCAAGAACAGGGAAATCTCCGCTGCGGAAGAACTGGCGGTGAAGTCGATGTTGATCTGGCCATCGTCCGTTTCGGGTTGGTTCGGATGCGCAAACAGATGGGCTCCAAAGTCCGCTCCATCAAACACACCGTCACCCGTGATATCGTCGGCGTTTGTGAGCTGGTTGTCGCTGTTCTGGTCGACGACGAACATCGGAAGTAGGGGGACCGCGTGTCCGAAGTAGGCGGTGTCGTCGCGGTTTTTGATCCGCACGGTGGTCCGCACGGTGAACTGCAACACGTCATCGGTGTCGTTCGCGGGATCGTTTTCGGAGATGTAGAAATAGCCCTGTCGCTGCGTGGTTGGGATGGCGAGGCCGCCCGCGATCAGGTTTTCGTTCGCCGCATACGGCATCACGTAGCGGAAGGTCCGCTTGTCGAGATCGGCCTTGATGATCGTGATGAACGACCGGGACCGCTGATCGTTTTCCGACAAGCCGCGCTGCTTGGTCATCGAGTTGGACGCGAGTTGGAAGATTTCCGCGAACAGGGTCATCATCAACACGACAATCCCCACCGCGATGAGCATTTCGACAAGCGTGAACGCGCGGCGCGTCCGTGGGTCGATCACGCCACCCCGCTTGCCGGGGTGGTTCCCGCGCTTTTGCGCTACCGCATTCCTCGGGAATTTCGGGTAGCGCAGAAGCGCGGGGACCACTGGGGCAAGCCCAATGGCGATTGTTTTACACGCTCGGAGCGTGATGGCTACGGTGGAGACGAACATGGCTCGGTGATTTTTCGGACGCATGACTTTGTCGCCCTGGCCCGCATGACTAAGAACGGATGCAAGTGGAAACTCTCAACTAAAATTCCTTGATCCCAATCGGGTACACCTCGATCACGCCCCGCATGAAGATGGCCGTGCCCGGATTCGCGGGCGTGGACACTTCGATCAAGTCCCGGTCGACCGTCAGATCGACGGAGTTGCCGCTGAACGTGGACAGACTTTGAACTGGCTGGTGCGAGACCGGGTCGAAGATGCCGCTGATGCGATACCAGCGCGCATGGAGTGGATCGAGCACCCAGCCCCCCTTGCGAATCGTCGGTGGGGTGGTCCCTGCCACCCAGGTCACGTTGTAGATGGTGCGGCTATCGTCGGTGCCGGGCCAGCCGAGTTCTCCCGTGTTGTTGGGACCGCCGGTGTTGTTGTCCACGGTCCCGTCACCGTCGTCATCGAATCCCGCGATTCCCGGTTGGTTGTCCGCGCCCAGGTAATCATCCGCATCCGCCGCGGTGCCATTACGTCCAGCCAATGTGTAGAAATTGGCGGCGTACGCCTGCTCATCGTCCGACGTGAACTCCCGTCCCATAAACGACACGACCTCGACATTCGCTCGGTTGCCGTAGCGACGCACGTTCAGCAGCCACGTGTACCGGCGATCGCGCGTCTCAATCCACACGTCACCGACGGGGTCGAGAATTGTGTTGCCGTTGTAGTCTTCGCCGGCGTCGAGTGCGCTGTTGCCGTTTTGATCTTCCAGCACGCTCATCGGCAAGGGTTGAGTTGCAGCCCAAGTGACAGTTTGGCCGACGATGCCGGTGATCCGTCGAACTTCGCTCAGTTTCGAGGCGGGGTTGAACACCACCACTCGCGATTCCGCGGGAGGCGCGAATGCCACCGAAGTCAGATCGACCGTCGCCGGAAAGGTCACGCTCGTGATGTTGATGGGGATGGCGGCGGCCAGGTCCGGCAGGCTCTTCGTCTGGATGATCCAACTGTCGGGCAACGTCACAAATCCAGCCGCCGCTGCCTCGGTGTTGAAACCGCCATTCCAGCGCACCAATCCGGTGGCTCCACCGATCCGGTAGTACGTCGCCACTCCCGATTCGGCCGCGATGCTCCAGCCGAGTGGGTCCACAGCGTAGACCTGCGGTGCCTGCGGTTCGGTTGCGGGTGGCGGCGTGATTGGGGCCACTGGCGGGAGATTGGTGATGAGCATCACGCGGTTCATGTCGATGATCGATTCGGCGTTGTACCGCAGGTTGGTGGCATTCGTGAGTTGCGTGGCGTGAATGGAACGCACGATCGCGAGCGGAAACAGCGATGCCAACGACACGACGCCGATGCTCATCACCAGCATGGCCACGAGCGCTTCGGCCAGTGTCGCCCCGACCGGTGCCGGCGCGATGCCGATTCCATGCCGGAGAGTCGTCCACCGAGTGGCTGGAATTCGAGAGTGACGTGGGATGCGTTTCATTGTCCGGCCACCTCCCCGCGAACCGCGTAACGGTAGGGATCGGGTGCCACCGGATCGGCCGGAGTTGTTTCGTAGACGGGGTGGGACGAGATTTGTCCGGTCTGCGTGAAGACCGAGACCAGCAGTTTGTCGCCGGATTCGAGGCACAGCCACGTGACCGATCCATCGGAGACCGTGGCTCCAGTCGCTGTGGGCCAGGTAGGCGGGGCGCCACCGCTCGAGCCAGCGGTGGTGGCTCTGTAGTAGTAACCATTTCGTGGTGTGGGAACGGTCCACCCGTCGACCGCGTAGCTGGTGGTGGGCTGCCAGCGCGGCGCGTCCGCCGGCAATTCGTTGTCTGCGTCTTCCGCCCGCAGCAGCACAAAATGGATCAACCCTTTGGAGGCCGCCGGACCGATGACCGTGCCGCGCGGAGAAAACATCAAATCCAATCGCAAGGGGTGTTCGCCGGTTGGCAGTTCATGCCAGGCAAACGGCAAGTCGGAATGCGGGCTGTTCGGGTCGTCCTCGTCATCAAAATCCAGCACGATCCCCCGTGGCAATTCGACTCGTTCCGCGTTCGGCAATTCCGACGGGGCCAGTTCGAGCAGGTACGTACTGGGCCCGCCTCCTTGAAACGCGACCACCTGATTGGTCGCCGACGTGCCCGGATCGCGATACGGAATCGTCAGGATCAGTACCTGGTTTGCCACGGAGAGTTCATACGGTGCCGCGGCCACCGGAGGATTGTTTTGGTTGGGATCGGCATCAATGAAACTCACGGTGTACCACACGCCATCCTGATCGCCGGGCAGCTTGATGCGCGTGACGCCGCTCACGATCTGGCCGTTGCTGCTGAGCAAATCCCAATCGGTGCCAGCACCGCGCACGATGAGCACGATGGCGCTGTCGGCGACTCCGTCAGAATTGGCATCCTGCCGTTCGAGGCGAATTGTTCCCTGCTTCCAAGGTTCGCTGGGGGCGATGTACACCATGCTGGTGCAAGCGTGAGGGTTGGTCGTATCGCTCAGAAATCGCACCCCACGCGGTTCCTTCGCGTGAATTGCCCGGTCGCGAGCCCCTTCGAGGAACGACTGCACCTGCCGGCTTCCCGCGCGAATCTTCTCGGCGTTCAACGAAAAATTGACCGCCGCGATCGTCATGCCCGCCAGCAATAACAGAATGCCGACGACCACCAGCAGTTCGATGAGCGTAAACCCACGCCGACCGACCGAGCGACGGCGTGCATGCCGTGTCCGTGAGCAGGTCGGATGGAAGGAAAATGTCAGGCGCATGATTTTTTATCCGGCTTGACTGTTGCGGTTGGAGATGTTGTCCGTGAGGGCATCGGGGGCCGTGGCCGTGGGAGCGGCGAGGTGGCCGAAGTTGGCCGTATCGTACGGTTCATACAGACCCACATCGGCGTCAGGGCCAGCCGATAAAATGAGCAGCGTGTGATAGGGTCCCATCGTGTGGTAGTTCGCTTCGTTGATCCCCAAGTTGCCGGGGAGCGTAGCCAGGGTGGGGAACCGATTCTTTTCACGAATGATGTAGCCGAGGGCATCATTCGGATCTTGATCGAGCGGATCGCGGTTGCCGGCGGGCGGCTTTTTGCGTAACCCTTTGATCAACAAATCCGCTCGTTGTCGGTCGGCAAGTACAATAGGAGCTAAAACAAGGGGGGCTAAATAGCCACCGGAGCGAATCAAGCGGGTTGGCCAGCGATAAAACCGGAGCGGCTGTCCCCAGGCATCCACGAATTCCATTAACCCATCACCGTCGGTGTCCATAACCTCCAAGGTGCTGAATTCATCCACTCCCACCGGAGGGACTCCGACCACGTCGCGGCGGGTGAGGGTGAAATACATCAGAGCCGCGCTCTCGGTCAGTGGGTTGTGCCGTGCTGGGACATAATTGGGATCTTGATCGAACACGTCCGGATGACCGTTGGGAGTGTTGGTCGCGGGAGGAGTCAGATTGTCGGGCAACTCCCCGAATCGTTGCGGCAACATCGCCTTTTCCAAATCCTTTCGCAGCAAAATCTCGGCCACCTTCCGCTGCATTCCATAGACACCAGCCCTCTGGAACTGGGCGAGTTTGGCGTCGACTTGGGCTTCGTATTGCGGCCCCTTCAAACTGCGTTGGTGCGCCTCGATGCGCTCCTGGTACATCGCGTGAATCTTGCGAATCGTGGTGGCCGTCGCCTTCTCACGGGCAGTGGTGATGAAATTGGCGACGACCGTGAGCGAAATCACCATCAGGAACGAGATGAGTCCGATAACGACCAGGATTTCAAGGAGCGTGAACCCGCGCCGAGTTTCAGGTTGTCGAGTGATACGGATCATGGATCGTGCCTCATTAAGTTCCGCCGTCGATGTCACGAGGATTACGGCCTCAAAACCCCATTGTGGAAGTTGGTGATGTTGTCCCATTCGACTCGTCGATCATCCAACACACCGTTGCCGTTGAGGTCTACCGTTTCGAGGATCAAAAGCCGAGTAGCCATTTCCGGTGTGAAATACCCACCCGCACCGTAAAGTCCGTCGGCACCCGGCGAGATGATTTGAAATGAATTGGCTTTGTGTGGAGCTCCCAACACAACCGGTGGCCCGACTGTGTTAGCGGCCTGCCGATACACATCAAACGCCGTGGCAGCGGGCAAATCACCAGAGCGAATGGGAGCTGGAGCCGTCGTTGTGTTGTAGCCGCGACTGTCGTAGCTGCTGAGGTACAGGAAGGGGTTCGTTTGTCCTGGCAAGGTATCGAGGTACTCTGCAAAACGATTGTTGTTGGCATCTCGAAAACGACCGTTCCACCCGCCGTTGGTGTAGTTCCCTGTCGTAACTGGCAAGGTTCCCGCATAGCCACCCTGAAACTCAAAAAACGGTCCCTCACGATTACCGCCGAGTACCAACGGATTGGATGGGTTCTTTGAGAACCCGGAATAAACTCCAGTCGCCGGATCCCAAATCCCCCCGAGGAAGAAGACGAGACATTCCGAACCGTTGAGAGTGATGGATGTATTCGCTTCGCCGAGGGTTCCATCGAAATCGTAATCGTAAGTGTTTCCATAGGCCGGCGCACCACCGGTAAAATCAAACTGCGGCCAAATCCTCCGCAGAAACCCTCGACTGCGAGGGTCCGTTTCGCTTGATCGTTCGTATAACGTGATGCTACTCGGCGGCTCAATTCCAAACCGGGACTTGAAGGAAGTGATCGCCGTGTCGAGACGACTGATCTCCGCTTTGACCTGCGCAACTTGGGCAGTTCGACGAGCGCTGAAAATTGCCGGTAGCAGCAAGCCGATCAGGATCGAAATGATCGTGATCACGATGAGCATTTCGATGAGCGTGAAGGCGCGGCGGGTGGCGGATAGTCGGATTCGGGTGGTCGTAGGGCTGACGCTCAGCATGAAGTCTCTCCTCGGTAGCATGGGATACATTCCCGTGAATCGCAAATTGTTCGGGCCGGATAGGGTGGGGGATCGGAAAGTTGGCGAGGTATCACATCCCCTCACCCCCAACCCCTCTCCCCAAAGGGGTGAGGGGAGTTACTGTTCCCGCACCCCCTGCCCCTCTCTCCTGAATGGGCGAGGGGAGACGTTCGATTTCAACCTCTGCAATGAATTGGAATACCTCGGCCCGCAGAGTTGGAATGGATTACGACAGTTCGTTGAGCAGCTTGATGAGCGGCATGAACAGAGCGATGACGATAAACCCGACGATGAGGCCGAGCACCACGACCATCAACGGTTCGAGAATGCTCACCAAGCCGTCCACCAGCACGGAGACTTCTTCGTCGTACACGTCGGCGACCTTGTAGAGCATGACGTCGAGGGCACCGGTTTCTTCGCCGACGTCGATCATGTTCACCACCATGTCGTCCACCACCCGCGATTCCTTCAGCGGGACGGCCATCGATTCGCCTTCGCGGATGGCGTTGTACGTGTTTTGGTACGCCCGGTAAAACACCGCGTTGTTGGACGTGTCTCGCGCGATGATGATGCCTTCCAAGATTGGGACGCCGGAGGCGATCAGCGTACCCAAGGTGCGCGCTGTTCTGGCGACAATACTCTTTTCAAGAATCGACCCCAGCATGGGAATCTTGAGAAACGCCTTGTCCACGAGATACTCGCCGGTTTTGTTTTTCTTGATGATCTTGATCATGAGCCAGATCGTGATCGGAATGACAGGCCCCAGATAGAAGTATTTCACAACCATGTCGCTGCCAAAGATGAGCCACACCGTCATGCCGGGGAGTTCGACATCAAACCCTTCAAAGATCGCTTTGAACTTCGGGATGATCCAGTACATGATGAACCCGACGATACCAACCGCCACGAAGATGACGGCACACGGATAGATCATGGCCCCTTGGACCTTCCGCTTCAGGCTTTGAGCACGTTCTTGGAACTCGGCCAGACGCTGCAGGATGACTTCCAGCGCACCACCGGCTTCGCCGGCCTTCACCATATTCACATACAAGTTGTTGAAGCACTTGGGTTGTTTTGCCATCGCTTCGGAGAGCGTATTTCCCGATTCAACATCCTCGATCACACCGATCAGCGAATTCTTGAGCGGACCGGGTTTGGCCTGACCTTCGAGAATTCGCAGGCTGCGGAGAATTGGCAGGCCGGCATCTTGCAGTGTGGAAAGCTGGCGAGTGAAAGTCGTCAGCTTTTTCGCGCTGACTCGACCGCCAAGAGAAAAGGTCTTCTTGGCGACCGTCTTGCCCTTCTTCTTTTTCGCATCGTCTTTTTTGCCACCCTTTTTTCCCTTGCCCGCCTTCTCGGCGATCTTCGTGACAAAGAACCCCTTCTGACGAATGATCGTCTGGGCATCGGCTTCGGACGGAGCGTCGATGACGTCCTTGATCTCCGTCCCCATGTTGTCCATCGCTTCGTAATGGTACGTGGGCATGGGCTATTCGTCTCCTTCTTCCATAATCGTTTCGCGAACCACTTCGTCGATCGTGGTGACGCCGTCAAAGATCAGCTTCAGTCCTGACTCTCGCAGCGTCGTCATGCCTTGGCTGCGGGAGAGGTTTCGCATGTCGTCCACCGACCCATTCCCGACAATGATGTCTCGAATGTCGTCGTTGATGTCCATGATTTCGTACATGCCGGACCGTCCCTTGTAGCCTGTGTTGTTGCAGCGCTGGCAACCGCGACCATAGTAGAACTTGTATTTCCTCGCCTGCGCGATGGGGAGTTGCAATTCCATCAGCAAGTCGTCGCTGGGTTCGAATTGCGTGCGGCACTCAGTGCAGATTCGGCGCACGAGTCGCTGCGCGAGCACCGCTTCGACTGTGGCAGTGATCAAAAACGGCTGAATGCCCATGTCACGCAGGCGGGTGACCGCAGTCGGAGCGTCATTCGTGTGAAGCGTGCTGAACACCAAGTGCCCGGTCAGCGCGCTCTGGATCGCGATTTCGGCCGTTTCGTAGTCGCGAATCTCGCCCACAAGGATCGTGTCCGGATCGTGTCGGAGGATCGCTCTCAACACAGTGGCGAATGTGACATCGATGTCCGTGTTGATGGGGACCTGGATGAGACCCTCGATGGCATATTCAATCGGGTCTTCCGTGGTGATGATTTTCGTTTCGACGTCGTTCAGTTCGTTGAGCGCCGAGTACAGCGTCGTCGTCTTGCCGCTGCCGGTTGGTCCCGTGACGAGCACGATGCCGTTGGGTCTCCGAATAATCTGTCGGAATTTGGACAGTGTCGTCGGGTCCATTCCAATTTTGTTTAAGTCAAGTTGTACCACCGTGCGATCGAGCACTCGCATGACGACTGCTTCGCCGAACATTGTCGGCAGCACGCTCACTCGCAGGTCGACCTGGTTACCGCCGACGTTGAGTTCGATTCGGCCGTCCTGCGGCAGTCGGCGTTCAGCGATGTCGAGGTTCGACATGACTTTCACCCGGCAAACGATGGCGTTGGCCAAGTGTCGCGGCGGAGGGACCATCTCGTAGAGCACGCCATCGGCTCGGACTCGAATTTTGAATTCGTCCTCGAATGGCTCGAGATGGATGTCGCTGGCCTGATCTTTGATGGCTAGCAATAACACCTTGTTGAGCAGCTTGCGAATGGGAGCCGACTCGGCCAATTCTTCCACAGTCCCAAGGTCGAATGCTCCCTCCTTGCCCGCCCCTTCGGCGAGTTCGCCCGATTCGAGTTCTGAAATAACGTCTTCGATACTTTCCTGTTTGTCTGAATAGTACCGCTCGATGGCCTGCTGCACGTGCGCTGGATTCGAGACGGCACCTCGCACCTCCATGCCAAGGAAACTTCGCAGATCGTCGAGCGCCCCGACGTTTTGCGGATCGGCCATCGCCACGGTCAGCACGTCGTTCTTCAACGACATGGGCATGATCTTGTAGATGCTGGCCATCGTCTCCGGCACCATCTCCAGCACCTTCGGCGGGACCGTGATCTCGGGGAGGTTGACGACCTGCATCCCCCACTGCTCTGCCAACGCCTCGCCGACTTGCGCCTCGGTCACCAGTCCCATCCGAATGGCCACCCGTCCGATGATTTCACCAGGCGATT
>JACRIH010000524.1 GCA_016235885.1 Planctomycetales bacterium | reverse complement strand
TCGCGAGCAAGCCGTGTCCACTCCACAGTCCGATATCAGCGAGTCTCCCATCGAGGTCCGACCGGCATGCCCCAACGACTGGCCAACGATTGTCGATTTCAATTCCCGGCTGGCATGGGAATCAGAACACACGAGGCTGGATCGCACACGGATCGAACCGGGCGTCCGCAACCTGCTGGCTGACGAACGGCGCGGACGGTACTTCATGGCGTGCTGCGGCGGGCGGATTGTCGGGCAACTGATGATCACGTTCGAATGGAGCGACTGGCGAAACGGCAACATCTGGTGGCTGCAAAGCGTGTACGTGGAAGCCGAGTTTCGCGGCCGCGGCGTCTTTCGCACCCTGTTCGAACACGTGTGGCACCAAGTCGAATCGGATTCGGAGATCGCCGGACTGCGGCTGTACGTCGAACAGGGCAACGTCTCGGCACAGGAGGTTTATCTGCGGATGGGAATGCACGCCGCCGGATACCTCGTGATGGAACGAATGAAACCGGGCCTGGTGGAAAAACCGTAGCTCTGTCGCGGAGCGCCAGGAATGCCGAATGGTTCTCGGAATCCGCCGTAGGAGAGCATGAGCGTCAGGCAATGTCGGGCCTTCCTGTCGCGGAGCGACAGGGCGACAGGAGGAGTCGAATGGGAATCGTGATCGGCATGGACGAAGCGGGCTACGGCCCCAACCTCGGCCCGCTTGTCATCACCGCGACGGTGTGGGAAGTGCCAGGCGATCCGCATGACGCCAACTTCTGGTCCGCGTTCGCCGGCCTCGTCTCGTCCGAACCACCAGCGACAGAGTGCCACATCCAAATCGCTGATTCGAAAGTCGTGTACTCGCCGGCTCGCGGATTCGACAATCTCGAAACCGGCGTCCTCACCGCGTGCGGGTTGCTGGGCTGGATGCCGACATCGTTCCGCGACCTCGTCCAGCGCGTGACGTGTCTGTCCGCAGGCGATCTCGCGACAGAACCGTGGTTCGCCGACCGCGACGCGGCACTGCCGAGCGTCATTCGTGCGGAACACGCGAGCCGTCTCGCGGCGGCTTGGGAGGAGAAGTGCCACGCGACCGGATTTCGCTTGCGGGCGATCCGGTCGGACGTCGTGCTCACGCAGCGATTCAATCAACTCACTCGGCAATTCGACAACAAGTCGACCGCGTTGTCACACCTCAGCTTGAACCTGCTGCGCCAAGTGTGGTCCCCCGGCGAGACCGAACGCACGCTGGTCCTCGCCGACAAACATGGCGGACGGAATCGGTATCAGGACTTGCTAGCTGGCATCGCCGACGGACAATTCATCTTCTGCGTCGATGAAGGAGCCGAGCGCAGCCGCTACCGGATCGGAGCCACCGAGGTCGTGTTTCAGACGCGCTCCGAACAGCATCTCCCCGTCGCATTGGCCTCGATGGTCTGCAAGTATCTCCGCGAGGTCGCGATGATTTTTTTCAACGCCTACTGGCGGGAACACGTTCCCGGCGTGAAACCGACCAAAGGCTATCCGGTCGATGCCCGGCGTTTCCGCGAGGAGATTGATGAGACACGTCGTCGGCTGAACATTTCCGACGACGTGCTGTGGCGCGAGCGGTAAGGTAGCCCGGTCACTCTGTGACCGGGCATGTCGGGTCACAGAGTGACCCGACGACAATTCTGTTGCCGAACCGGCAACCGTGAAGCATCACGTTCAGGTGAAGCAGTTGCTGGCACTCTTGGCGACTTCCAAGTTGCCATCCTTGTGTTTTTCGAGCAGCAGGTTCCAGTCTTCAGCCGCGTGCGGCTTGCTCGACCGGTAGAGTTGATACTTCTGCTGTTTGTCGATCACCGACACGTAGGGGAGCGCGGGTGTACCGAACAGTTCGTGCGTCTTCCGGCCGGCTTCCGTCGAAGCATCCACGACGACGACGGTGTACTGCTTCAACAATTCGCGGCGCACACGCGCCTTGCGAATGTCCTCGGGCTTGACCGACGATTCGGCCGTCGAGGGGCCGGGGTTCAGAACGACCAGCAACGGTCGACGCGATTCTTGAGCCGCATAGTAAGCCGGCCCGTACTCGACAAAATCAAAAGTCGTTTCCACAGGGGTTGCACCGACCATCGTCGAGAGCAGCAGACACAGATTCCAGAGCATGAGACTCCCTTCCTCTCGCAAACAAGTTGCGACCCACATTTGGAATCATGTCCAGAACCTCCTCATGCGTCGCCCGTTCTTGTCCCCACAAGTTCAGGCACCCAGCAAAACGCGGGCGTAGTCTGGCGGTGGCGGATGCGACTGTCAAGCCTGTGTGCGTTCACTTCGCCAACATCGGCTAATCCGGTTGACTGTGATCATGCCGTACGATGTCAGGGACCCGTCAGAGTCACATTGACCGCTACTTCTTCTACTAATCCTGATTTGTGGTGTACTTGAACGTACCAAGTCCTGGTCACGAGGAAATCTGCCGGCGCGTCACATGTGTAGATCAAGCAGGTCGATTCCGGAGCTGTTGGTATCGGAGGTTCGACGATACCCCCCATTTTCGGCCGGTGAGATGTAGCGGCTTCGCCATTTGGATCCGACCGAGAAAACCCTTCAACCCGTCGGAATCCGTTGTGGTCGAGGACTGCTTCGGCTCGTTCCAGCGTTGTTCCAATTGGAATCTTGTTTATGATTTCCTTCCTCATTTCAGACGGTCTCGCGTGCAGTGCAATCGTTCGCTTTGGTTGATCTGCACGGCACGCCGATAGAAACAGAACACATATTAACCCAATACGTTTTTTCCACATTGACGCATCCCTACGATGTGTTGGACCCCTATTTCGACAATGGTTGTGTGATGCACTGCGGTAGAGTTCTCGGCCAGCCAGGAAGGACTTTGCCACCCGGGAGTATCAACACTGGGTTAGTAATGCACGCATCCAAAAGCCAGGATGCCATGCAATTACTATTGCACGCATTCACGTTGATCGGACCGGGATAGAATGAATACTCGACACAGCATTTGTTCGCCAATGTTAGCACTTTGGCAAAGCACCTGTGTATGACCTCGCAGTCTGAAGCAAGAACGTCCATTGAGCGGCAAGACATTTTCTTGCGTTCCTCTTCGTCCTTGGGCACGTCGGCATTTCCGATTTTGTACTCGTACTCGTCACCCACCAATTGATTTTTGCACTTGCATCCCTCTCGATTCTCTCCGTCGCTTGGCCCACCACGATACACCCACCAGCCACCGTTATCGCCTCGATCCAGAAGTATGAACACATGCCCACCAATGGGGGCTTGGTCGACGGGCTTGACGCAGACTAGCACCTTGCAGGTTTTTTGTTGCGGTTTTGGCCGAGCTGGCCGACCCTGCAAGCCTGATGGATCAACCGTGCTCGCTGGATTGTTGTCAACGTAGTTGTACCGATTGGATGCGGTAGCCAAGATGGTGCTCACCGCTTCGTGCGAATGTCCTGGTACAGCTTCCTGATAGTCCGGCAGAGGATCGCGGTGTAAAAAGGTTCCCGTGTGTGCTGCGTACATGCTCACGCTCCTTGTTCTGGATGGTGTTCGAGGTGGGGAGTTTGGCCGCTTGGAGCCTTCAATGCGATCCGATCAGGTTGTTTGATGACGGCACCCGGAGGCAGCGACTTCACAAACGACATCGCCTCCTGCCGGCGAAGCATCAAAACTGAATCGTGTTTGGGGAGAAACCATGCGGGCAGAAGGTGGTCCGGGAATTCATGGACAGCGGTGCCAATACCAACGTTGGCGTGATTGTCGAAGCCAGCCGCAACGGCAGACGCTGTTGCAGAGTTAACCGACAATGCTTGAAACGGTGAAGTGTGGTCCGACTCCGCGATGGAAATCGTCTGGCCATTAGGCAAATGTTCGATTTGGTAGACAACACCGCCTGCCCCAATCCGTCGCGGCATCATCATTTGCTGTAGCTGCTCGCGTTGTTGCTCCTGACGTTTCATTTCCGCTGTTTGAAGGGCTTCAGAATGATGGTGAATGGCCACCAACATATCTGCGGCCATTTTGCGGAGAACGTATCTCGGGAAGAGTCCGAACGGTAGCGGTACGTCCGGTCCGTAATAATCCCGCAACGTTCGCTCTTCCAAGAGACGGTCACGGACGAATTCGGAGTGCTGATAAAACGACTCGTAATGCGGATCGTTGGGTGCCAGCAAGCGAGACCAATGGTACACAACCCGCGCGTCACCGATCCGTTGGTGGTCGAACAAACAATGTCCTCGCAAAGAAAGGAAGGATGCCAGTTCCTCTTGCGGAGACAACGACTTCAGATAGATGCCCTGCTCCACAGCACCATCGGGAATCGGTTCCGGCCAAGTCAGATAGTATTCATCGGAGAAGATATGGCCCCCGAGACTCGAACCTTCAATGTTGAAGCGTTCGTGCCCAAACGGGTGATGTCCGTCAGGATCGTCCCAACGGCAGAAAACATGCCCCCGAGCATGAGACAGCTTGATCGGCCATCCAAGCCTGCGACCAATGGTTGTGTACAGCACTGGCATCGAAGCGCAAGTCCCGCCTTCGCCGTCCAACATCCCATGAATGAAGAGATCGCCAGAGTTGCGAAAGTCGGGATCACGGATGCGGTCAGGGTTGTAGCGCACCCCAAAGTCCTGTTGCAGGACCGTGATCAGCATCAGCACACAGTAACGGGCCTGTGAATTCCCGGATTGTCCCGGATCACGAAGGAAGTGGTGGTAGTTCCGTTGGATTTCCTGCTCGACATGTGCGGCCATTTCGTCGAGACTAACCAAAATCTTGGGAACGTCAATCGACTCGCTACCGGGGAGATCCTTCGCGCACGCCAAGTTTATTTCGGCGATGTCTTGCTCGCCAAGGCTGGCCAACTTCAGGCCGGTGAATTCTTCCACCGTGGGCGCCGTGTCGGGCATTTGCCACCTCGACAAGGGATCAACTTCACCGCCAAAAGAAGAAAGAAGGGAGTAACGGTCGGCGGCACTTAACGGCAGTAGTTTACCGGTGCCCAAGTCGTTTGTGCAAACATAACCCAGCAAGATCAGCAGGCCAACTCTTGACGCCGTCTCGCGGCCAACCGGAGCGTAGCAACGGCCGTTATCTTCTACGTCCAACCTGGAGGCGCTGGCGGTGGCGACCAACCTCGCGTTCACTCTCACCCAGCCGCCGTATGTAAAAGAGAAAAGTTAGACGTGCTTGTCGCGCAGGCACTGAGCGGCGGTGACTTCGTTTTTTAGTTTGATGTACACCTCGTCGAGGCTCACTTCGGCGGCTGAGCCGGGGGCGAAACCGCAGTCGGGGTTGAGCGTGATCCGCGACGGCGACACGTATCGCAGGGCCATCTCGACACGCTCGACAATCGTTTCGGCCGAGTCGATTTGGCCGGGTTGACAGCTCACGCAGCCCAGGCCGATTTCGACGTGCTCGGGCAGCTTTTGGAAGACCGACATGTCCCCCGCACCGGGCGATGTGAATTCCATCGTGATGTGCCCGACCTTCAGGCGGCCGAGTTGTCTGAGAATCGGATCGTAGCCGCCGCGGTGATCGGCTTCTCCGCGTGCTCGCGCGCCGGCTCGGCGGCAGAGATGAACGGCCAGCTTGACGCCCGCGATGCCGTCGACCAATTGGTTGTCCATGTCCACCGCGAAATCGGCGGCGCGGTCCGGATCGTCGTACTGGGAGCGCACGACAGGATCGACGAACAAGCACAGGTGCGGGTCGTCGATTTGGATGATGGAAACGCCCTGATCGCGCAGCAGCTCCACCTCGCGCCGCAGGATGGGGACGCAATCGCGCACAAAATCGTCGCGCGTCGGGTAGGCGGCGGACGACTTGACCGGGTCCCACATCCGTTCGCCCAGCAGGGCCGGAGCCGGCAACGTTGCCTTGAGGCGTCGGTTGGTGAGTGGCTTCAGAAACGCGATCTCTTTCGCGATGAAACCCGGTTGCTTGGGCGACAGCTTGTCGACGACGACTGTCCACGGCCGGCCGTCGGCGGGATTCCGGCTGAGTTCGAAACCGTGCGCCAGTTCCGCGATGACGCCGATGTACGATTTCCGCCACCACTCGCCGTCGGTGACAACGTCCAACCCGGCCGCTTCCTGCATCGCCACGGCGGTCCGAATGGCGGCCCCCATCAGGCGGCGATATTCCGCCTCGTCCAACGGGCAATCATCGGCGATCAAGTCCTTGACGAATTGCGGACGCGGGAGCGAACCAATCACCGACGTGGGAAACAGAATATCGTCGCTCATGATGATCTCCGGAATTCGTTGACGCCACAGTTGTCGAATTGTAGTCGTCTCGCTCCGCGAGACGTGAGTCGTTGCATCGGAGACGTTCGCATTACAGGTGACGCTGGGTGGTTCATCGGCTTTCTTCTCGCGGAGCGCGAGGGCTACATGTCGGTTGAAAAGCCGTGGGATAGGCTTCCAGCCTGTCGTTTTCAGCAGGGAATCACAGGCTGGAAGCCTATGCCACGAAGTTCTTCAACGGGCTGCTATGTGTTTGGTAGTCCAGTGTTCCTGGGCGTAGTCAAAATCCTGCTGCGTATCGACCTCGATGTAGCCGCCCGGAGTATCGACGTGCGTGAATCGCTCGCCGGCTTCGATCATTTCCTGGAACAGCAGGATTTTGTACGCCTTCTCGAACACGCTGGCACCACGCCACGGCTGGCCGGAGAACTGTTCGCGACAACGATGGTAGTGCTGACGCAAGCAGGCCGCTCCGGCGGCCGAGAATTTCGCGACCCCGATGTATTCACCGTACGCCTCCGTCTCGGGAATCTGGCGGTGAACGCGAGTGACGGAACCGTTGGCGACCGTCACCTTTTCGGCATCGTCAGGCGGATGTTCGGTGCGCTGCTCGTAGCGAGTCAGCCACGCGGTATCGACTCCGAGCACCATGTCGTCCGGCGATGCCGCCAGGCGCGAGACGATGTCGGCGGTGAACAGGACGTCGCTGTAGCAACAGATGAACGGCTCGTCCATCAAGTCCTCGGCGTAAAACAACGACGCGAGAATGTTGTTGTTTTCCCAGTCGGCATTGTGGCGAAAGGTGAACTGTGGATAGCCCGCGCGGACCTTGTCGATCTGGTAGCCACCAATAAAGCAGACGCGGTCGAGACCGTTGGCACGAAACGCTTCGAGCGACCAATCGAGAAGCCGCTTGCCCGCGACTTCCGCGAAGCACTTGGGCGAATCGGTGGTCATGGGCATCAATCGCCGGCCGCGTCCGGCACCAATCACGATCACTCGCATGGGTTGTCCTTATCTCAATTTGAGGGGCTCTCACTCGAACGGCTCGTCACGCGAAGCGTGACGGCTACGTAGCCATCACGCTCCGCGTGATGAGCCGATCGTGTCTTCAGCAGGCATGTTGGAGAAGTCCTTCTTCTCCACCAGAATCATGAGCGCGGTGATCATCGTCAAACCATACGCGACCATCGCCGCAGACTGGTCCCAGGTGACGCTGGTCTTCAATCGTACGAAAGATACGAAAACAAACAACAATCCCGCCGTCGCCACGACCAAACTCGGCGCGGCAGTCCAGCGGCTGACAAAAGTTCCGAGCAGACCGATCAAACTCGCGTACGTCACCAGCCGCAGTGCCAGCGGTTGATCGCCGTACGTGATCGCGATGCTTGCCACGATGAGCATCCCGATCGCGCCGAGCTTCGGCATCTTCCCCGGGAGCACACCCAACTTTCTGGACGTGGTGTTCCAGAGCAGGCCCGTGATGATCGATCCCGCAAAGGCCCAGCCGGCCCAAATATAGATCGCGACCTGCCAGCCTCCGTGCTCCGGCGCGGAATAGTATCCAGTGACAACGTCGCCGGTCGCGGCTCCCATGTAGCCGATGAAATTGACAAAGCCGGCCGCCGCTGCCGACGTGCCGCGATGCGCCAAGTCGGCCGGCGCGGTCCCCACGAGCAGAACCTGCGGACCGTAAATGCAGAAGCCGATGAGCACGAGCAACAGCATGGTCCCCATCGCGCTGTGACGCACCACCGCATCGTAGGTCAGTGTCATGGTTCCGAGCAGCACCATCAGAATGCAGATCACCGGTGCTCGTCGGCTGCCGAAAAAGCGATCGGTCGCCCAACCCGAAAGATACGATCCGGCCGTCGCGCCGATCGCGATCACGAAGAACTGCAACCCGGCCTTGCCGACGCGGATTTGCTGGGTCTCCATCAAATGCGTCACGCCCCAATCGAGAAAACCGTAGCGGCAGGCGTTCAAGAGACCCAGTGACAGACCGAGCAGCCACAGCGTCGGATTGTAGAGCGTCCAGTACAGGCTCTCGAAGAACGACATCTGCGGGGTTGCCAAAGTCGATGGATGGGCGACGCCGTGCGTGGTGTCCGATTCCTGATCGGGAGCCTCACGCAAGCAGACGAGCATGAAGATCCCGGTCAGCGCCAGCAGGATCGCGGGGACGTACAGCGCACCGCGCCAGCCCAGCCATTCGGCCGATTGCCCCGCGATGACATACGTCAGGCCGAGCGTGATTTGGTAACCGGTGCCAATGATGCCGATCGCCCTGCCGCGACGCAGAACGGGAACCCAGTTCGCCGTGACGCGCACGCACGGCGTCCAGCCGAGCGACTGACAAAAGCCATTCGCCGCCCAAACGAACAGCAGAAAGAAAAACCCGGTGCTGAACCCGAACAGCACGTTGAGCGCCGCCGAACAAAACATCCCAATCGCCAGCATCACGCGCGGCGAGACGCGCTCCGACAATTGACCATTGAGAAGCTGCCCCAAGCCGTAGGCGATTTTGAGCGACGCCAGAATCCAACCGACTTCGTCGCCGCTCAGCCCCAAGCCCCCGTTGGCCAGCGACGACTTCAGACCCGGCACGGCCGCCGAAATGTTCGCGCGGCAAAAGTAGAACGCTCCGTATGTCAGCCACAGCGTCCAAACGACGCCGGTTTCCGCGAGCAGCAGGTGGGACGAGGGAACGACCGAAACGGAATCCGCGTCGTGCGGCATCTGTTTGTCAGTCGTCTCGCTCATCGCGGTGGATTTCCGTGTACTGGTTATCAGATTGTGGCAGAACGATGTTGGGCAGAACGATTCAGAAATGGCTCGACCAGAAATTCATTCGGATGCGACTGACCTTCTTGATTTCAGCCCCGAAGGGGGCGTCATTCGATAGCCCGGGGCGCAGCCCTGGGTTTCGGTTGCCAACCAAAGTGTCAGCCCCAACGCTGTTAAGGATTTGGATGCCGAAAAACGTGACGAATTGGGCGTAGCCGAAATCGTCAGATTTCGGAGGGCTCGCGCGAACAACCGAATTCTGACGAATTCGGCTACAAAAATACTTAACGGCGTTGCCCGTTGGGGCTGCACAACACACGTCCGATTCATTCCCGGGGCTGCGCCCTGGGCTATCGAATCTGTCCCCGTTGGGGCCGAGACTGGGATGTTGGTTGCGCCCAACATCATTCTGCCCAACATCGTTCTGTCATTCTTTTCACTCCCCGTTACGGCGTCGCCGGCGCCGGTTTCTTCCCGCGACTGTCCTTCTGGCTGGACAAGAACGCGATCAGATCAACGAACTGGTCCACGGTGAGCTGCTTCACGATGCCGTCCGGCATGGTGCTCTGCGACTGTGTCTTTTGCTCTTCAATCTCAGCCTTCGCGATCGTGTGCTTTTGACCCTGGTTGTCGCCGAGTGTCAGCGTCGTCTCGGTTTCGGCGACCTTGATGCCGGTCAACACCTTGCCGTCACGGAGCACGACGACGATGGTTTGATAGCCGGGAGTGACTGTTCGACTCGGCTCCAGGATCGATTCGACGATGTGGATGCGCGAGAAGCGATCGCCAATGCCCGTCAACTCCGGGCCGATCCGTTCGCCCTTATCCCCGATCCGATGACATTTGCTGCACTGCGCCTTGGTCGTGTCCAGGAACACAATGCGGCCCCGGTCGGCGTTCCCTGTGCGTGTGAGAGCCGCTTGAATCAGCGCTTCGTGTTCGGCGGTGGAACTCTTGCGGCGAAAGCGCACATGGTATTCAGCGCTGTCCGGCGACGAAGCCACTTGAACCACGAGACGGTTCTTGCCTGCGTTCAGTGTGCCATCGAACCGCTCGGAGTCGAGTTGAAAGGCACCCGCTTTGTCGCGCTGATGGACGCGCTGTCCGTTCAGCCAGACCTGCAACTTGCCTGTCGCAGAAGCGAGGAATTGCACCGGTGTCGGTTCGGAAACAATCAGGTCGGTGGACGCCAACCACACGCCATCGCCTTGGACGGCACCTGTGGCCGGAGCAACCCCGGTCGCGGATTTGTTGGCCAGATTGACGCGGGCTTCGAGGCCGGTGGCGAACAAGGCTCGCCAGTCGGGCAGACGTCCGGGAGACGCTTGTGTGGATTGATCGAGCGCCGTCACTTGTTTCAAGACCGGCGGTGCGTCGCTTTCCTTCAGCGGACCGCGAGCGTGCCAGAGAACCAACATCGCGCTGCGTCCCTGCAACTCGGCCACGGCTCGTTCCCACTCCAACCGGCGGCTGGCTGGCAGTTCACTTCCAGTTTTCCATTTCGTCAAACTGCGAACGGCCAGCGTCACGACTTCGGCGGAAGGGTCGCGATTTGCCAGATCGATCACGATTTGAGCTTGGACCGGCCCGCCGAGTTCGGCGATGCAACCGAGCGCCGCCGTTTGCGTCTCGCGATCGGACAGCGCAGCAATCGCCAGCGGAACGGCGCGGGTTTCACCAAGCAGCCGGAGCGAATCAAAGCTGGCCCGCCGGACCGTCGGGTCGGCATCGACGGCCAGTCGCAGCAACGGATCGACGGCCGAGCGCACTCCGAGCTGCCCCACGGCCGACGCTGCCGCACGGCGCACCGTGGCCTCTTTGTCGTCAAGAAGTTTTCGCACCGGCTCGCCCGCTTCCGTCACGCGCCGCGCGGTCAGACCTTCGATGGCGGCGGTCCGCACTTCCGGGTGCGATGAATTCAGCTTGGCGACGAGGAGTGGTACGGCGTTGAGCAGGGGTCGCTGGTGCAGTTGCCGAAGCAGTTCCGCCAGCACGGAACCTTCCTCGACGGCACTGGCCAGTTCGAGCAACCGACCCGCGTTCGCCTCGTCCAGTCCACTCGCCAACAGTGACAGAGCGGTCGAGCGATTCGGCGGAGCATGCTTCGGATCAGCCACGACTCGTGCGAGAAGATCACGGAGCTTGTCGGCTGGGTGGTCGCGCAGGGATTCGAGGATTGCCGCCACGCCATCGGGTTCGCGCTTGCTGCCCAGCCATTGCTGAAGGGTTGCCAGTTGGGTTGGGATTTTCTCGTGCTGCATTTGCCGAAGAGTGGCGAGACGAACCGTGGCGTCTGGATCAGCCAGCAGGTGGTCCAATGTCTGCTCAATCGGGGCGGTTCGTTTCCACTCCACCGCGTTCGCGGGACGCGGCGGTGGCCGGTAGCCCCAGTAGACCCACGGGCTGGGCTGCTTGTAGACGCGAGTCAGGGCGTCCGCATACTCACGCCGGCGCGAAGGATCGAGCTCCAAGTCGCCGAGTCGCTCGATCAATCCATCGACGAGTTCGGGCTTGGCTTGATTCGCAATCGCCCGCAGTGCGACTTTCCGGATCGGCTCGGTATTCGGCAGATCGAGAAGCTTCAACACGGCGGGCCAGTTGTCCGAACGTCGCAGTGACTGCATGGCCGCGTGTGCCAGGGCAGGACTCAGATTTCCCTGCCACTCCTTCGCCAGTCGTGGCGCGGTGAGAGTCGATCGGAGCCATTTCGGAGCCTCCACCCAGCGCATCCGTCCGAGAGCAACGGCCACCTCCAACACAACTCGCGAGTCTGCGTCGTCCGCAAGTTTCGCCAGGCGAGCGGCAGTCTCGGCGTCACCTCGTCCCGCGTCCAAGCGATCATGAATGAGAACCGGATCGGTCAGGTCGGCGAGAGCGCGAACCGACTGTGCTTGCACCTGTGCGTTCTTGTCGGACTTCGCGAGATCGAAAAGTGTTTCGTGCGACGAACGGCTCCCGTCGCGGGCGAGAATCCAGACCGCGTGCAGGCGTCCGCGAACACCAAGGCGATTCTTCATGAGGGCCTCGACGAGCGCCTGAAGACCTTCAGGTCCGCGTCCGGAGATAGCTTCCTGGGCCTGGACTCGCTCGTAATGGCTTTCTGAATCGAGTCGCTTCAACCAGTCGCCAAGCGACGGTTTTCCGTCATCAGAAACCGGACGAACACCGTCTGCCCTTTCATCGCCGTACCGAATGCGGTAGATGCGTGCCCGGCCACGCTTGGGTCGCTGGCCGTCTGCCCAGTCCGCGACGATCAACGAACCGTCGCGCTCGACAACAACATCCGTGGGTTTGAAGCCATACGGATCGTTCTCCGCGCCGGCGGCGAATTCGATTTCCTTCGGTGTGGCGAAGCTACTGCCGACACGTTGCAAGCCATAGCGCACCACAGAGCGGCCCCACTCGCAGAAGATGAGATTGCCGCGATACTCGGCGGGAAATTGTTGCTCCAGATAACACAGCCCACCGGCCGACGAACCCAATCCGAGATCGGCGATCGGCGGCAGTGCTTCGTCCGGCCGCTCGTAGTACAGATACGGGTAGCCGTGATCGGCTCCGAAGAAACTGTGACAGACGCGAATCTTGTAGTCTCCGCCGTCGTTCTCGTTGTCGCGCACGAAGACGTTCAGTTCGTCGTCGAGAGCCACGTCGTAGATGTTGCGGAGGCCGGTGGCGAAGACGTGCAGATCGCGACCGTCCGGTCGGCAGCGCAGGATTCCGCCGCCGTTCAGCACGAGTTCGTCACCTTCCGGCCGTTTCAATTTGCAGCCGTGGTCACCGAGCGCCAGGTAGAGCCAACCGTCGTGACCCATCACCAACCCGTTCGCACAATGCAAGCGCACGGGATTTTCTTCGGGGGTGAGGCCGAGGCCGCTCAACAGGTCTCGCCGTTCGTCCGCCTTGCCGTCGCCGTCGGTGTCTCGCAACGCGGTCAGATACGGCGAGTGCATCGCGTACACCGTGTTGCCGTGAAACGTCAGACCCATGATCGAGTTGAACTGGTCCGCGTAGATCGTGGACTTGTCGGCGTAACCGTCGCCGTTGGTGTCCTCGATCAGGCGAATCTCATCGCGGCGCACGATCTCGGTTCCCAACCCGGTCATGTAGTCCGCGGCCACGAAGATGGAGTTGGCTCGCGGACCGAGCGCGATCGCCGAGGGATATTCGATGAACGGGTCGCACGCGAACAGAGTCGCCTTGAACCCCGGCGGCATCTTGAGCGGCGGAAATCGCTTCTCTATCTCCGGGCCGGTCTGCGGCGGCTCATCGGCAGTCACTCGCATCAAGCACAGCAGGCTGAGGCCGCAGGCGGTCAACAACAAAGTGCAGCGGGTGATTCGGTTCATGACAACTCCGCACGGGCGGTGAGTTCTTCCGGGGCGGCGGTCGTGAGCCGCGTGCGGGCATAGCCGAAGTAATAGGTCAGCCCGATCGCGTACAGAATCAGTGTCAACCAGAGCACGATCGGTTCTTGCAACCAGCCGTAGACCAGTGCGGCGAACAGGCTCATCACGATGACGAGGGCCGGGAGGAAGGGATAGAGCGGCACCTTGTACGGACGCGGCATGTTGGGTTCCTTCGCCCGCAAAATGAAGAGGCAGACCATCGCCAGGACGTACCAAATCAGTGCGGTGAGATTGCACGTCAGGACGGCGATCAGCACCGCCGCTTCGTTGAAGTATCCCCAGATGACGAATCCGGCGATCACCGTGCTCCAGACGAAAATCGACATGTCGGGCGTTCGCCGTCCCGGATGGACTCGCCCCAAAAATGACGGCATGTAGCCCGCACGGCCCATCGAGAACGATTGACGACTGACGGCGTACAGCATCCCGTTGTAGCTGGCAACCATGCCGCAGATCGCCAGAACCGAGAACGCAATCAGGTGCGGCGAATGGGCGGCACCCGGCCAGACCTCACGGTAGACCCACGGGAGCGGAAACAGATTGTTAACGCCATCGCCGGTCTTGCGGTAGTCGTTCCCGGCTGCGCTCGCAAAGAACCAAGTCAACACGACCAGCACGATGAGCGTGATCTGCGCCAGCGTGAGACCTCGTGGAATGGAGTGATGCGGCTCGTGCGCTTCTTCGGCGGCCAGCGCGACCGATTCGATGATGACCAGCCACCAGATGGCGTACGGAATCGCCTTGATCACACCGGACCAACCATCCGTGAGCAGCGGCTTCGTGAGGATCCGGTTGACATCGACTCCTGGAATGCAGGCGATCCAAAACCAGACGAGCGCGAGGATCGCCCCGTACGTCATCCATTCCATCACCTTCGCCTGTTCCTTCGCGCCGATCCATTGCAACAATCCGAACAGGGCCACGGTGACCAAAGCCGCGAGTGTCGTTACTTCCGCCTTCGGTGTTTCAGGGAACAGCAAGCTGAGGATGAAGTAGATGTAGGCTCCGGTGGCAATCGCGGTCCCGATGGCGGCGAAGAGACACTCCAGGAACATCGACCAACCCATAACGAAACCGAGCCACGGCCCGACGGCTCGGCGGCCGTATGCCAGCGGTCCTCCGGCAAAGGGCATCGCTACCGACAGCTCTCTCAGCGACAGCACCCAAGCAATGTACAGCACGCACACG
>JACRIH010000523.1 GCA_016235885.1 Planctomycetales bacterium | reverse complement strand
GCTCTTTTCGTACGCCTCGACGCTCGAAAAGTCACGGTTCCACAGCTTGGCTCGCCGTTCGACCGACGCCGCCAGTTCCAGCTCGGCGAACTTGCTGATCCCCTCCACCATCACCTCGTCGAGCGGCCGGTCGAGTTCGAGCGGCTTCGTCCCCGGCAACGGATCGGCGGCCGGGAGGGAAGCGGACAGTGTGAGCCACAGCAACGTGATCGGCAGCGCAACGCGAATCGTCATGGCGGGCACCTCGGGGAGGGAATGCGGGCGGGCAACGTCGAGCGGTACGTTACTCGGCACGCAGAGAGTGTGCCAGCGTGCAGATCGCAGTTGTCTACGGCGGACCGCAGTTCAACGGTCACGCTAATCGGACACCGGCGAATGACTCTCATCTTTGAAACAGACGCTGCAGGTCACTCCGGTGCAACATGCTGTTCGGCGGGGCTACGCAACCGGCGCACGGTCCAAATCGGAATACGGATAGTGGCCCATGGACTTGAGTCGCTTGATGAGCTTCGCTCCGCCATTCTCCCGCGCGTACTCCATCTCGGAACAAAAGACCTCAATGATTGCAAGAAGGCCGAACTCCTCAACCATTTCATCCGAGTGACAGGCGTATCCGTCGAAGATTAGGCATTTACCCCCGACACCCTCCATGTCGGCCGGGAACTCGCAGGTCTCGTTGGGATTCAACTTGGCTTGCGCACTGTACGGGGCGATGCAATTCAGAATCGCTTTGATAGTCGAATGAGCCCTTCCGAAGAACGTCTCATCATCGTCAGCCGCGTCAAGGTCGAGTTGGTGCTTAGTGAACATCACCAACTCATAGGAACGATAGACGTCGTTCGTAGATCCCTCGTTCGGCAACTCGGATAATTCCTTGGTTGCGACTGCGGTACCCGGCAATCCGTTGGGATAGTAGTAAAGGTCGAGACCGCCGCCGATGGCGTATGGAATAATGGCATGCATCACAATGTCGTGTTCTTTTCCGAGGCTTGCCTCCATGAGGGAAGACTTGCGGTCGTACCATCGCTGAGCAACGTCCGCGTCGGCTTCGTCCGATGACATCGAAAACCCTCCTCGTCTGCTACCGAAGCACTCGGCTCACAGAATCTCGCGGATGGGCGCGCCTTCTGACAGGATCGGAACCGGGCGGCCGGCGAAATCGTTGAACGACAGGCTGGGATCGATATCCATGACCTTGTAGACCGTCGCGAGCACATCGTGTGGCATGAGTGGCCGCTCGACAGGGTGTTCCCCCTTGGAATTCGTGGCACCGACGACCGTGCCGCCGCGCAGGCCACCCCCCGCCATCAACACCGAGATCGCATTGCCCCAGTGATCGCGACCGGGGATCGCGATACCGGGCTGGCCGTTGTTGATCTTCGGCGTGCGGCCGAACTCGCCCATCACAATCACCAGCACGCGGTCGAGAATGTCGCGCTGCGCGAGATCGTCCATCAACGCTCCCACCGCCTGATCGACGACACGGAACTTGCCGCCGTGACCTTTTTCGATGTTCGAGTGGTCGTCCCAGTGCGGCATGTCCACCGTGACAAACGTGACACCCGATTCGACCAGCCGCCGAGCCATCAGCGTGTACCGGCCCCACGGGTTGTTGCCGTACTTGTCGATCTGCCGCGGGTCTTCCAGACCGAGATCAAACGCCCTGCGCGCCTGACCGCCAAGGATCATCGACAGCGCATCCTGCTGGTTGCGATCGATCGTGTCCATCACACCCTTCTGATCGACCTGCCGCTTGATCTGGTCCAACCCGCCGAGCAGCGACTTGCGGTTTACGGCGCGAGACGCTTCGACCGCCGCAAAACTGTCGAGGCACTTCGGCCGACCGACCGCGACGTTCGACGTGTAGTGCAGATACTTCGTCTCCGTGTCCACATCGAACGGGTTGTACGCCGCGCCGAGATACGCCGCCCCCTGATAACCGGGGAACAGGTAGATGCTCTGCGCCGCGGGCAACCCCACGTAAGCCGGCATTCCCGGCGTGTTCGGTCCGCGCACGCGGGAGACATACGAACCGACCGACGGAAATTTCTGCGGCAGGTTGGCTGCGTTCGATCCAAATCGACCCGTCAGCATCCAGTGCCCACCCGCGAAGTGGTCTCCGTTGTCGTGATGGACCGACCGCACGAAGCACATCTTGTCCGCATGCTTCGCGTGCTGCGGCAGCAACTCGGACAGGAAGATGCCGGGAACGTTGGTCGGAATTGCACCGAACGGGCCACGGTAGTCCGAGGGAGCTTCGGGTTTTGGATCGTACGATTCGAGATGACTCGGCCCGCCGTCCAGCCAAATCAGGATGACCGACTTGTCGTTCTTCCCGGCCGCACCGGCGGCGCGCAGTTTGAGCAGGTCGGCCAGAGTCAGACCCGACAATCCGAGGAACCCGGCCTTGATCGCCGAGCGGCGTGTCATTCCCTGACAATTTGCCCGTGGAGATCCCTGTTCGATTTGCAGCATGCTCGTCTCCGGTAGGTTGGGCTCTTAGCCCGACCGTCATTGGGGTGCGCTGTCCAGTGTGGCGGTCGGGCTAAGAGCCCAACCTACGGCGACGACCATATCGCCACGCTTTGTGGCCCGTCAAGTCGATTGTGATTTCGTCGGTCGGGCCTTGTGGTTGATATCACGTCCGACGACACTCACGGCCGATAATTTGAAGTTGCGAGGTCGTCTCGCCGCTACGTTCGATTCATTTTGAAAGGAGTTCCGATGTCCAAAAGACTTCTCGGAGCGTGTTTGCTGGCGATGCTGGGAGGTTGCTCGTCGTCGGTCACACCCGTGACCACGTCGACGTCCCCCGCACCCGCCGCAACCGCTTCCACATTGCCCGCCGACGATTCCGGCGTGACCGATTCGGGCGTGAAGACGACGCAAGTCGTGTTCAACGTCCCGAAAATGCACTGACCCGTCGGTTGAAGTCCTCGAGTGCGCAATGCACTCAAGGCGCTACCGGGGGTAGCCAAGGTTGAAGCGGATGCCGCCACGCGGACCGCGACTCTGCAAGTTGACGCCACGAAGTTCAAGACCGAGGACGCGATCGCCAAGCTGGCCGCAGCCGGTTTCGCCGATTCGTCCGTCGCCAGCACGGCTGACTCGCCAGACGGCGAGAAGGCTGACGAGAGGAAGAAAGACGAGTCGAAGTCCGAGACCAATTGATATCGGGCAAGTTTCCACCGGGGCGGCGTTCGCAAGAACGCCGCCTCGGTTTCGTTTGGTTGACATCCCACATTGCACGACGCGAGGCAGCGACGTCGAAGCCAAATCTCATGCAGGATCGGTACAACTCTACTCTTCTGAAGGAAAGAGTTTTGCCACGGATGGAACACGGATGAAACACGGATTTGAGTTGGCAGCCTCGTCCTTCTGTTCCGTGTTTCATCCGTGTTTCATCCGTGGCTAAGAAATGTTCAGCCATCAAATCCATGCTTCCAGCCGCTGACTTGCGGGGGAGCAAGCGTTCCATCAGCGGCGCGAAGCAGGCAGACGCCGCCGGGGACGATCTCGCCGATACGCGTGATCGGTGTGGCGAACGGTGGCGAGGCGATCAATCGCTGTCCGTCTGACGGCGGGACAGTGAACAACAATTCAAAATCCTCGCCATCAGCCAGCGCATGGTCGAACGGTGATCGGCTGTCGCGGAGGGACGCAGCGGCGGGGCTGATCGGGATCGCGGCCGAATCGAGGACCGCGCCGACGTGGCTTTCTTCGAGGATGTGTCCCAAATCGGCGATCAGGCCGTCGCTGATGTCGATCATCGAATGCAACGTCACGGCTCGCTGCAAAGCGAGGGCTTCGGCGACTCGCGGCGTGAAATCGAGATGCCGGCCGGTCAGGCTGCCGCCGAGCGAACCGGTCACGAACACCCAGTCGCCAACTTGTGCTCCGCCACGCCGCACGGCTCCGCTTCCGGTCGCTTCGCCGAGCACCGTCACGCTGATGACCAGCGGACCATCCCACGTGTTCGTGTCACCGCCAGCCAGCGCGACACCAAATTCGTCCGCCATGCTTTGCAAGCCAGCGTGCAATCGCTGGCCGATCTCCCAGCCGCCGTGACGGGGCAGCGCCACGGCGACGACCGCAGCCAGTGGCTGACCGGCCATCGCGGCAATGTCGCTCAGGTTGACGCCCAGCGCCTTGCGTCCGATCCGTTCAAGAGACGCGCCTGCCAGCGTGAAGTGGACACCTTCCATCAGCATGTCCACGGTGATCAGACAATCGGCCGGTTCGGGAAACCGCAGCACGGCCGTGTCGTCACCAATGCCCAGCGTCAGCCGCGCATGGTTGGCCACGCGGTGTCGAATCCAATCGATCAGGGCGAATTCATGGTGAGGCATGGTTGGAGTCCCGCCTTCAGGCGGCCGTCACCGAGTTTACGCTCGTGACAACGCGAACTCCAACTCACCGGCTGAAGCCGGGACTCCAGCTACTTCCCATCCACCGGCAGCGTGACATTGCCGTACAAAGTCTCGGCTCCGCGAAGCACGTAGAATTTCAGCGGGCCGAATGTGGCGAGTTGCTTGTGGTTGAAGATGTACGACATGTTGTCCTGGCTGATCGTTTCCCACTGGTGCAGGCCGACCAGAATGTCTCCCTGTCGAATGCCCGCTTTCGCCGACGGACTTTCGCCACGGATTTCGAGCACTCGCATCCCGCCGCGATACCGCGTGCTGTGAATCCCGAGCTGTGACCGTTGTGCCGGCTCCAGTTTCATCCCGGCCAGCTTCCAGCATTTGTCGTGCGAGGTTTCCGTCGGAGCCACCGGTTGCGATTGCGGCTGCGTCCCCGCGACAGCTTGGGCGCTGTTGTGCCGGGCGAGCTTCATCGTGAGCGTCAGCCGTTCGGTGCCGCGTCGCACCACGGAGTCGATCGACTGACCCGCCTGGTAGCCCAACATCGCCCGTTCGGCGTCGGCTTGGTCGGTGACTTTGACCGACCCGACTTGCAGCACGATGTCTCCCGAATGGAAGCCCGCCGCAGAAGCGGGGCTGTTGGATTCGGTTCCATCGACCACAAACTTCATTTCGCGAGATGACTTCTCATCGCGACCGATCAGACCGTGATACGTGTCGGAAAGTTTGGCCGGATTGAGCAGCTTGGCCAGCAACCGCCGGGCGTCATCCATCGGGATGGCGAATCCAATCCGCTGAGCGCCGGCCCGAATCGCCACGTTGATGCCGACAACTTCACCGTCGAGGTTGATCAGCGGCCCACCGCTGTTGCCGGGGTTGATGCTGGCGTCGGTCTGGATCAGGTTCTTGTAATCCTGATGCTCGTTGACTTCGACATCGCGTGAGAGGGCACTCACGATGCCCGCCGTCACGGTGTGTTCGTAACCGAATGCGTTGCCGATCGCGATCACCGTTTCGCCCAGCATGATGTCAGACGATGTGCCGAGTGGAACGGTCGGGAGCGACCGTGAGGGGTCGATCTTGATGACCGCCAGATCGTGGCGGCGGTCGTACGAGATCACGCGGGCCTTGTAGGTCGAGCCGTCAAACAGAGTCACTCGCGTCGCGGCGGTGTCCACGTCGGCGATCACATGATGATTCGTGAGGATGTAGCCGCGCTCGTCGACGACAATCCCCGAACCCATCCCGTTGACTTTGCGTCCCTGTCCCTGCGTGAACGCAGAGTCCTTGTCCGCTGTGGTTTTTTCGGTGTGAATATTGACCACCGCGCTCTCCGCGCGGTGGACCGCCTTCACGAGCGCGGTTTGTCGAGCTTCGGTCGCGAGACAAAGCGATCCGGTGAGTGTCGCCAACCAAACGACGCCGAAACCCCAGCCGAAAATCCGTGAGCGCATGAGCAACGTCATTTCCAGGTCGCCACCGCGTCGTCATGAAGAGACCGGTGCGATTCCGACGAGATCCCCCGAGGCCACAATCACGGTCCGTGTATCACGTGGAATGGCGATCCTTCGCCGCTGGTAACTCTGGAAATCGACTGCACTTGTTGACCGGCTTGAAACCGTGGCACCGACCGCGCATAACTTACCCAACTGGAACCACATTCGGTCTGTGCGGAATGTGCCGACAGTCATCCCATGCCAACCCGTCCCAAGGAAGTTTTCGTTCAACTCTGCCCGGTGATTCCCATGCCGGGCCGCGTACGAAACCGCACACCGAACGAACGATTCCGCACAACCGATACACCTTCACAAAAAACCGGCTCGACCGGTGGAGAGACATCCCCATGCCAAGGCGAGAACAACTCGAAGCCATGTTGGCCGACGACCCCACAGATGTCTTTTTGAATTACGCCCTCGCCATGCAACTCATCAGCGACGGCGATTCAGCCGGCGGAGTGGCTCGGCTGGAGCGAGTGATGAAGCTCGATCCCAGCTACGTCCCGGCGTACTTTCAAAGTGCCCAAGCTCTCGCCCAGAGCGACACGGATCGCAGTTGCGAACTGCTCCGAATCGGCATCGATCGAGCTCACGCCAACGGAGACCGGCATGCCGTCGAGGAAATGAACGGCCTGCTGGCTCAGTTGGGTGGTTGAGGTGGCTGCGTTCGCGTCGGCAATTCTTATCCGGATTGCCCTGCCTGTTTCCTTGTAAATGCTGCACGGTTCTTTGCAGCGAAACGCCAAGGTCCTGCCACCGTGGAGACTTCGCCCCCCAACGAAACGTCGTCCCCATTTCGCGGCTGATGAAATCGCAACATCAATTCTCGCCAGCGAGTGCTTGGAATGCGGTCCCTTGCAGACGCATCGGGTTGGTGTCCCACCGACCAACCGCCACACGGTCCGGCACAAACTTTGCCCCGTCGGGTGGTCGCATCCAATTCGATTCCGTCACCCCCCTGCAAAAAAAGCTGTTCAACTCAGTTTTGCGACGGTAGACTGCCGCCGTTGAAATGGATTGGACGGATCGACCCCGAGTGAGAGGAGACCTCACGATGAAACGGCGAAAGCAGCTCAAGGAAGTTTCCGGTGCCACAAATCCCCAAGTGTTCCACACTCCGGACATCACGGCGCCGCGGCGCTTCGCCGGCCCGCACGGCATCGAGAAAGACGTGCAGCGAGAATTGCTCGCCGAGCCTCGCCTGCATTTTTCGTCGCTCGTGATCCACCGTGTGCAGAACGGGGTTTGCATCGAAGGCGTGGTTGAGGCGGATGAGGGTTCGCCCGATGTGACTCGCCTGGCGAAGCGCGTGGCCGGTGTCGATCAGGTAATCAATCGCCTGGTGATGACCCACTCGCGGCAACTTCCGCCGAAGGGCTGAATCGAGTCGAGAAAAACCTCGAACTCGTCTTTCACCGCGTTGGCGCTTCTGATATCTAACGCCCGCTTTTCGAAAGCCGTTGGCGTTTTTATCGGCCGGTTCGGGATGAACCGCAGCATTTCAGATCGCCGCCGTCAGGCAAGGAGGCCCTCGTGAGTACCCGGCAGTCGCAGCGCGAAGCATTGAAGGTTCAAATTCGATGGATGATCCGACGGGACATGAACGAGGTGCTCAAAATCGAACAAGAGAGCTTCGACTTCGAATGGACCGAGGAAGATTTCCTGAGCTGCCTGCGCCAGCGCAACTGCATCGGCATGGTGGCCGAGCAGGATAATCACGTGGTCGGGTTCATGATCTACGAACTGCACAAGAATCGGCTGCACATCCTGAATTTCGCGGTGGGTCCGGCGATGCGGCGGTTGGGTGTCGGCGCTCAGATGATCGAGAAGCTCATCAACAAGCTGTCGCAACAACGCCGGCAGGAAATCACGCTGGAGGTTCGTGAAACGAATCTTTCCGCACAACTCTTCTTCCATCAGCAGGGTTTCCGCGCGATGGGTGTCCTCCGCAAACACTACGAAGACTCCAACGAGGATGCGTACGTGATGCAGTACCGGCTGGATGGCCACGACACCAGTGACACGTATGTCTCCGTGAATCGCATCTCGAAGTATCAGAACTGGTCCGAGGCGTAGGCTTCGGTCGCGTGCCGCATGGAGATTCGTGAGTTCGCCGAGCGGGTACTGACCGCCGACTCCATCGCGAAAAAACTGCTGCCGTTCGAACCGCCGGTGACCGATGACCGGCCGGGAGACGCATTCCGTCCCGCGCTGCCGTCCCGCCCGATCGCACTTCATTTCTGTGGCCGCAAGCAGACGCCGGCCATGCCGCATCCAAACACATTCAGCGACTCGCTGAAACGGGCGGCGGCACATCACATCCTTGCCAATCACGAATTGCAGGCGCTGGAAGTCATGGCGTTCGTGCTGTGCGCGTTTCCGGACGCACCGCCTGACTTCCGTCGCGAAATGATCCCGATCCTCGCCGACGAACAGCGTCATACGCGAATGCACATCCAGCGCGCGGAAGAACTCGGGCTTCGATTCGGTGACCTGCCGGTCAACGGGTACTTCTGGACGAAGGCTCAAAAGTTTTCCTGCCTCCTCGACTACCTCGCCGGAATGCCGCTCACGTTCGAGGGACGGAATCTCGATCACACGCTGGAATTCGAAGAGCATTTCACAACTGCCGGCGATCAGACCGGAGCCAACATTCTGCGAATCATCCACCGCGACGAAATCCGCCACGTGGCGTTTGGAATCCGCTGGCTCCGCAAACTCAAATCACCCGATCAAACCGACTGGCAAGCGTACGAATCGCATCTCCAATGGCCGTTGCGCCCGGAGAAATCAAAGGGACGCCACTTCCACCGCGAACCACGATTGACCGCCGGCCTGAGCGACGAGTTTCTGGACGAGCTGGAACGATCGTGACGGAGTTTCGCGCGGCCGCAGGTGCGCCATTTTGCATCGGGATCGCACATCACCTTCGGGCGGTTACGCACACCGATCTCGGTGCCTTGCCTCAAGATTCGTCAAACACGTTCGATCCTGATCTTGACCGAATTTGATTCTTTCCGGATAGTCCCCGGCCCCGGCCAGTCGGCTACTTCCGCCGGAGAATGGAATTCCTGCAGCAGCCAGTCGCACGTTCGAAATTGCCGCCAGACAGCGGTACTTCATCATTGCCACGGAGGGCACTCATCATGAAACGCTGGCTCGTCTCTTCGTTCATCGCCGTGTATCTCGGCGCGCTTGGGTTCGGTCTCGCCTGCCACACGCTCGGCTCGTACACCGGGTCTCACCCGTTGATGTACTTCGTTGTCTGGGACATGTTTTGCGGGTGGGCCTCATTCGCCACGGAATCGCACATCGTGGGCGAAGGCGAAAGCGGCAAGTACTACGAACTGTCTCCGGGGCCGTGGGGCGACGTCAAGGCGTGGGGCACGCTCGATCGTCACAACTTCGACGCCTTTAACAATCACACCTGCAGCATCGCGCACAACACACTGCGGCACACGCAGCACGAACCGATCACCCGCATCCTCGTGCTCGAAGAGCACTGGTCGAAAAAGTACGACATGCCGGATCACCTGTGGCGCACGCGGTTCGACGAACCCAAGCCAGCCGAAATTCCCAAGTATTCCTACCTCCGTGCCGAATACGGTCCCAACGGCGAGATCATCCGCAATCACGTTCCGTGGTTGAGCAATCAGTTCAGCCGCGTCATGGCGGACAACCCGCGACTGGCTGCGGATCAGCGGCGCGGCAAACCGTTGTTCGTGCTCGATGCGTTTCAGGGAACCAATCCCTCGAACTTCCGACCGGTGGCCGTGTTCATCCCCGATGACGGCAAATCTCGGGCGAATTCGCCCTCCACAAACTGACTTTTCCGTAAAGCGTCGTGACCGATTCAGCCCTTCTTCCTGTCGAGAGATTTGAACGATGTTGACTCAACACGCATCCGAATCGGCTATCGAACAACCACGGACCGGCTGGTGGACTCGACTCTTCTTCTCGCGAGAAGTCCCCTACGGACTGGCGATCATTCGCATCTACCTGCCGCTCGTGTTGCTGATCGACGTCCTCAACCGTTGGCGCTTCGCCCGCGAATTGTTCTCGACGGACGGCGCTCCCGCGCCGTTGGCCGACAACTTCCGATATCTCAACTGGCTGCCGGTGCCGGCGGGAACCGTTGCGGTCGCCGGATACACGGCGCTTGTATTTTTCCTGATCGCCAGCAGCCTCGGCTGGTGGACCCGCGTGTCGCTGCTGGCGGCGGCTGTCCTGTACCCCTATTTCACCCTGTTGGACTGCATGACAACGATCACGAAATACACAGTGATCTCATCGCACATGTTGCTGGTGCTTGCGCTGTCCAACGTCGGCACAGTCTGGTCGATCGATTCCCGGCTGCGACGTCGCGGCGAACGGCGATTACCGTGGAGCCTCCTCAACGACGACTCCCGCCTCTGCGCCGTATGGCCTCAACGCCTGATCCAGTTTCTGCTGTGCGCGATTTACTTCGGTGCGGCCATGACCAAGTTGCGCACATCCAGTTTTCTCAGTGGCGACCAGTTGCGATACTGGATGCTGACGCACGTCAATGGACCGCATCCCGTCGGCGAATACCTCACGCAATTCCCGCTCGTGTTGCTGCTGTGCGCCTTGGTGACACTCGTCTGGGAAGTCGTGTTTCCGTTTGTCGTTTCGCAACCGCGAACCAAGTGGCTGACGCTTGGAATCGGAGCCGTCTTCCATTTTATGACCGTACTGACACTGGGCCTGTTTATTTTCCCACAGGTGATGCTGGCCGCGTACTGCTCGTTTCTGACGGACGCCGAGGTCCAGCGCATCGCTCGATTCGCGCGACGCTGCCGCCGCCGCGTGGCGGGCTTTTTCCATCGCCATAATTTGCGGTTCGCAACCTGGTTCGCGCCTGGTCATCGAATCGCGACGGCCTCCACGACCGCTCCATCACCGTGGTCCGTGCGCGCCGGTGCGTTTGCCATGTCGCTGGCAATCTTCACGCTGGCGGGCGTGGAACTGGAATACTGGATGGATCCGTACGGCGAACGCGGCCCCAACGGCCCATTTCCGCTCAAGGAAATGAGCCAGGAGAAGGTCGAACAACTCTTGGAACCCGTACCACTGCGACAGTCTGACAAGTTCTTTTCGTTCGACCTCGGTGCCCGAGTCATCGGTGACCATTTGGTCAATTACCGACGCGACTTTCGCCCGGGGGAGACATTGTTTGCGCAGGTGTGCATGAACCAGCCGCACGAAGATATGTGGCTGGAATGCACTCTGGCCGACTCTGATGGCAAGCTCCTCAATCGCTTCGGACAGGTCGCCATGCGGGAATCGTTCCGCGTTTATTTTTCCCTGCCAATCGACTGCGCTCTGCCAGCCGGCGAGTACAACATGGTGCTCAGCAACGCGGGTGAGGAGATCATGCGGCGGCGTTTCAATGTGCTGGCTGCGGATGAGAAACACACCTCGTCGGTCGCTCCTGCGGCCAACTGATTCTCCACCAACCCGAATCGCAAGTTTTGATGTTGCGCAAGCGAGGGAATGTCCTCGGTTGGCTCACACTTCGACTCAGAGCAGTTCCACGCTGGCTGTAGCGGAACTCGTGAGAGTTCCGAACTGAAATCTCACGAGTTCAGCTACTGCGTCGTCAAAGCTTGATTTTGGGGTAGCCACGTTCGCCAGACCGTGGGAATTCCTCTGTATTTTGTCGTCTGCCCACGCCCTGGCGAACGTGGCTACCACCCCAAATCTTGGGTTTGACGCAGCACTACCCTTCGCCGCCACATCCGAATTGGAACCGCTCCAATGTCGTTGACGGGCACTCTTTCCCTGCCAGAACCCGGTCCAGTTTTCCAAATCGTCACCGTCGGCAAACCGTTCGGTGATCTTCTCTGATCGGCCTGGCCCGGCAGACTCCATCGGCGCGGCAATCCTTCGAAGGCTTCCTCGCTGACGCCTCGGGTTGCTGTGGTACCCAACACCTGCCGCTCGACTTTACGCAATCGGCCCGTGCGGCATGCCCTGCAACGATGTCCGATCGGCTGCCATGTCGGAGATGTTGCCAAGTTGCATCACGCCAACCGTGGGTTAGGTTTCGACTGACAACGGACCGCGCCGAATGAAGACCAGTCACTTCGTGACCGGAAGTTCGCGTCACAGAGTGACCCGCCTAATGTCCTTTGCGCACCGTGGCACGTTGTCGGAACGAATCCCACCGACGTCTGACGAGATTGTCTGCCGACATGAAGAGCCTGCATCCTGTCCACCGCCTCTGGTTTCTTTCGCTTGCGGGTGCGCTCATCGTAGCCTGCCCACAAGGCAACAAGTTGCCAGCCCAGTCCGTCGTCAAACCGTCAGCCTCACCGACCATCGTGACACCCGGTCGACCGACGCCGCGAATTGTCGTGCCGTCCCCATCCGCAGCCGAGAAACGAATGCGTCCCGTGCAGAGGGTCAACCCGATGAACTCCGGCATCGCACCCGTTCCAGCACTCGGCACCGTCTCGGTCTCGCCCGATGTCACGTCCGGCTACTGGGTCGTCAGCAGCCGCCGGAATTACAACCAGGAGGGAGCGTGGCGGCTGAACCCATCACTCTCCTACTACTTCAGTCCCGGAAACCAATCGTTGAAGTCGGCTGATGAAGGAACATTCTCGTCCGCGATCAACAACGGAGCGCCGACCTGTGTCGTCGTTTTCGGCAGCTACAACGGTTGGGAAGATGCGTTCGCCGAGACACGCCCGATCAGTCGCTGGCTCCGTTCGGCCGCGCCCGATCAGCGATTGAACATCGTGTTTTTCACTTGGCCCAGCGACGGAATGGCTCCGTTCCTCTTTCCCGCCGAGATCGCGGTTCTCGGGCGACGCAGTTCGTATCAGGGTGTGTTTCTGGCCGAGTTACTCGCACACGTTCCCCAAACCCAGCCGTTGTGTCTAATCGGTCACAGTCACGGAGCTCGGACCGTTTCGTCGGCGGTGCACCTGATGGCTGGTGGAGAAATCGAAAACAACGTGCGCCTGGCCGCACCGGCCAGCATCCCACCGGCGTGCCGCGTCGTGTTGCTCGTCGCCGCGATCGACCACCATTGGCTCAACCCCGGACAGCGCTACGGCATGGCGCTGCCGCGAATCGAACGGATGCTCAGTCTGCGAAATTCACTCGACACCGCGCTCGGTTTGTACACGATCCGCAAGCCAGGCGCGACCTCCGCGCTGGGCGGTCCCGGTTTGACATGGAATGACCGCACACAACTCGGTCCCGAATCGGCGAAGATCGTCGAGAGGGACATCTCGCGCTACACCGGCGCGGGGCATAGCTGGCAGGATATCCACCCCCACCGCGACCTCGCGGCCGCCGTGAGCCCATACGTTTTCTTTCTCGACGACCAAACAGCGACCACGCCGCCGCTGACAACCGGTGCTCCACCCGGCCAGCGGACTCAAACAATGACCGCACCTCGCGACACGTCCGGTCCGGTCCTGCTCGCGCCGACCAACACAACTTCGCCGCGAGTCCCTGCGGGAACAACCTCATCGCCAACGACTCGCCGAGGCATGACGATGCCGGCTCGCCGTACTTCGCCGCGCATTTCTGATTGGTAGCCGCAGTTTCTCTTTGCGAACTTCGCGACGAAATCCTGACTCCCCGCCGCAACGCCCGCCGGAATTTGACTCGCCCATCGCCCGTTCTATAATCGCCGTGCCTTATCAGGCATCCGGTTTTGCGGGACGGAGCGAGTCGAAATATGACGCGAGACCACTTCAGCGCGATTCTGCGAGCGGGGTTCATCATCCTGCTTGTCTCCGGGATGCTTCGCGTCGTGCAGGCACAACCGGGCGAACCAGCACCGGGAGCCGTGGTCAAACGCGAGCCGATCGGGCAGTTCCTTGCCATCGGTGCGCCGCTCGATGATGCCGTGTTCGGCAAAGTGAGTCGCGTGGCGCTCGATCTTCAAAATCGAGCCAAGCAGGAACAGCGTCCGGGAATCCTCGTGCTTGAGATCAAGCCGGGTTCCAGCCCGTTTCATCAAGTGCAAGGGCTGGCGAAATTCCTCGCCAACGAAGTGCCATCGCTGACGACCGTCGCCTTCGTGCCACAGACGGTGCGCGGACACCACGCCGTCCTCGCCCTCGCGTGCAAGGAAATCGTGCTCGCTCCGAACGCGGAACTGGGCGACATCGGTCTCGGCAAGGCGGTCGATCTGGATGACCGATCGTTCGTCATCAACCTGGTGAACAAGCGGCACAACCGGCAACTCAGCGAAGCGCTCGTGGTCGGGATGCTCGAACCGCAAGCTGAAGTCACGCTGGTGCAAATCGAAATCGGTGACCCGCCGCGAATTGAATCGCGACTGGAATTATCATCGGGTATCGACAAGCTGTTGGCGAATAAAGTCGTCATCAAGAATCGTCAGACCGTGAAAGAAGCCGGCGTGCCCGGATTGTTCTCCGGCGAGACGTCGCGGTCGCATGGAGTCCTCGTCGCGAACACCGCCGCGTCGCCCGACGACGTCG
>JACRIH010000522.1 GCA_016235885.1 Planctomycetales bacterium | reverse complement strand
TTGCTGAGAAATGGTGCCTACACGTGCTGATTCTGGATGACTCGGCGGATAGAATACCGTGACCTGCGAGTACAAAACGACTCTATCTTCTCTGCGGCATTTGTCATTGAACAGGACTTCACGTCCATCTGCCACAAACCGCACGACCGCATAGGACATTCGAGAGGTGACTCCGACTTTCTTAGCAATCGTACCTTCTGTTTCGCGACATCCCCACACAAATGAGAGCGTCTCCAAACCCAACCACGAGCCATACAGGAGTGGAAAAACAACTCCAATGGCTCCGAGAAGAATGAGTAAGATGAGTCGTTGCTTCCTGACGGAATCTGGCTTTTTTGCGACGTTCATGTTCTTCTCAAGAAAAGCCTGATGCTCTCGTCAATTCTGTAGGCACCCCCACTCGCAATTCTTCACACCAGCACTCCCGCGATGCACGCAGTCATGCACGAGGCCAACGCGCCGCCGAGCATGGCTCGCAGGCCGAGGCGGGCGAGATCGGGTTCACGTTCGGGAGCCAACGGGCCGATGCCGCCGATTTGGATGCCGATCGAGCCGAAGTTCGCGAAGCCACACAGTGCGTACGTCACCAGCATGGTCGACCGCTCGCTGAGATGCACCGACGAATCGGCCGCCAGCCACTTGGACAGTTGTTCGTACGCAATGAACTCGTTGCCGACGATCTTGATCCCCAGCAGTTGCCCCACGTGCAGGCAATCTTTCGATTCGACTCCCAGCACGAACGCCACGGGGGCGAAGACGTAGCTCAGCAATCCGGACAGCGACCAGTCCATCCCGAACAGGCCGCCACACCACGCGAACAAAGCGTTGGCGAGCGCGATCAACGCCAGAAACGCGATGAGCATGCCCCCCACGTTGAGAGCCAGCTTCACGCCATCGGCGGCACCCATCGACGCGGCGTGCAATGCGTTGGTGGATTCCGGTGCCTCTTCCAGGCTGACCTTGCCCAGCGTTTTCGGATGATCGACTTCGGGTTGGAGCACTTTCGCGAGCAGCAGCGACGCCGGCGCGGAGATCACGGACGACGCGATCAGATGCACGGCATTGATCCCCATCCCCACGTACGCTGCCAGCACGCCCCCCGCCACATTCGCAAAGCCGCCAACCATCACGGCCATCAACTCCGATTGCGTCATGCTGGCCACGTACGGCCGGATGACCAGCGGGGCTTCGGTCTGCCCCACAAAAATGTTCGCCGCCGCCGCGAGCGTTTCCGCCCCGGACGTCCCCAGCGTCTTCTGCATCAGCACGGCGAACACTCGCGTCACCATCTGCATCACGCCGAAGTGATACAGCAGCGACATCAACGCTGAGAAAAAAATGATCGTGGGGAGCACCTTGAACGCGAAGTAAAAGTCCTGATACTTCGGCCCGAACACAAACCCCGCCCCCTGGTCGACAAAGTTGAGCAGGTTTGTGATTCGATCACCCAGCCACTGGAAGACGACGCGCCCGGCATCCGTTTTCAAGATGACGACCCCGAACGTGAGTTGCAGACCCAGCCCGCCGATGACGACGCGCCACGGAAACCGTCGCTTGTGTGAACTCATCAACCACGCCAGGCCAATCAGGACGAACAGGCCACAGAAGCTGATGAGTCGGGGCATGGCGGGATTTCGGGGCTTGAGTTTCAGGTGGGGTGGACAACGTGTATTGCCTCCGCCCCGAAGAGGTACGGCCGTGGGCGTGAGTTCACGACGATTGTTAGCCACGGATGAAACGCGGATGGAACAAGGATTTGATTTGAGCGACGGCCCGTGCCTGCTTCATGTCCGTGTTTCATCCGTACTACAAACGTTCGATTTCATTTCACGCCGCGAAGATTCTTAACGCAATGTCGCGAAGACGCAGAGTCGCAAAGAATCGCAGGGGCTGGGAATCCAGAAGTTGAAGATGCCACTCAGAGTGGCTGTCATCATTCGAAAGTCCGCGACTTTTGTCTTTCTTTGCACCTTGGCGGCCTTGCGGCTTTGCGTTAAGAACGAATGCGTTTCTCTCCGATGGGATTTGGATTGCGGGTTTCCCGCGCTGGATTTCATCCGTGGTAAGTTTTGCTTTGGTGTGGCTCGGCAGCCCATCATTTTTCGCCACGAGGCAGCGTGTTGAATTGCCTGTCGCCCGCGTCGCCCAACCCGGGCACGATGAATTTGTGAGCGTTGAGCTTCGAGTCGATGCCGCACGTGTAAATCGAGGTCTCGGGAAATTGCGACGACACGGTGCGCACTCCTTCGCTCGCCGAAATGATCGACAGCACCTTCACGGTCGGCACGTGCCAGTCACGCAGCATGGCCAGCGCCGCGAGGATGGAACCGCCGGTCGCCAGCATCGGGTCCAAAATCAAAGCCACATCCACCGGCCGAGCCGTCGGCAGCTTGTTGTAGTATTCGACCGGCTGGTGAGTCGCTTCGTCGCGGTACACGCCCAGATGCCATACTTCGGCGTCGGGAATCAGAGTCAACACGGGATCGACCATGCCGAGACCCGCGCGCAGGATCGGGACCAGCCCGACTCGCCCCGCGATCTCGTGGCCGTCGTATCGCGCCAGCGGCGTGTCCACCGGCCGACGCCGCAACCGCAAATCGCGAGTCGCTTCAATCGCCAGCAACCACGTGAGCCGCGAGACCAGCCGGCGAAACTCATCCGGCGGCGTCTGCACATCGCGCAGCCGCGTGAGATGATCCTTGACGAGCGGATGGTCCAACTCGACCACACGATTCGCTCGGGCAGGCTTACGACTTGACGGCATGGTACAGGCGTCCGACAGTGTCCAAGTGATCGACTTCGCCGCGTTCCAGACGAGTCGCGAGTTCGTCCAGCCAACGGACGGTCTTGGGTTCCAGGCAAGGCTCGGATGGATCGTCCATCGGATAAACGACATCGACTTCAACTTCGAGCGCGTAATCGCCGCGCTTGATCCATCGTGTTCTGCGTTCTCGTCGCTCCGGCATGGTCCCCTTCTCTCAACTCCGACCTCTCGACTCTCGACCCTCATCACGGTACGAACACGAACTCGGGCGAATTGACGAGTGACCACAACACGTCTTCCATGCGCTCCCGCCAGTCAGTATTCAACCGATCCGTTGGCGGGTCTCCTTCCCGTGCCAATCGTTCTTGTTCGAGCTTGAGCGTCGTCGCCTCGGGGCTGAGGTGATTTGACCACGACACGGGCGTCTGCTTCGGATCGCGCGGCCGTTTGCGCGGCGCGTCCACTTTGCGATCGTCGTACCCCTGACTCAGCAGCGCGACGGTGGCTTGCGATTCAGAGTCGCTTGGCGGGCGAGACAGCACGCGGAGGTAGACCTCGCGAATCAGGTCCGGTAACGGGCGGTCTTCGAGGCACAGTTCGGTGATCGCTCCATCATCGGACAGCCGCGTGATTCGCTGGCCGACGACGCCGTTGGCCAGCAGCAGTGGTTGCAGTGGTGTCGTCGTTTCGTCGCGCACGGTGAGCGGGTTCTGTCGCGAATCGCGCCAGCCGTACGCGACCAGAAGATCGACGACATGCTGCGCGACGGGCAACGACAGCGCCGGCCGGTCCCGTTCGTTCGAGAGCGATGTGAATTCCCACGCCCGTTTCGGCACACCGAGGTTCGGGCAGTTGGTCGCTTTCTGCCTCCCTTCCGGATCCATCGTCAGTTCTTCGCAGCGAAATTCCTTGCCGGCGGCGAGGAACATCGAATCGACAATCTGTTCGGCGGTTGCCCGGCGGTGGGATAGGCTTCCAGCCTGTCCGGCAGGCTGGAAGCCTGCCCAACGAGACTGCTGGTACACGTGCGAGTTCAGCACCAGCCGCGCGACGTGTTTGAAATCGTAATCGTGTGCGATCAGTTCGCGACCGAGCCACGCAAGCAATTCCGGATGCGACGGTTTGCCCGACGTCCAATCGTCCACCGGTTCCACGATGCCCCAGCCGATCCACCGTTTCCACAATCGGTTGACGAGGACTTGTGCGAACCGCTCGTTGCGAGGCGACGTGAGCAACGCCGCCAGCCGCTCTCGCGGATTCGTCACATCGCGAACGATTTGGAACTTCGCATCGCCGGTGTCGGGCAATTCCGCGGGAGCGAATTCGGCGAACGGCCACGCCGGATCGACGGTCGCGCCCGGTTCCAAAGTGACTTCGACCAGCGGCCGGCGTGTGCGCTCAACCTGCGGAATGCTGCTCGTCTTCGGCACTTTGATCGGCTTCGTCGCCAGCATGGCCGCCAGCCCGAACAGCTCGCGCTGCTCGAACGGATGGAACGGTGCGTCGTGACAGCGAGCACACTGCATTTCCACGCCGAGAAATGCCTTCGCCACGATGTGCGCTTTCGACGCCATCGGCGAATCGTTCTGCGTTGCCACCGCGAACCCCGCCGTGCCCCCTTCCGCCGGGCTCCCTTCCATCATCACGAGGTCTGTGGCGAACCGATCGAGCGGCACGTTGTCGAGGAACACGTCATGCAACCACCACCGGAACGGCCCCGTGTTGTTGAGTTCCGGTTTGAGAATGCCGGGATTTTCCGCCAGCACGTCCTGCCAGTACCCGACCCAGTGATCGGCCCAACGTGGATCGCCCAGCAACCGGTCGATCACCCGCGCACGCTTGTCCGGACTCTTGTCATTCTGAAACGCTTCGATTTCTTCGCGAGTTGGAATGACCCCCACCGTGTCGAGCGTCACGCGACGCAGGAACGACCAGTCATCGCACAACGCTGGAGTCCCGGCTTCAGCCGGC
>JACRIH010000528.1 GCA_016235885.1 Planctomycetales bacterium | reverse complement strand
GTACTGCCGCTGCGAAAAAATCAGAGTGACGTTCAGCGTGAGGCCTGCGGCGGACAACTCTTCGAGCGCCCCCAGCCCACCGGGTGTCGCGGGCACTTTGATCATCCGGTTCGTGTGACCGGCCGTCCATTTCTTGCCGAGCTCCACGTACTTCGCGATCTTGTCCGGCAGACTCAGCGGGCACGCTGCGTCTTCGAGCAGCGGATCGAGTTCGAACGACACATACCCATCGTTCCCCTTTGTCTCGGCCCACACAGGCGCGAACACGTCTTGCGCCTGCTTCACGAGTTGATCGGTCACCGACCAGGCGACCGCTTCGTCGTCGAGGCCCTGCTTCATCAAAGCCGCCAGCCGGTCGTCGAAACGTCCCGTCTTGATGAGGTCCGACACGATGATCGGATTCGACGTCGCCCCGGTCGCCCCCTGCTCACGGTTCAGCCGCACCAAGTCGGGGTCGATACTGTCGAGCCAGAGTTTGGTGCCGGACGCGATGAGCGATTGCAGAGGGGTGGGCATGAGGTCTCCGTAGGATGGGCACTCCTGCCCGTCGCGTGTTCAAAGGTCGAACAGGTTGAGATGCAAGTGAGACCGATGATAACTGCCCAACTGACCGACTGAAAGCTAGACTGGATTCCGAAAGACAACGACGCGCCGCCAGCACGTTGTTCCCTCTCCCCCTTGGGGAGACGGTTAGAGTGAGGGGTGGCACAGGCGTCTCTCGGCTTCGTCTGAGTTTGAATCGGCGAAACACTCGGGGCGCCCCTCACCCCCAACCCCTCTCCCCAACGGGGAGAGGGGAGTTTGCAATGTCACCAGTCAATCTCTCACGAGGAAGCAAAGTTGAGCCACGACCAATATCAAAACCCGCTTCTCACCCGATACGCTTCCAAAGAAATGAGCGGCCTCTGGTCGCCGCAGCGCATCCACTCGACGTGGCGCCGGCTGTGGGTGGCGCTGGCCGAGGCCGAGCACGAACTCGGGCTGAAGCAGATCACGCCACTCGAAATCATGGAGTTGGCGTCGGCAGTGGACGACATCGACTTCGTTGCGGCCAACCGGTACGAGCGCGAGCTGCGTCACGATGTGATGGCTCACGTGCATGCTTACGGCGACCGCTGCCCTCTGGCTCGCGGGATCATCCATCTCGGCGCGACGAGCTGCTATGTCACGGACAACACGGACCTGATTCTGTTTCGCGAAAGCTTGAAGCTGATTCGAACGCGATTGGTCGCGGCCATCGACAAGCTGGCGGCCTTTGCGACGGAGTACCGGGCGTTGCCGTGCCTGGGCTACACGCACTTGCAGCCGGCTCAGCCGACGACCGTGGGCAAGCGGGCCACGCTGTGGTGCTACGACCTCGTGCTCGATCTGGAGGAACTCGAACACCGGCTGGCGACGCTGCGGTTCCGCGGAGCCAAAGGGACGACCGGCACGCAGGCGAGTTTCCTGCAACTGTTCGACGGCGACCACGCGAAGTGCGAGGCACTCGACCGGCTGGTCGCGAAGAAGATGGGTTTCGACGACGTGTTCGCGGTCACGGGGCAGACGTACACGCGCAAGATCGATGCGCAAGTCCTCGGCGTGCTGTCGGGCGTTGCGCAGTCGGCTCACAAAATGGGGACGGACCTGCGCCTGCTCCAGAACTTCAAGGAAATCGAAGAGCCGTTCGAGGACAAGCAAATCGGCTCGTCGGCGATGGCGTACAAACGGAACCCGATGCGCTCCGAACGAATGTGCGGTCTGGCCCGGTTCGCGATGAGCCTCGCCGACAGCGGCGAACAGACGGCCGCCGTGCAGTGGATGGAACGGACGCTCGACGACAGTGCCAACCGCCGGCTGACTCTGCCGCAAACATTCCTCGCGATCGACGCCGTGCTGATCCTCTACCGCAACATCGTCGATGGCCTGGTGGTCTATCCGCAGGTGATCGCCCGCCGGCTGCAAGCCGAATTGCCGTTCATGGCCACGGAAAACATCCTCATGGCCGCCGTCGCCGCCGGAGGCGATCGCCAGGACCTGCACGAACGCATCCGCATCCACAGCCAAGCCGCCGCCCGCCGCGTGAAGGAAGACGGAGCGGACAACGACCTGCTCGAACGCCTGTCCACCGACCCGGCATTTTCCAGCGTGAACCTGACCCGCGTCCTCGACGCCTCACAATTCGTCGGCCGAGCACCCGAACAAGTGGATGCCTTCGTGAAGAACATCATCGACCCGATCCGTCGCCAGCACGCCGACACACTCAGCCGGCAGGCGGAACAAGTCCGAGTGTGACATCAAACCAAAGTCCTTCGTTCCCTTCGTTAGCTTCTGTTCAAATCAAATGGGTTCAACAGCAGGAAACGAAGGTAACGAAGAAGGAGAACAATCATGCCGCCGAGAGAGTTTTGCAAACAACGACAAGTTGGCACGATGAAGTTGTCGTGTCTCGCTTTGTTTTTTGTCTTGATGTGCGGTTGGTTGCACGCGGCGGACGAACCCAAGCCGGACAAGTGGGAAGCCACGATCAAGAAGTTTGAGGAAGCGGACACAAAAACTCCGCCGGCTTCCGGTGGGATTGTGTTTGTCGGCAGTTCGAGCATCGTCAGGTGGAAGCTGTCGGAGAGCTATCCCGATCTGCCGGTGATCAATCGCGGGTTCGGTGGGTCGCAGTTGGCCGATTCGGTGCGGTATGCGGAGCGGATCGTCACGCCGTACAAGCCGCGCGTCGTGGTGTTGTACGCGGGAGACAACGACATCGCAGGGGGGAAATCGCCGGAGACGGTTCGCGACGACTACCGCAATTTCGCCGCCGCCGTGCGGGCGAAGCTGCCGTGCGCGAAGCTCGTGTACGTTTCGATCAAACCCAGTCCGTCGCGGTGGAAGCTGGCCGACAAGGCTCGCGAGGCCAACCGGTTGATTCGCGAAGCACAACGGAGCGATGAGTGTCAGGTGTTCGCGGACGTCTGGCCCGCGATGCTCGGCGACGATGGGCAACCGCGACCGGAATTGTTTGTCGCCGACAAATTGCATCTGTCGCCGCAGGGATACGAAGTCTGGACGAAGCTGCTGCGACCGTATCTTGCCCCGTAATGCTGGCCACAAGGGCCGGGGCTACTGGAATCTGAAAGAGCGACAATGTCCGATTTCAAGATCACGGAACTCGACGACGCGGTGGATTTCGGTCACCTGCCGTATTGGGACGTGGTGATTATCGGAGCCGGACCGGCCGGGTTGGCGGCCAGCCTGACGACGGCGCATCGCGGTCTGACGACGCTCGTGATCGAAGCCAAGGACAAACCGGGCGGGCAGCCGCAGTTTCTGTACGCGGACAAGCGGATCGTGGACATCCCCGGCTTCCCGGACGGGATCACCGGCGAAGAGTTGTCGGCGCGGGTGTATCGTCAGGCGCTGAACGCGCTCGTGCAGTTTCGGTTTGACGAGGAGTTGATCGACATTCAGGACACCGACCAGATCGAAAAGGACGACCCGCTCAAGCGAGTCGTCACCGCTCGCCAAACCTATCTGGCTCGCAAGGTGATCATCGCCTGCGGCCTGTTGCACTACCCGCGGCAACTCCCCGTGCTGGACCAACTGAACTCGAAGAATGTCTTCTACAAGATGCCGAAGATCGGCGACTACCGGGGCCAGCACGTGACGGTCGTCGGCGCGGGCGATTCGGCGCTCGACGCGGCCGTGATGGCGCTCGAGCGTCACGCGCATGTCGATGTCCTGATGCGCGGGGCCACGGCCGCCGGCAAGGCGGAAACGCTGGCGCGGGTCATCCAGTCGGGCGGAGTCGTCCACAACTCCACGGAGATTTCTGCCGCCGAGTTCGCGGGCGATGCGCTGGCACTGCGGCTCACAGATGGGACGACATTGCACAGCGACGTGGTGATCGTGCAGATTGGGTTTTTGTCCGCGAAGGAAACATTTGAACGGCTGAACGTCCGGCTGAACGACGACAGCAGCATCGCCGTCGATCCGTACTTCGAAACCAGCCGCCGCGGCGTGTTCGCCGTCGGCGACGTCCACGGAGACATCAAGCTGATCGCAGTCGCGTGGGCCGAGGGAATCCAAGCCGCGATCTACGCCTTCAAGGAAATCACCAGCCCGTACTGGCTCAACGAAAAGCGACTGCGGGACCAAAAGATCGCCCTCATCGGCGACAAGATTTCACAGGCGGCACTGCGGCAGACGCGGCAGAAATGATTGCTTGCGGCTGCCTGATGAGACTTTGCAGCAAGGTAGTTCGCCCCCAATTGGTGGGCCTCGTACCTCGATCCACCCTACAACTACTGGGTTATGCGTTGATCTCAGCTTCCAGTTGTCTGAGGCGGTCCAAGATCGTATCGAAGGTTGGTGGATCGCTGAAAAACATGGAGTGCATCGAGGCATAGTCGGCTTTCAATTCTCGAACCCTCTCTTCGGCTGGAACGAGCTTCAATGTCCCCGGTTTTGCCTCGCCATATTTCGCCGACGCGGATTTGAAGTAGACGCTCTTGTGTGTGGCAACTCGTTCGAGGAGTTCAATGCTTTGAAGTGCAGCTTGTCCAATTCGATGATTGGCCAGTTGAAACAGGTCGTAGAAATGCCGCGACTGCCTTTGCTGGATCGGTTTGGAAATATCTTGATGGCACAGGGAATGGAGAATTGTGGCCTTCTCCCAGAATGTTCGTTCGCCAGCCAAAACACGAAGTGCGACATCGCAATCGTCACAGGTTTCCGGAATGGCATCACTGAGGTATGGTCGAACTGTCGCGGCTTCAATGGGAAAGTGATCCGACCGTGCTCCGATTTCGAGTTTGACTGATTGAGCAAAGTACGGGCTGACTCGGTCGATGACTGCCAGCGGAAAGTGAAAAAGCAGGGATTGGCTGTCTGGATCATCAGTATCCAGCGACAGTTGCCAATTGCCAGTCTCACCCAATTGCTCGGAGATGGCATCTTTGAGTTGCGGATGAAAACGGCGAGCAACCGCCTGCTGGCAGGCATCCCTCAACGCGTGGATGCGGCGTCGCTGCTCGTTACCAGTCAAGCCTTGTTCCGGGTCTCGTTCACCACCAAAACCAAGAAAACCTCGTTCGATCGACAAGTCGATGTCTTCCGAGAATCTTTCGATCGCCTGATAGACCTTCGACAATGATGTCCCGCCCTTGAAGGTGAGGTGGTCGTGGAATTCTGCGAGACGGAAAACCCGTCTGAGAATCCAACAGACCCAAAAGTCCTTTTCAATCAGTTGCGGTGTGAGTCGTCCCATTCGGACGGCAGCCTGTTCGAAGTAGAGACGTCGTTCGTCTTGAGGCAGCTTCGCGACGCCATCCATTGTTAGTCTCTGTTCTTCGTGAGACGACGGATGATGTTGCCAATCCAAGCTGGAGCCAGATTGATATCGCTCATCAGAATGCGAAGGTCGTCATCGCTCAGTCGTGAGTTCAGCTTTTGGACAACCTGTTCATCGACGTGATCTTGGCCAAGATGGCGAAGCGCTTGGATTACCAATCCACTGACACGACCAGCCGCAGCCATGTTCTTGGGCGTTGTGCGTTTGAGAATGATCGTTTGGTTGCCGACCTTGATGCTCCGGCAGGCCCCATCAGTCAGAAAGATCGCGCGCGCGGGAACTTGGAGTGACAGGCCCAAAAGGTTCGCGGCATAAGCGCCCGAAGGCAGGATCCGCAAACGGTCCTTGCCAGCCAGCGCGTGTGCAATGGCTTCAGGGGTTGGAGAGAGAATCTCGAGTTTGGGATGTACCTTCGGGTAGTCGTACAGTCCCCGACCCAGCCGTCGAATCAGTTGCCGATCACAGAGGCTCTCCAACGCTTTTCGGATGGATGCATCATTCCCCAAGTCCAAAAAGATGGCTGGAGTGAATATCCAACCCCTCTTCTTCCCGTATACTCTGCTAAGCACTTTGTCTTCAATGGATTGCACGTCAGGATCTCATTTCGTTTTTTCGCAAGTTGTATAACTTTTTCGCGAAAAATAAATAGGTGGTTAAATCCAGTGGTAAACCGACGGGGGGCTGGGGTTGATCGAAGCGAACCCCCCAGCGAACGGTGGACTGGAGACTCACTGCGCGTTCGACCCCAGCCACCCTCCCTCCTCGACCATCAAAACAGCCCCGTGATCGCCTCGCCCTCTTCGAGCAGGTTGAACGGTCGCCCTTCGCGGTCGCGGGCGGAGAGGTCGTGGAGGCCCATCGCGTGGTAGACAGTCTTCGAAATGTCTTCGGGAGCGACGGGGTTGTCGGCCGGGTATTCGGCGTGCTTGTCGGTCGTGCCGTAGACTTGGCCTCCGCGGATTCCGCCGCCGGCCAGCAGCACGGACATGCACGCGGTCCAGTGGTCTCGGCCCGCGCCGTTTGGGCCGCCGGAGCGCGGATCGCCGATCTTTGGCTTGCGCCCCATCTCGCTCGATACCAGCACCAGCGTTTCATCCAGCAGGCCACGCTGATGCAGATCGTCGAGCAGCGCGGCAAACGGACGGTCGAATTCCGGCAGCAGGCGGTCCTTCAGACAGTTGAAATTGTTGCCGTGCGTGTCCCATCCGCCGCCGCTCTTACACAGACTGGAAACTTCCTTGTCCTCCTTCCAGAACACGGTGACGAACGGCACGCCCGCTTCGACGAGCCGCCGCGCCATCAACAGCGACGTGGCGGTGATCGTGCGGCCGTACTTTTCACGGACTGATTCGGGTTCGGCGTGGATATCGAACGCGGCCTTAGTCTGCGTTGATGTGAGGAGCGAGAACGCCTTGTGCTGCTGTTTGGAATAATCTCCGGCGGCCAGCGAGCGGTCGGTCAGGCGCTGCGCGTCATCCAGCGCGGCCAACAGTTCGCGGCGCGAGCCGAGTCGTGCGACGGTCGTGTCTCCCGACAGTTTTAGAGCCGGTGCGGAAAACTCCAGCGGCTTTTCACGCGAGCCATCGACGAACACGGGGTCGTATTCAATCCCGATCCGCGCCGCGAACTGTCCCGGTCGCGTGTACTCGGGTGCCCCTTCCTTCTGCGGCAGCGTGATGGCGGAGGGCAGGTACGGGTGCGGCGGTCGCTTGTACGACACGACCGAAGCCATCGACGGCCAGTCGGTGGGATACGGCGTGCGCGCGTTCAACAGCCGATGAAACGACTGATCGGGTGCGTGTCCCGTCAGGTTGTAGTAGTACCCCGCGTGATGGTCCCCCGTGCCGCGCGCGAAGTCACCGAGTGACCGCACCACCGCCAGATGATGCGCCTGCCGCGCCGTGTGCGGCAGGTGTTCGCACAGCAACACGCCAGGTGTACTCGTCGCAACCGGCTGAAACGGGCCACGATATTCGGCCGGCGCTGTGGGCTTCATATCCCACGAGTCGATATGCGACGCGCCGCCACTCAGCCAGATCATGATCACCGACTTGGCGACTTTTCGCCCGCGTTGCGGACCACCCGCCCCTTCCGCCGCCAGCAGCGGTGACGCAAGATCGTGCCCGAAGTAACTCAACCCGCCCGCGACGAGAAACGTCCGCCGGTCAACGGGAAGATGCCCATTCCTCGCAAGTCGCATGCAACAGCCTCCGACCGGGTCAGGTTGTTTTCGCACCGCAACACATCGGCCTCGGCTAATCTATCGACACGTTCGCGGCGGGCACAAGAGAGACGTTGCCGAGATGTACCGTCACCTGGTTGTCGACTCGGACGATTTTACGTAGCCATCACGCTCCGCGTGATGAGCTGAATGGCGAATGGATGCCGAATCCCGACTCGGCTCGTCACGCGGAGCGTGACGGCTACGAATCGAGTATGATGTGCCGCGAAATCTTCACACGGAGACGCCATGCTTGAACCAACGATCATTTGTCCGCACTGCAAGACGGAAATTAAACTGACCGAATCGCTCGCCGCGCCGATCGTCGATGCGACGCGGGCGCGGTACGAGAAGCAGATCGCCGACAAGGACGCCGAACTCCGCAAGGAACGGGACGCGGTGAAGGCCGAGAGCGAACGCCTCGAACGAGCGAGGGCTGATTTCGACAATCAGGTCGCGGAACAGGTCAAGGCGGGCCGCGCGACGATTGCCGCCGAAGAGAACAAGAAGGCACGACTCGCGCTGGGCGCGGACCTGGACGCCAAGGACAAACAGAACGCCGAGCTGCTCGGGATCATCGAGGAGCGAAACGCGAAACTCGTGGAGGCGCAGCAGGCGGAAGCGGACGCCCTTCGCAAGCAACGGGAGTTTGATGACGCCAAGCGAGAGCTGGAAGTCACGATCGAAAAGCGGGTGCAGGAGACGCTGGAACAAGCTCGCGTGCAGGCTGTGAAGGGGGCCGACGAACAGAGCCGACTGAAGCTGGCAGAGAAGGAAAAGACGATCACCGACCTGCAGACACGGCTAGCTGACGCATTGCGCAAGGCCGAACAAGGTTCGCAGCAGATGCAGGGCGAAGTACAGGAACTCGAATTGGAGACGCTACTGCGCACTCGGTTTCCGCGGGACACTGTCGAACCGGTTCCCAAGGGGGAGCACGGCGGCGACGTGTTGCACCGTGTCCTCGGCCTGCTGGGCCAGCCGTGTGGGACCATCCTTTGGGAATCCAAACGGACCAAGAATTGGAGCGACGGCTGGCTGCCCAAGCTCCGCGAGGATCAGCGCGTGGCGAAGGCGGAGATCGCGGTGGTCGTCACCCAAACCCTGCCGAAGGGGGTCGACACATTCGACCTGATCGACGGCGTGTGGGTGACCGAATCCCGGTCAGCCGTCCCCGTGGCGCTGGCATTGCGGCAGACGTTGATCGAAGTCGGCGTGGCCCGTCAGGCCGGCGAGGGACAGCAGACCAAGATGGAAATGGTCTACCAATACATGACCGGCCCGCGCTTCCGCCATCGCGTGCAAGCCATCGCCGAAGCGTTCGCCGCCATGCGTGAGGATTTGGACAAAGAGCGCAAAGTGATCACAAAGCAATGGGCCAAACGCGAGACGCAAATCGAAATGGTCATGCAGGCCACGGTGGGAATGTACGGCGATCTGCAAGGTATCGCGGGAAAGTCGCTACAAGAAATCGAGGGGCTGGATGTAAAGCTGCTCGGTGATGGCAGTGAAGTTGGCGCGACCTAGTGCTGCGTCAAACCTAATATTTGGGATGGTAGCCACGGTCGCCAGAGCGTGGGTTCCACAGGGAAAAACACCCACTCTCTGGCGAGAGTGGCTACCGCAGAAATGTCTCATTCTGGACCGCGTGAGGTATAAACAGGCAATCTTTCCCCAAACACAATCCTGTGACCGTCTGGAGTGACGACAGAAAATTCGCGGATTCCCCAAGGCTTGTCCGCGAGTCTGTGCCAAATCTCCACACCATTCTTGACGGTCTCTTCGTAAAGACCAGATGCGTCCCGGACGTGAAGATATGCGAACCACGAGTGATCCTGAGCCTTCGACATCGGCATCGCATCGGGACAATGGCCAAGACGCAGCTTACAAGCGCCGCGACTCAAGAATGCCCATCCGTCGACGCTGAAGTCTTCGGCGAAGCCCAGCTTTTCGAGATAAAACCTCTTCGAAGCAGCAAGATCGTTGACAGCCAGCACAAAGGTGGACGCGAGAATTTCAGACATGTTGTAGATCCTTATCTTTGTTACCAAACACCAACCCGAAGCGTATGCGAGGACCGAGAAATGAGAGTCCTCGCTTACGCATCGGGTTGGTAAATCAGCGGTGCCGGAGCGATTCGATTTCCACGACGACTCGCTGAGCCGCGTCTGGTCGAGCCAGTCCGAACATGGCCGACCGCATCGCGATCAGGCGGGCCGGATCGTCGAGCACGAATTCGATTTCGCGCTGGAGTCGATTGGCCGTGTCGCCGGGTTCGATCGCCTGGACCACAATCCGAGCGGCTCCGGCAGCCACGAACTTGTCGGCGTTGAGTTGCTGATGATTGTCGGCGGCCAAGGGATACGGGATGAGAATCGCAGGGCAACCGGCGCAGGCGAGTTCCGCGAGTGTCGTGGCTCCGGCTCGCGAGACGATGAGCGAGGCTTGTCGGTACTGCGCGGCCATGTCGGCGAAAAATGGTGCGACCAGGTGGTCAACCTGCATCGTCGTGTACCGTTGCCCGACCGCATCGGCATCGGTGGCTCCGGCTTGATGCACGATTCGCCAGCCACTCAACCGCGAGCGAAGCTGTTCGACCGCCGCGATCATCGCCCAGTTGATCGCACTCGCCCCTTGGCTGCCCCCCAACACAAGCAGTGTCGGCGGTCGCTCGTCCCGGTCGACCTGAACCTTGCCTTGAGGTGGAGTGGTGATGTTGCGCAGATCGACAATCTCGGCACGAACCGGGTTGCCGGTGACGACGACTCGCACGCCGCGTGGCAGGTGTGACGAAGTGGCCTCGAACGACGTGCAGACAGCGCTGGCGCGGTGGCTCAGCCAACGAGTCGCTTTGCCGGGGATCACGTTTTGTTCCAGCAGCAGCGTCGGAATGCCGAGTCGCTGCGCCGCGAGAATGACGGGGAAGCTGGCGTAGCCGCCCAGTCCGATCACGACTGTCGGACGGACGTCCCGGAGGAGGTGCCGAGCTTCGCGGTAGGCTCGCCAATTGCGCCAGATGAATCGCCACGGATTCCGCCGCACGGTGGCGAGCGGTTCGGCGGCCAGTATCACGTGCTCGAACCGTTGTCCTTCTGGCTGGCTGAAAATCTGGCGTTCGAGGGCGCGCGATGAACCGACAAAGATCATCCGCGCGTTCGGCTCGTTGCGCAGAAGTTCCGCAGCCACCGCAAGGCCGGGCATCAGGTGACCACCGGTGCCACCTCCGGCGAAGACGAAACAGGTTGGTTGCGTCACGGAGCGTTGGGGTCTCGCTGGCGTGTCAGGCTGAGAAAGATTCCCAGCGCGGTGAGGCTAACGACCAGATTGCTGCCGCCGCAACTCAACAGCGGATGCGAAATGCCTTTCGGCGGGACCATCGCGGTGACGACGGCCACGTTCAACGCCGCTTGCAGGACGAGCTGCGTGAGCAGTGTGAACCCGGCGACGTATTCGAACGACGCGCGATCCAGCGGCCGCAGCATCCGCAGACCGACGAAGAACAATCCCAACCAAAGACCGACGACGGACAACGTCCCCAGCAAGCCGAGTTCCTCGCCGATCACTGCGAACACAAAATCCGTGTTGGCTTCGGGCAGGAAGCTGAGCTTCTGCCAACCCTTGCCCAACCCGCTTCCCCACAGTCCGCCGGTTCCGAGCGTGACGAGCGACTGCTTGAGTTGATACGGAGCCGCGTTGAGGTCGGTCCAGGTCGCGACGAAGCCGGTGATGCGCTGCATCATGTAAGGCTTCTGTTGCACGACCGCAATCAACGCCGGAACAACCGCCGCGCCGCCGAGCACGAAGTTTCGCACCGGCCAGCCGCCGACAAACAACGCGGTGGCCCCCGCCGTCGCCAGAAACAGGCACGTTCCCAAATCGGGCTGTAACAACACCAGCGGCACGACGACCACCAGCGGCAGCACGACCGGCACGGTGCCGCGGACCCACGTTTGCAACACGGGACGCGGCCGATCGACGAGGTAGCACATGAACAGCGTGAGCGTGATCTTTGCGAGTTCGGACGGCTGAATCGAAAACGATCCGTACCGAATCCATCTCTGCGCTCCCTTCACCTGGCGACCAATCCCCGGCACGAGTACGGCCGCCAGCAGAATCACCGTCGCCACAAACAACCACGGAGCCGCTTGCCGCCAAAACCGGCTCGGCATGCGAGCCGCCACCGCCGCCGAGACGACTCCCACCGCCAGCCACATCAAATGCCGCCGCAGGTAGACTTCTTCCCAGTCTGTCGGTTTCGATGTGATGCTGGCGCTGTGGACCATCAGCACGCCGAAGCCCAGCAGCACGCAGATCAGGCAAATGAAGAGGTGGCGTTCGGTGGACACGGGGGAGGGGCGGGCGAAACGAGAATGAAGAGTTGAGGAATGACGAATGACTAAATCACGAATGACGAATGAATGACGAAATCCGAAGTCCGAATGACGAGGCCTCTTCGCAAGGTGCTGCTCCACATTCGTCGGCGTTATTTGTCATTTGAGCTTCGTCATTCTTTCGTCATTGGGTAATTCGTCATTTGATTTTCAAGCTTGCCACACCCGCGATCGCCAGCAATGCGGCGGTCAGCCAGAAGCGGACGACGATCTTCATTTCGTGCTGGCCGCGGAAGAGAAAGTGATTGTGCAGGGGGCTGCACGCGAGGATGCGGCGGCCAGTCCAGCGGAACCAGAAGACTTGCGCGATCACACTGAGTGTTTCGGTGACGAAGACTCCGCCGATGATGACGAGCAGGAGTTCCTGTCGAACCGCCAGCGCGGCCAGTCCGATCAGACCCCCGAGCGGCAGCGAACCGGTGTCGCCCATGAAAACTTCGGCGGGGTAGCAGTTGAACCACAGGAAGCCCATCACCGCGCCGACCATCGCTCCCATCACGACAGTCAATTCGCCGGTTCCCGGCATGTACGGAATGCTGAGGTAGCCCGCGAGCTTCACGTGGCCGGCGAGATACGTCAGAGCGAGGAATGCCGATCCGGCGAACACCAAACACCCGCCCGCCAGCCCATCCAGACCGTCGGTCAGATTGACCGCGTTGGAACTCGCGACCAGCACGAGCATCGCCCACAACGCGAACCCCGCCCCCAACCAGATCGTGCCGCCACCAAACGGCGACACCAGCGACAGCCCGAACTGCGTCGGTTGGTGGTGCAGATAAAGCAGCACTCCGATGAACAGCGACAGTCCAACCTGCACCCCGAGTTTCTGCCCGGCACCCAGTCCGTTTCGTTGGCGGCGAAGTTTGACCCAATCGTCCACCGCTCCCAGCGCCCCGAGTCCAATCGTCGCGATCAGACTCAGCCGAACGTATTGACTCGACAGGTCCGACCACAGCAGCACGGAAATGACAATCGCCCCAATGATGAACAACCCGCCCATCGTCGGCGTGTCGTTCTTGGAAGCGTGCAACTCATTGAGCCGTTCTGAATCGCTCGCGATCCGCTCGCCAACTCGCCGCGCCTTCAGCCAGTGGATAATCATCGGTCCCAGCAGGAACGCGATGAGAAACGACGTCAGACTGGCGAGTGCCGTTCGAGCGGTGACGAAAACTTTTGAATCGCCGGTGGAGAGCAGTTCCCAGCGATCGAGCAACGGGGCGAAGTGGTGGAGGAGCCAGAGGAGCATGGGATCAGAAGAGTGAAGTGCGAAGAGTGAAGAGTGAAATGCCGAGAGTGCGGCCAGACGGAGCCGTATCGCTCGCATCCTTTCACTCTTCTCACTTCACCCTTCACTCTTCCGTTGTATCCCCGGACGCCGGGAGTTGCCTCCCGGCGTCCGGTCAAAAGATGCTCTGTCTTGAAGCCACTTGAGAAGTGGTTGACCCAGTAACCACTGCCCCAAGTGTGATTGCTTCCGTTCAGAAAGCCTGAACGTTGCCGGGGATTCCCGCAAATCCTACTGCACAAGACAGAGCATCAACGCAATTTTGCTCTCCGCCATGCGTGTTCAAAGACAACCATTTCACGCAGAGGCGCGGAGTTCGCAGAGAAAACCAAACTCCCGTTCTCGTCAAACTCTGCGAACCCTGCGCCTCTGCGTGAGACCTTACGTGGAATTGCCAGTTTCAACACGGATGCCAGAGATCCGTAATTTTCTCTCTTGATCGCCTGGAGGTCAGGCGACCTTTAGTCTTGTTGATGTTGATTGTCGATTGGCTTCGGTTGGCGTGCCCGCTGCTCGCTGTCGCAGCCACTCGATGACTCGTTCCATCCGCATCCCGCGCGAGCCTTTCACGAGCAGCACGTCGCCGGGATCGAGCGAACAGTCGAGCACCGTCGTCAGCGCTGCCATGTCCGAACACTCCGCCAGTTGATGTCGTTTGAATCCGGCCGCGAGCGCTCCGCGAATCACGTGGCCTGCCTGTTCACCAATGACCACGATCAAATCCAGTTCCGCTTCCGCAGCGAATCGGCCAAGTTGTGTGTGGTAGTCCGCCGCTTGATCTCCGAGTTCCAGCATGTCGCCAATGACGAGGATGCGTTTGCCACCGCCCGGCCATTCCGCCAACAATCGACAAGCCGCCTGCATGGACGTCGGGTTCGCGTTGTACGTGTCGTCGATGATCGTCCAGTCGCCGATGTGCTGCACCACGCAGCGTCCAGCCACCGGCGTAAATCCCCGGAGACCGGCCGCGATTTGTGTTGCGTTGAGGCCGATCTCGCGAGCCACCGCCACCGCACACAACGCCGACGTCAGGTAGTGACGCCCCGTGACGGGAACGGTGAACCGGTCGCTGCCCACTCGGAAACTCAGCCGATTCTCACCGACTTCGATCTCCGTGCCGCGAACCGAACAGTCCTCTCGCTCGCCGACGAAGATCACTGGACAGGCGGCGCGATGTGCCATCAGTCGCATCCGGTCATCGTCGCCTCCCAGCACCGCGAACCCGTGCGCCGGGAGCGCTTCCAACAATTCTCCTTTCGCTTCGTAAACTCCGTTCGGATTACCGAACCCTTCGATGTGAGCCAATCCGACCTTCGGAATCACTCCGACCTCCGGCAACGCCAGGCGGCAGAGGTCTCGAATTTCTCCAACGTGCGACGCCCCCAATTCGAGGACGGCGAACTCGTCATCGTTCTGAATCTGCAACAGGCTGAGTGGCAGCCCAATGTGGTTGTTGAAATTCTTCAAGCTGCGCGAACCGGCGTGCGTGACGGACAGCACCGCGTGTAGCATCTCCCGAGTCGTCGTTTTCCCCACGCTTCCCGTCACACCGATGACCAACGCTTCGTGTTGCTGCCGATACCAGCGGGCGAAATCTCCCAACGCAACCAACGTATCCGCGACCTCAACAACAGCCCCCGGCTGGCGATTCTCCAGCCGACGCTGAACCACACTAATTGCCGCTCCGCGCCGCGCAGCCTCCTCAACAAAGTCGTTTCCGTCGCAACGTTCGCCGCGCAGCGCCCAAAACACGTCTCCCGGTTGCACATCGCGCGAGTCGATGACGACTCGCCGGATCACGATCTCTCGTGGTTCCTCCGCCACCAGCCTTCCGCCAGTGGCCGCGACAAGTTCTGCCAGGCGGACGACATCCATCCCACGTTCATTTCATTTCTTTTGGAGTGCGGCGACTCGTCGCCGCTTTGGATTCTTTTCGATTCTCGATCACCGTCTCACAGTCCCACTTCCACCGATTCGACTGCGAAGTGCGGCGACTGTGCCGTCGTCCGACAAAACAGTTCGCGCAACACCTCACGAGCCACCTCGCGGTCGTCGAAGTGATGCGCAGTCGTCCCGATGATTTGTTCCGTCTCGTGTCCCTTGCCCGCGATCAGCACGCAGTCGCCCGGTTCCGCTTGTTCGAGTGCCCAACGGATGGCACGCTGCCGATCCACATCGACGTGCGGCGGTTGCGGGCATCCGGCGCATCCGACGAGGATGCTTCGCAGGATTTGTTCGGGATCTTCCGAGCGCGGGTTGTCGCTGGTGACGACGGCGAGATCCGCGAGAGCCGACGCCTGTCCAAGCTTCGGTCGCTTCAATTGATCGCGGTCGCCGCCGGCTCCGAAGACGCACAGCAACCGGCCGGGAGTCAACTTACGGAGTGATTTCAATGCGTGGCGAAGAGCGTCGTCGGTATGCGCGTAATCGACGAACACTTCAAACGGCTGGCCCACCGACACCCGTTCCATCCGGCCGGGAACAGTGACGAGCGATTCGATTCCCGCCGCGATGTCTTTCCTGTCGATTCCAAAATGGTTCGCGACCGCAGCGGCTGCCAGTGCATTCGACACGTTGTGTCGCCCGACGAGCGGTGTGTGGACGTCAATCGTATCGCCCGACAAATTCAGGGTAAACAGCGTGCCTTGCAGAGATTCGTCCCGGATCGTTGCCGACACGTCTGCGGGCTGTTCCAAGCCATACGTGAGCGTGCGTTTGATCGCGTCGTCGAGGCACGAAGCGCTCCCCGGATCGTCCACGTTCACCACTGCGATCCCGGCGGGCTTCAGATAATCCATGATCCGCAGCTTGCTCTGCCGGTACGCCTCGAATGTTTCATGGTAGTCGAAGTGGTCTTGCGTGATGTTCGTGATCACGGCCGCATCGATCAGCGTCCCCGCGGCGCGACGCTGGTCGAGCGCGTGGCTCGACAGCTCCATCGCGGCGTGAGTCGTCCCGTTCGCAGCCATCGCACCGAGCCACTCGGCGAGCGACCGGGCATCGGGAGTCGTCAGCCGCGACCGCTCGGTGCGGATGCCGTCACAGTATTCAATCGTTCCCAACAGGCCGCAGCCGAACCCCGCCGCTTGCAAGATCGACCGGATCATCCACGTGATTGTGGTTTTGCCATTCGTCCCGGTGACCGCGGCGATTCCGAGATGTCGCGACGGGAACCCATGCAGGGCCGAACAGATTTCCCCGTAGGCGCGACGAACGTCGCGGACCACGCATTGCGGTAGAGCCACATCCGGCAGCGGATGCTCGACGAGCAACGCGGCCGCTCCGCGGCTGATCGCATCGCCGATGAATTCGCGTCCATCGGCGTGATGGCCCCGGACGACCGCAAACAGCGATCCCGATCGACAGTCGCTGGAGCGATCGGTTGCGAATGGCACGCGAACGTCGCCGCAACCGACAAAGCTGGCGACCGGGAACAGCCGCCGCAAAGTCACCGTGGCGGGGACAGATGAATCAGGAATCGGCATCCGAAAGGCCTCCTGCCTTTCCCAAGGGGATGTCTGCGATATGATGACGCCGCCAAGTGCGCTGGCTTCCGTGCCCGAACGCGGCGAGTCGCACAATGCGGGGCGGGATTGTCGCGATTCCGAAGTTTGGGTCAACCCGATTTTCGCGAGGCATCTGATGACGTTGTAAGGGTTACATGATTCGGCCACCTCCCTGTTCTGACCGCTGACTTCTGACCTCTGACGGACGGACGAGGCGTCCATCCAACCGCTGAAATGAATTACTTCGCCCACGGCTTCCGTTTCATCGACAGGCCATATTTTCTGGCTGGGACTGCCGTCCCGGACTGGTTGTCTGTGGCGGATCGAGCAACGCGGATGCGGACTGTGACGGTGGCTCCCTTCGCGGACGGCACCAATTCGCCGCAGGCCGAAGTAGCGGCGGGTATTTTGCAGCATTTGTCCGACGACCAATGGTTTCACAACACGCGGGCTTTCTTCGAAGTGACCGGTGAACTGACGCGGCAGTTCCGGGAGATTCTGGTGGGACGCGACGACCATCACCCGAGTTTTCTCGGGCACATCGTCACGGAACTGATTTTGGACGGTATTTTGGTCCGCCAAGATGAATCTCTGCTCGAGCGGTACTACTTGGCGCTGCGGCAAATCAGCCCGCAAATCGTGCAGGAGGTCGTGAACCGGATGGTCAAGCAACCGACCAGCCGATTGGCGATGTTCATCCCGCTGTTTCAGCAGGAAGGGTTCCTGTGGGACTATTTACAGCCCGATCGGATGCTGGTTCGGTTGAATCAGGTGCTCCGACGCGTCAAACTAGGCTCGCTGCCGCTCGAAGCCGAGCGGGTGTTGGCGGCCGCTTGGACGGTGGTCGAGTCTCGCGCCGGCGAACTCTTGCCGGGCCTGCTGTGACTCGCGGGCATGTTTTCAATCGTACCTGACGGTACTCAGCCAGAAGGAACGCGTCGATGAAGTACGGCATCAATCTGTTGCTGTGGACGACGGACGTCACCGAACAGCATTTCCCGCTGCTCGATCAAATCAAGCACTGGGGTTACGAGGGCGTCGAAATTCCGGTGTTCGACTTGAACGTGAACAAATTCAAGCGGCTCGGCGCGGCCCTCGATTCCACCGGACTGCAACGCACGGCGGTGACGGTCAGCACTCCGGAAGCGAACCCGATCGGCGACACAGTGAGAATCCGCAAGGCGGCCGTCGATCGGCTAAAGCAGGTCATCGATCTCTGCCATACCGCCGGTGCGACAAAACTATGCGGACCGTTCCACTCGGCGCTCGGTCAATTCACCGGCAAGGGACCGACGGCGGACGAATGGTCGCGGGCCAAAGAAGTCCTGTCGCAGGTGGCCGATCACGCGAAGAAGGCGGGTATCACGCTGGTGCTGGAATATCTGAACCGGTTCGAGTGCTACTTCCTGACTTGCGCGGCCGACTGCGCGCGGTTCGTGAACGAAGTCAATCACCCGAACCTGCGGATGATGTATGACACGTTCCACGCCAACATCGAGGAGAAGTGCCCGGCGGCAGCGATCAAGACGTGTGCGCCGGTCATGGTCCACGTCCACATTTCCGAGAGCGACCGTTCGACACCCGGCGAAGGAAACGTAGATTGGGACACGACGTTTGCAGCGCTGAAGTCCGTCAACTACGAGGGCTGGTTGATGGTCGAAGCGTTTGGCCTGGCGCTGCCCGATCTGGCCGCTGCCACGAAGATCTGGCGCAAGATGTTTCCCACCGAGGAGCATCTGGCCACGAACGCGCTGCGGTTCATGAAAAACCGCTGGAACAGCTAACTGTTCGGCGCCGCTTTGGGGGACGATGATCGCGGCTCAACCCAGCAGGCCCATCCCGCGGCCAGGCCACTCAGCAGCAGAACGGCCGTGTTGATCCAGCGTGAAGCGTGGTGCAGGGTCACGAATTGCTGAGTGAGTACCTGCGACTCCAGCATCGCCGCGAGTGGGCGGTAGACGGTGACGTAATCGATCAGCGCGCCTGCCAGTGCGACCGTGGAAAACACGGCGACCGCGACGAGGCTCTTGCGCCCAGTCGCGGTCGTGTTTGTTTTGACAGTCAGCCAAGCCGCCAAGGTCGCCACGAGCAGCAGCGACAGTTCCAGGGAATAGTACGGCGGAAACAAAACTCGCGGGTGGTTGAACCGCACCTCGTCACTGAACAGCGACGAGTTCCGCAAGCCAAGCACGACACAGAGGAACAGTATTCCCGCACCGAACCACGAGGCCAGACACAGCCGGCACAGCATCAAGCACATCCGCGACATCCTGTCTCCTGCCTCCATCACGAACCAGTGGCCGGAGCCAGCACGATCGGTCGAAACTGGGCGTTCTTATTCAACGGCGGCAACTTGCGCACGTCATCCAGTCCAATCTCCGCCAGCCGTTTAATGAACCGGCCAAAATTCTCGGCGTCATAGGCATCGTAAAAGTTCGGCGAGCCGTTGGGTTGGCTAAATCGTTCCATGGCTCGCAGCCCATAGAATGCACCGCCTTGCGTGATCACGACCGGCGGACCAACGGGAATGTTCGGATTCGTGAAGCCTGTCCGGAACTCGGAAAAGGAAGCGATCAGCATCTGTTCGCGGTTCAACTCCGTCTTGGACAGTGTCCCGGCCGGCGGGGTTGTGCCAAGACCATAGCGATCACTCGGACGTTCCATTTCGGTGAAGAACACATTCCCCACGTATTGTTGACTCGGATTGTTGGGCAACCCGTAAATGTCAAGTTTCTCGCTGTAGAACCGCGATCCGAGGACCGGATCGTTGTCGTCCATCCAACGGAGTTGCGTTCCCGGACTCACTCCGGCAGGACTGACGCCCGGATCGCCCGTGTTCGAGAACCCCCAGTGCCGCCACCCATACGTGTTGCCAAAAACCGCTGTACTGGCGGCATCGGCGGCCGTCAGGGAGGCTGGATTGAGTTGAGCTCCGCCGTTGAACGTCACGGGATTGTCCAGTTGCGTCCGAATGCTCGCGTACGTGTTATGGACCTGCAGGAAATGCGTATTGTCGATCAAGTAAATCTGCTGCTTGAAGAAATCGTTGTTCTTGTCGTAGTACGATCCAAACACGTCGTTGTAGATCGCGTCGTTGCCCGCCAAAATGTTGGTTTGGTTCGATCGCAGATAATAGATTCCGAGCAAGGTCGACTCGCGGGCCTTCTGGTGTGCTGTCGCCAGCGTGGCGTTCATCGATGCCGTGGTGGCTGTGTTGAGAGGGTTCGGATTGAGGGTTGAACTGAAATTGAGAGCTACCGGCGTGGACAGCTTTCGCGTCGTGATCGTCAGCGCCTGCGATGTCGTCTGCGCTGATACCCGCGATGAGGCAAGAACTGCAACAAGCAGACAGGCGACAAGCACAATCTGAGGAGTCTTCTTCATGTCAGGATCCGAATTCTCTAAAAAATCGCCACAATCTGTCCCATCGCTCCCTGACTGCAAAGCCGCCCCGTCCGTGCCATGCGATGGCGGTTGCTGTGGGATGCTACCCGTTGGCCTTACTGCGGTCAAAGAAAAACTGGGTAGTTGGGGCGGACTTTTGGGAACCTGCCGGATTTAGACGATCAGCATGGCATCACCGTAACTGTAGAACCGGTAGCGTTCGTTTACGGCGAGGGAATAGGCGCGGCGGATGAAGTCGGTCCCGGCAAAAGTGCTCACGAGCACCAGCAACGTCGAGCGGGGGAGATGGAAGTTGGTCAGCAGGGCATCGACCGACCGAATGCGGTACGGCGGGCGGATGAAGATGTCGGTGCTGCCAGACCACGGCCGGAGTTCGCCCTCACTGGAGGCCGACTCCAGGCTGCGGACCGACGTGGTGCCGACGGCCACGATTCGGCCACCGCGTTGCCGCGTGGCGTGAAGTGCCGCGATCGTCGACTCGGGAACGTCACACCATTCCGAGTGCATGCAGTGATCACTCAGCCGATCAACGGCAATCGGCCGAAATGTGCCGACGCCGACGTGCAACGTGACGAATGCCGTACCGACTCCGGCGACGCGGCATTCGTCCAGCAACTCGGGAGTGAAATGTAATCCCGCGGTCGGGGCGGCGACCGCTCCCGGTCGTCGGGCGAACGTGGTTTGATAACGGTCCCAGTCGGAGGCGTCGGCGAGGTCGCGGCCGAGGTACGGCGGAAGTGGAACCGTGCCGAAGTCGCCGAGGACGGCGAGCGGGTCGCCCGGCAATTCGGGCGCGGCGGTCCATTGACCCTCGGCGTCGCGTTCGAGCAGGCGCAGCTTGAACCGTCGCGGCGAATCGGGCTGGTGAGCAGGATGCAAAATGATTTCCTCTCCCGGTCGCAGCTTGCCGCGCGTCTGGCCGATGAACTGCCATTCCCCCCGCTCCGTCGCGCCGAGATACAACCCTTCCCATGTCGCCCCAGTGGCGGCGCGGTGACCAAGCAACCTCGCCGGGATCACCCGCGTGTCATTCAGCACGAGGCAGTCGCCGGCACGCAGCAGCTTCGGCAGGTCGCGGATGGACCAATGCTCGACGGTTTGGCTTTCGCGCCTGAGGACCATCAACCGCGATGCCGTGCGTTCGGCTGGAGGATGTCGGGCGATGAGGTCGTCCGGCAAATCGTAGTCGTACTGGCTGAGGTCGTCGTCGGTGTGGGACATGGTCAACCAACAAAACAAAAACGGGGGGCAATCGCCCCCCGTTCGCCTGTTTCCCGCAGGATCGTTTTTGAATTCAGGCCGCAGCCGAGCCGTCGTGGACGAAGAGTTTCTGTTCGCCACGCACCACGGCGGGGGTCACCACGAACTTGCCGCCCGCGGTCAGTTCGGGCAACTCGAACATGATATCGAACATGAAGCCCTCGATCACGCTTCGCAGTCCGCGTGCTCCGGTGTCTTTCGCTTTTGCGATCCGGGCGATTTCGCGGAGACCATCGGGAGTGAATTCGAGTTCGCAGTTCTCCAGTTCGAAGAACTTCTGGAATTGCTTCACGAGGGCGTTGCGAGGTTCGGTGAGGATGTGAATCAGATCGTCTTCGCTCAGCGGGGCGAGCGCACTCAGCACGGGCAACCGACCGACGAGTTCGGGGATCATCCCAAATTCAATGATATCGTCCACCGTGGTCTGGACGAGCAGTTCACCGCGCCGCCGTTCTTCCTTCGGGCTGTGTCCTTCGCTGCCGAAGCCGATCATTTTCCGTCCCTGACGCTGGGCGATGATCTGTTCCAGCCCGACAAACGTCCCACCGCAGATGAACAGGATGTTCGTCGTGTCCATCTGGATGTATTGCTGTTCGGGATGCTTGCGACCCCCCTGAGGTGGTACGTTGGCGATCGTCCCTTCGAGCATTTTCAGCAGCGCCTGCTGCACGCCTTCACCGGACACATCGCGGGTGATCGAGACGTTTTGACTCGTCTTCCCGATCTTGTCGATTTCGTCGATGAAGATGATCCCGCGCTGAGCCGATTCGATGTCGAAGTCGGCCGCGTGGAGCAATTTGAGCAGCAGGTTTTCGACATCCTCGCCAACGTAGCCGGCTTCGGTGAGCGTGGTCGCATCGCCGATCGCGAACGGAACCTGCAACGCCTTCGCCAGCGTCCGGGCGAGCAGCGTCTTGCCGCAGCCGGTCGGACCGATCAAAAGGATGTTCGACTTTTCGACTTCGACCTCGTTGTCGGCGTCGGCGGTGAGCATCAACCGCTTGTAATGATTGTGGACGGCGACGGCCAGCATCTTCTTGGTCTGCGTCTGACCGACAACGTACGCGTCGAGATGTTGCACGATCTCGCGGGGCGTGGGGACGCGATTGAACAACGGGCGCGACGAACCGCGACGGCGGCGTTCCTGGTCGAGGATCGACTGGCACAGTTCGATGCATTCGCCGCAGATGTAAACATCACCCGGCCCTTCCACCAGCGGGCCCACCTCGCGGTAGCTCTTGCGGCAGAAGGAACAGTTGGCGTTTTTCTTTCCGGTGGTGCTGCGACTTCCTGTGGTGAAATCTTTTCCGGTTGGCATCAGTTCTCGTCATCCCTTCTCTGGGTGCCCGCAGCCCGTCAGGTCTTGGACACCGACGAATGTCGCCCGGTCCCGAAGGGGCCGGTGGGTTGGCTCCGCCTTGGGGAGCAAACCGCATTCCGCCGAAATCGCCAAGGGAATCCGTCCCACTACGCTTCATCCTTGTCCGTCGTCCGGTTCCTCGTCGTCCGCTGTGGGAGTCGCTTCCACGTGATTACCCGAATCGGCCGTCGCTGCCGATTCGGTCATTCGCTTCCGGGTGCTCCGTGGCAGATCGGGAACCATTCCCATTCGCGCCGCCATCTGACGTTTGATGGATCGGTATTCTTCCTCGGATAACTCACCCCGGAGATGCATTTCACGATACTGGGCGAGGATTTCGTGATCCGTCCCGGCATCGTTGGCATCTTCGCGCCACCAGGAACGAACTTTCCACACCAGCCACACCAGCGCAGCCAGCAACAGCACCGTGACCGCGACCGGCAGCAATAAAACACTCGGGTCTTTCGTCATCTCGTGACACGTCTCCGGGCGGCATTATCTGCCGGAATTGAATTTGCGACAAGGCCCAAAGTGCGGTGCCTGCGCCGCTGCGCGGGAGGCGATTCCCGCTGGTTTTTCAGCGGTGTCCACAACGGCTATCATGCCGCCATTGAAATCCCGTGCGTGAGATTTGCAATCGCATACGAGTTCCCAAGACACCATTGACCCAGCACCGAGCTGCCCCATGAGCCGACACGAAGACCTCTCCCGAGTTTTGCAAAGTGGAATCGTCGCGATCATCCGTTCCACATCGAGCGAGCAACTCGTCTCAGTCGCCCGCGCGTTGTACGAAGGGGGCATCGATGTGATCGAAGTGACGTTCACAGTCCCCGGCGTGCTCGACATCATCGCCGCCGTGCGGCGCGAACTCGGCAACAAGATTCTGCTCGGCGCGGGAACGGTGCTCGATCCCGAAACCGCGCGGGCGGCACTTCTCGCCGGAGCCGAATTCATCGTCGCCCCGACAGTCAACGTGGACGTGATCCAACTCTGTCATCGCTACGACAAGCTGGTGATGCCCGGTGCGTTCACGCCGACCGAAGTCGTCACCGCGTGGCAGGCCGGAGCCGACGTGATCAAGATCTTCCCGGCGGACGTCGTCGGCCCCGACTACCTCAAGGTGCTCCGCGGCCCGCTGCCGCAGGTTCGCATGCTGCCAACGGGGGGCGTCAACCTCGACACGATCGCCGCGTTCTTCAAGGCGGGAGCGTGCGCGGTGGGACTGGGCAGTGCGCTCGTCGAGCAATCGGCTGTGCAAGCCGGAGACATGGCCCGCATCCGCGGCCTCGCTGAGCAATACGTCGCGAAAGTGAAGAGCGTTCGCGCGGCAACGTAGCGACGACGTAGTCCGGACCCCTTGGTCCGGACGAGTCTGTTCGCAGGCGACTTCGTCCGGACCAAGGGGCCCGGACTACGCTTCTTCGTCACCCGTCGCTCAGTTGCTGGATGACCGCCTCGATGCTCTCCCGTTGTTTCCGCAATCCGGCGAGCGATTCTCGCACCTGGGCGACCACATCCGGCGGTGCCTTCGACACGAAACTTTCGTTGGTCAACTTCTTCTCGTTGCCGGAGATGAAGCCGCGCAGCTTGTCGGCTTCTTTTTTCTGGCGGCCGATTTCGGCTTCGCGATTGATGATTCCTTCGAGTGGGATAAAGCCATCGGAATCGGAGAGGGAGAACGTGGCGGCTCCCTTCGGTCGCTCGACGTGGACCCCGGCCGCTTTCAAGACGGTTTTCGCAAGGTTCTCGAACTGCCCCGCCACCCCCTGAAACTGCGAGGCCACTTCGTCCCCGCATTTCACGTGCAGCGAGAGTTCGATTCCCGAAGCGATGCCGTACACCGCGCGCACGTTGCGCACGGCGTTGATCGTTTCCTGCAACCGCTCGAACCGCGATTCCAACTGCTCGTCGCGCCAAGCCGCCGGCAGCACAGGCCACGGGGCGATCATCGCGGCCTCTGCGGCGGGTTGAGGTGTCAACAATCCGCGAGTTGGAGCGATTTCACCCAGCCGCTGCCACAGTTCCTCGGCGATGAACGGTGTGAAGGGCGACAGCAATCGCAACAGCGTGTCGAGCACTCCCGCCAGCATGCGCTGCGCCGCCGGGCGAAGGGTTTCATCGCGCAGTCGCGGCTTGATCATTTCGAGATACCAGTCGCAGAACTCATTCCACGTGAAATCGCGAATCGCCCGCGTGGCCGTGTCGAAATGGTAGCCGTCTAGCATCTGCGTGACCTGCGTCGCCGTGGTCGAGAGCCGGCTGAGAATCCAGCGGTCTTCCAGCATCAGGTCCGCGTCCGTCACTTCGCCCGGCGTGTAACCTCCCAGCGATTTGGCGAGCGGGGGGCGTAAGCCCTCCGGTTCAGTCGGCGGCGCGGCCACACTACCGGGGGGCTGACGCCCCCCGCTCGCCTCGGTCGATGCCGGTTCCATCGGCACGAGATTCATCATCGCGAACCGGGCGGCGTTCCACAGTTTGTTGCAGAAATTCCTGCCGATCTCGAACCGCTCGCTGACCACGCGGGCCACCGGTTCGCCCTCATCGGGGCTGAACCACGGGCTGGAGTACTGCGAATCCTTTTTGCACTTGGCACATTTGGCGCGCGGCTTCGCTCCGCCGGACGGAGTGGCCTTTTGATGTTCCAGAGTCTGCGGGATCACTTCGCCGCAGTGCGGGCACTCGTACCCGACCGGCAAGCGCACGTCCTGATTCTCTCCCGCCAGCGACGTCATCGTGAACCGCACGGCATCCACTCCGTACTTGTCGATCAGGTCGATCGGGTCCACGCCGTTCCCCTTCGACTTGGACATCGTCTGTCCAAATCCGTCGAGGATTTTCGGATGCACGTGAACATGCCGGAACGGAACGTCTCCCCGGTTGTACAACCCCATGATGACCATGCGGGCCACCCAAAGCGTGATGATGTCTCGCGACGTGACGAGCACGTTGCCAGGGTAGAAGTAGTTGAGAACGGTGTTCGTGGTGGATGGTGGATGGTGGATGGTGGATGGTGGGTTCAGTGGCGGATCGTTTTCAGTGTCCGGCCAGCCAAGCGTCGCGTGCGGCCAAAGGGCGGAACTGAACCATGTGTCGAGAACGTCGGGGTCTTGCTTTAGCCCATGACGTTCAAGTTCGTCAATTACTTCACGATCCGTCTCGTCCCGCACACAGATTTGCCATGGGGCAAATCCCTCCCGCTGAACTTGATTCGCTTCACTAACGAGCTCACTGTAGTTTCTCTCAATATCGGCGATTCGTCCCTGACGTCGCCAATCGTCGACTCGCTTGAGAAACTCCGCAAACTCCGGCTGGAATCCGGCACACACTCCAGTCCACACCGGAATCCTGTGTCCCCACCACAACTGGCGGCTGATGCACCAGTCTCGCTTCTCACCCAGCCAGTCGAGATACGTCTTCGTGTACCGCGGCGGATGAAATTTCACGCGGCCGTCGCGCACGGCGTTCATCGCGTTTTCGGCCAGCGTGTCCATTTTCACGAACCATTGGTCGGACAGGTACGGTTCGATCGGCGTCTTCGAGCGGTCGCTGTGCGCCATCTCGATGTCGCGTTCCTCGACCTTGATCAGGTGTCCCAGATTCTCCATTTCGGCGACGACTTGCCTGCGAGCTTCGTAACGGTCGAGGCCCTGCCACCGGCCGGCGTTTTCGTTCAGCGTGCCGTCGGGGTTGAGGATGTTGATCGGCGTCATCTTGTGCCGCTGGCCGCAGGCGTAGTCGTTGGGATCGTGAGCTGGCGTCACTTTCACCACGCCCGTGCCGAGGTTGCGGTCGACGAGTATCGGGTCGGCGACGATCGGGATCTCGCGGCCATTCAGCGGGATTCGGACCAGCTTTCCGATCAAGTGCTTGTACCGCTCGTCCTGCGGATGCACGGCGACGGCCGTGTCACCCAGCATCGTTTCCGGGCGCGTGGTCGAGAACGCGATGGTCTCGTTCGAGCCAACCACCGGATACGTGAACGTCCAGAAGTGTCCCTTCACCGTTTCATGAAACACTTCGTCATCGGCCACGGCGGTTTGCAGGAACGTGTCCCAGTTCACCAGCCGTTTGCCCCGGTAAATCAAGCCGTCTTTGAACAGATTGAAGAAGGTCCGCCGCACCGCCTTCGAGCAGACTTCGTCGAGAGTGAATCGCGTTCGGCGCCAGTCGCAGCTTGCCCCCAGCGACCGAAGCTGGCTGAGAATGCGGGCCTCGTACTGGTCCTTCCATTTCCAAATGCGTTCGACGAGCGCTTCGCGACCGATGTCGTGGCGCGTCAGTTTTTCCTCTTCCAGCATCCGCCGTTCGACCACCGCCTGCGTGGCGATCCCCGCGTGATCGGTGCCGGGCATCCAGAGAGCTTCGTATCCCTGCATTCTCCGCCACCGAGTCAGCACATCCTGCAACGTGCCGTTGAGGGCGTGCCCCATGTGCAGCGCACCGGTCACGTTCGGCAACGGAATCATGATCGTGTGCGGCGGCTTGCCGGGATTCGGATTCGCGTCGAAATAGCCGCGGTCGGCCCAGGTGCTCAACCATTTCGGCTGCACAGATTTCGGTTCGTATTGCTTGGCAAGTTCAGTGGCCATGTTGTTCTGTCGCTTGGAATGAGAATCGGCCCCGGAGGCTTATATCACCTCTCCGACCGTGTGTCAGCAGACCTCCTGACACGCCCTGATGGTCGTCTGGTTCGCTGCGATTGGGCTGGCATTGCGAAATGAAATGCTGCCAGTGTGCCTGCCAATACTGGCCGGGTTCACGTCAGACCGTCACTTCTGAAAAGTCAGTCAGCAACGCCGGGGGCCAGGCCACTCTCACGGCGTTGAGCACGGCGATCAGATCGATCACTTCTTGCAGGATCGCGCCGCCAACGGGGGGCACGTACCCCAGGGCGGCCAAGACCATTCCCAGCAGACTGACAGCGATTCCGCCGAGAGCACTTTGCAGCGCGATGGTCCGCATCCGACGGCTGATGTGCAGGAACTCGTCGATCTTGCCCAGCGAATTCTCCAGGATGACAGCTCCGGCTGCTTCGCTGGTGATGTCGCTCGCCGAACCAAACGCCAGGCCGACCGTCGCCGTTGCGAGGGCCGGAGCGTCGTTGATCCCGTCGCCGACAAACAATGTGGGCGCGAGGGTCATTTCACGACGGACCAGGTTGAGTTTGTCTTCGGGACTTTGTTGCGAGTAAATCTCTTTCACGCCGACTCGCTCGGCCAGGTAACGCACTTCCGATTCGCGATCGCCCGACACGATCAGCACGCGCCGCACTTGATGTCGCGGCGACAAGTGTCCGATGAACGATTGTCCGTCGACTCGCGGTTCGTCACGAAACCGGTACGTCGCCGCGTACTTGTCGTCCACCAGAACGACACACTCCAAACCGCTGGCAATGGGCGGTAGCAACGCGACCGCATCGCGGTGGCTCTCGGCCAGTTGATTGCGACTGGTGATCTGCACGGCTCGGCCGTTGACAAAACCCGTCAGCCCCTGCCCCGGTGGTTCGCTGATCTGCGACGCCTCGGACAACGACACGCCGGAGTCTGACGCCCGGCGTTGAATGGCCGTGGCCAGAGGATGCTTCGAGTACCGCTCGACACTCGCCACGAGCGAGAGCACCTCCGGGGCCGCGAAGCCGGGCGCGGCGAGTTCCTCCGTCAGTCGCGGCTGACCGTACGTCAGGGTGCCGGTCTTGTCGAAAATGATCGTCTGGCAAAGGCCCGCCTGTTCGAGGACCGCTGGATTTTTGATGATGATCCCCCGGCGAGCAGACAACGAAATGGCGCCGATGATCGCCACGGGAATCGCAATCAGCAGTGGGCAGGGGGTCGCCGTGATGATCACCGCCAGAAAGCGATGCCAGCTTCCCGTCAGGAACCAGGCCACAACGCCGATAGCCAGCGCAAGGGGTGTGTACCAGGCACCAAGCTGATCGGCCAGCCGCCGCATGCGCGGCCGCGTCTGTTGTGAAATGGCCATCACCCGCATGATCTGAGCGTATCGCGAATCGACCGGTCGTCGCGTCGCGCGAAACGTGATCGCCGACTCACCATTCAGCGCGCCGGAGATGACTTCGGTGCCGGGCGTCTTCGACATTTGATAGGGTTCGCCGGTGAGGAACGATTCGTCCATCACCCCGTGCCCTTCGAGTACCACACCATCCGCCGGGCAGATTTCGTGCGGAAAGAGGACCAACACGTCGTCGATGGCAATGTCATCCAGCGCCACGTCGCTGACCTGTCCGGCAACTCGTCGATGCGCATTCGACGGCATTCTCCGCGCGAGTGCCCGCAAGACCGACGACGCGCTCTGCACTGCATAGCTCTCAATCGTCTCCCCACCGGACACCATGAGAACCACGATCGTTCCGGCGAGGTACTCTTCCAAAAGCACCGACGTGACGATCGAAACTCCGGCGATCAGGTCCGAGCCGAACTCAAATCGAATCAACCGTTGCAGCAATTTCCACACGACCGGCAACCCACCCAGCCCCATCGCGACGAACAGGGGGATGCTGCCCCACGCTTCACCGCCACCAAATCGCAGTCCCAAATGAACAAAGATCGCCACGACACACAGCACAGCGATGGCCGGGTCAACAAATCGCGCCAGTGAGGACGGTGGCTCGCCGTCGAAGGCGGCCACTTCGGGTGGACAGCAGGTCGGGCGAGACAATTGAAGCTTGTACTTTCTGGGGTTCGCCCGGGAGGCTGTCCGGATGATCTTGAAACGACCAGCAGTTTACTGTTTCCGATCCGCAATCATCTTGTCGCGCACAAACCGGTGGCATTCGATGCAGTTCATCGTCATCTGGACGAAAGCCAGCGAGGAGCCGTCGATGCTCTTGTCCTTCGCGCTCTTTTCCATTTGCTTGAGGACGCGCTGGAATTCACTGCTGTGCTGACGATACAGCATGTCGTTGCTGACCTGCCACTCTTCGGCCTTGCTGAGGACCAGCATCGCGGCCGCGTTCTTCTGGATCTTCTCGAAGTTTTCGGTGACCAAGCCTTCGAGGACGTCTTGAGACAAGTCGAGCTTGCGGTGCATGAATTCTTGGAGACCCAGTTTGTCCGAAATCTTGGGACCCTTGGCAGCTTGTTCATTGCCGATGCCATTTCTCGCACCGGAGTTCAGCCCAGCGATGACCACGATCACCGCAATCAACGTCAGCGACAGAATTGTTGGTCGTTTCATGACAGCACCTTTGTTCTTGAGCATTTCGGGGAATGACGTGTTTGATACAGCGGCCGATGCGGTGACGAATTGCCTCTGCTGGAGCGGCCGATCACCGGTGACTGCAATTCCCGGGCGGATCGACAAGATTCTTTGGCAACGGTGTGGTCGGACGTGGCGTGGCTGAATCGTGGAATCACGTCTGGCTTGATGAAGTGTGCGGCGTGTTCAACTCGGTGAACCAGGCCGACACATAGTTGGGCGAAACCGCACGCCGAGGCGGCTGGCGGACACGGTGCGAACGGGCCTAACAACCCGAAGCGAGGGCCGGCGGTACTTCCTCGCTTACGCTTCGAGTTAGAGCGGTTCCAATTCGGATGTAGCGGCGAAAGGTAGATGAACATCGTGAGATTTCAATTCGGAACTCTCACGAGTTCCGGTACAGCCAGCCTGGAACCGCTCTAGGTGTCAGGCTCGATCGTAAGCGTTGGCAACCCGCTGTGCGAGCCCTCCGAAATCTGACGATTTCGGCTACGCCCAATTCGTCACGTTTTTCGGCATCCAAAATCCTTAACGGCGTTGCCCTGCGGGGTGTCCACAACAATGTCCCGCCACGGAGTGTCGGGACCACATTTAATCAACAAGCTCAGACGGCGTTGGGACGGAACAGAAATTGCGAATTCACGGCGGCGGTGTGGATTCGGGACCACCGGAGCGAGCACGTGGCGTGGGCCAATGGCGGACGCTAGCATCATTATTGTTTTGCAGAATCGACTTCGCGACCAGGGTCGCCAGAGGGGCGGTTCTGGTCGCAGGAGACGGTGAAACATGTCACGGCCGGAAGATGTGGATTTGCTGGTGGTCGAGGACGACTCCGAATTTCGTCAGATTGTGGCGCGGTGGTTCACGAAGAAGGGCTACCACGTCAGCGAAGCACCGCATGCCGAAGCGGCCCTCGATCTGTGTTCGCGCAAACAATTCCACGTCGGGGTGTTCGACCTGCGCATGCCGGGTGTCTCCGGGATTGAGTTGCTGAAACAGGTGAAGGCACTCAGCCCGGAAACCGAGGTGGTCATGCTGACCGGTGAGGGGACGATTGAAACCGCCGTCGAAGCCATGAAGAACGGCGCGTTCGATTACCTGCTCAAGCCGTTTCCGCTGACCGAGCTGGAACTGATCTGTCAAAAGGCATTCGAAACGGCCTCGCTTCGCAAGGAGAATCTGCAACTCAAGGAACTGTTGCAGCGCGAGCGAACGTCGGGCGACATGCTGGGCCAGTCGGCGGCGATGCGCGACGTGTTCCGTTTGATTGACCGCGCCGGACCCACCGACAAGGCCATTCTGATTCAGGGCGAAAGCGGCACGGGGAAGGAACTGGTCGCCCGGGCACTGCAACGCGCGAGCACACGCGCGGACAAACCGTTTGTCGTCATCAACTGCGCGGCACTGCCGGAGAATCTGCTGGAGAGCGAATTGTTTGGCCACGAGAAAGGCTCGTTCACCGGCGCTGTCGCGGCCAAGTCTGGTCTGTTCGAAGTCGCGGACGGCGGCACGCTGTTTATCGACGAGATCGGCGAACTTGCCCCGTCACTGCAAGCCAAACTGCTGCGCGTGCTGGAAGATGGCTCGATGCGCCGCGTCGGCTCGCTCAAGGAGCGTCGCGTCAACGTCCGCATCATCGCCGCGACGAATCGCAATCTGGCGAACGAAGTCCAGGCCAACCGGTTCCGCGAAGACCTGTTCTACCGCATCAATGTGATGTCCCTGGAACTGCCTCCACTGCGTCAACGACAGGGTGACGTTCCGCTGTTGGTCGACCACTTTCTGGGTTCCGACTGGCAGATTGAACCCGAGGCCAAGCAGGTTCTCGGACGTTATCATTGGCCGGGCAACGTGCGGCAGCTCATCAACGCCCTCGAACGAGCGAAAATCCTGGCCGATGACGGCCTGATCCGTCTGCTCGACCTGCCTCGCGAAGTGACCGAACCGCCACGCAATTCGGCCGGCGCTCCGGTCGCGATGGTTGCGTCGGACGATCTGGATTCAGTCGAGCGAGCGCACGTGGTCGATATCCTGCGCCGCGAGAAAGGGAACAAGTCGCGCGCCGCCCGAGCACTCGGAGTCACGCGCCGGTCGCTGTATCGGCTGATCGAGCGCTTCAACATCCAGCCGGACGAGTTGCAGGCAATGGCGACTTCCTCGTAGCCGGCACAGCGAGGGGGGCGGGAGTCTTTTTCGGAGCGGCGAACAAAAACGTAATGCATGGTTCGACGGTCCGCCGCTGCTCCGAAAAGGACTCCCGACCCCGTTCAGTTCCCGAGCCGTTATTTCACGATGACCGTGGCTTCGCTCACCACCTGGGCACCGTCGCTCAAGTCGCCGACGCCGCGAAACCGCAGGACGGCAACGGACGGCGAGCCGCCGCTGTGGTGTCGCACGGTCAGGGTGGCCGTGCTTTGACCTTCGCGGATGGTCACCGGCTCAGCCGTGAATTGGGAGCTCAATGGTGGGTTAGTGAGTTCGACTCGCATCGAACCGGAGAAATTTGCGGTGCGATCCAAGACCAGGCGGCATTCCACGGAGCCATCGCTCTGCCAAACGACCTCGCGTTCGACGGACTTGAGTTTGGCGACCGGCGGCAGTGTGCGGATCATGCAGCGCATCGTCGAGACGACCAACTGCGATTGCTCATCGCCCCAGCGATCTTTGAACGTCACGAAGCCCTGGGCGTAGACGTTGGAATGGGCCTGCACGTTGATGTGCATTGTTTCCGGCAGGTAAATCGGCAGCATGACCTGTGACTGGCCGGGCGGGATGGTCAGTTCGCGAATTTCAATACTGTCGAGGTCCTTGTTCTGACGGTCGGCCATTTGCAGCGTGATCGGGCCATCGAAGCCGTCGAGCCGTTCGACCTCCATTAAATACGGATACAACGTGCCGCGATAGGCGTATTGATAGGCCTCGTTGCAATGCAGTTTGAAGGTCGGCTTGTGCTGCACCGTGAGCTGCACGTGGTCGAGCATCGGCGAACCGATCGTTACGCCGTCAGCGTCGCGGCCCAGATGGCGGGTTTGCGTCACGCGATCGACCGGCTTCCCAGCGATCATCGCCCGTCCGTTGATCCGCAACGTACTGGCGGCTGAGCGGACATCGGGTTCCACTGTGAATGCCAGCTTCACCGTTGCCGCGCCGGCGGGAACTTGTTTCGGTTCGACCGTCACGCCGGCTGGCAGTCCTTCGACTGTCAAATCAATGGGATCGGAAAAGCCGCCGTGGCGACGGACCTGCAAGTCGAGATCCGCCTTGGCGCCCTGCAGACAATTGAACGCATCGACCGGCAGGCTGAGTGTGAAATCGGGGACCGCCTCACGCAGCGACAGTCGATAGATGAAATCCCAACCGCCGCGCGCGTGCTGTTGGAGATCGCGAATGCGCAACCGAAAGCGGCCATCCGCCGGGGCACGCCATTCGAGGCGTGCGATCCGTTCGGTGTCGGTCACGGCACTGCTCTGCGCCAGAGTTTTGCCCGCCTCGTCGGTGACAGTCAGCACCGGCAGCGCGGCGGTGTCTCGCGGAAACGGTTTGCAGTCGATGGCGAAGAGCACGCCTTGACGTGCGGTGAACGCGAACCAGTCTTCGTCAGCGGCCGTTGCGAATCGGCCATTGATTGTCGTCGGCCAACTCACTTCTTGAGCCACAGTCGTCGCGTCGTTGGGTTCTTGCTCGACGACTTCTGGCACATCGCCCGCGTCGAGCGACAGCGGGTTGGCGTTGCCGGCGCGATGGAAATTGAACTCGCCATGTTTGTCCATCGGAAAGGCGAGCGTGTGACGAAACACTTCTGGCGTGCTCGCTCCCGTCAAAGTGAACAATTCCAACTCGCGAGATTGACCGGCTTGCCAACCGGAGGGAAAGGCGGCCATCACGTGCGGTGCTGCCGAAAGCGTGATGCGGTAGACGTGATCGGGACCGCCGCGATAGGTGAGGTTGGTCACGATCAGTCGGTACTCACCGGTAGTCGGCACGCGAAAAGCCAGCACGGGATCGCAACCGGCGCGGGCTTCTTGAACTGGCAAACGTTCTCCGCTGGCATCGTGGATTTCGACGAGCGCCTCCAACGGCGAACCCAGCCGCGCAGCCATCACGTCGGCCGAAATGATCTCTCCGGCCTGTGCTGTGAATCGAAAATAATCCATGTCCCGTTCGCCGGAGATCTGACCGTTGAGTGTCACCGGTAGCGTCAGCGATTCGGCAGTCGCCGGTTGCGAGTTCGGTTCGGTCTCGATGAATTCTGGCATGTCGCCGACTACAAACGGCCGCGCGCCGGTGCCGCCGCGAGCACAACTCAGTCGCCAATACTTTGAACCCAGTGGGGCGTCGTCGGCGATCTCGATCGTCGACTGCCACTCTTTGGGATACGTGACCTGAATTTCCTGAGGCTTGCGTCGCGGCGACGGTTCATCGCGTGAGACGGCTCGTTCGCCGAGAATCGGCGGCGCGGTGACGCCTTCGCCAAAGAGTTGCCAATGAGTTCGTGGCGGCAGGCACTCACCACCGACTCGCACCGGCACGCTCGTGCCGCGACGTCCGCCGGCCGGAAAGATGTGTGTGCTGGTTGGATCGGTCGGGACTTGCTGAGCGCGCACGCTGGTCGGCACGAAGGCAAGCATGAACAGACAAAGGAATGTCAGACGGTACATGTCAAAACCTGTAGGTCAGGCTTTCCCGCCTGACGCAAATGTTCAATAGTCGTCGATCGCGCATCGAGTCAGCCTGGAAGGGCTGACCTACTCAAAGCAACTCGGTGATGGGCTTGCCGCCGCCGGCGACTTCCACGGGGCGGCCGACGGGAGTGTGGAGAATCGTGCCGGGGTCGATGCCCAATACGCTGAGTACCGTGGCCGCCATGTCGGTGGGCTGGATCGGACGATCAACGACGTAGGCCGCTTGCTTATCGGTGGCTCCCACGACTTGACCGGTTTTCAAACCGCCCCCTGCCATGACGATGGAAAATGCGGGAGGCCAGTGGTCGCGGCCCGCCATCTGGTTGATGCGCGGGGTGCGACCAAACTCGGTGGTCAGAACTACCAGCGTCGAATCCAGCATCCCGCGCCGATCGAGATCGCGAATTAACGCGGCGAGTGCTCGGTCGAGGCTGGGGACGAGCAGGTCGCGGAGGCTCGACGTGTTTTTACGGTGCGTGTCCCAGTGACCGTTCTCGATACTGACAAACCGGCAACCCGCTTCGACCAGCCGACGAGACAGCAGGCAGCATTGGCCGAGGCTCGTCGCGCCGTACTCTTCGCGCACAGAGTCACTTTCGCGGCTGATGTCGAAGGCGGCTTTGGCCTCGGCGGAGGTCATCAGGTTGTACGCCTTCTCATAAAACGTGTCGAGAAATTGCACATCTTTGCTGACACGTTCGGCTGAGCGATCCAGTCGGTTCACTTCGCGCAGAGCCGCTTGTCGCCGCAGGCTGCGCGGGTTGGTGACGCCATCAGGCAACACGATGTCGCGGACCGAAAAGTCGGGCGAAGCGGGATCGTCTTCGATCACGAACGGCGCACAACTCGCGCCCAGAAAGGCTGGCCCGCCGCTGTTCAACAAATTGGGGACCGAGATGTACGCGGGGAGCGAACTGGAGTGGCGTCCCAATTTGGCGACCGTCGAACCGAGTGCCGGATGCACATTGTTGTCCTTGATCGCGCGGTTGAACGCGGCCCCCGTACCGGGATGCATGCCGGTCATCATCACGTGGTAGCCGGCCGTGTGGTCGGACTCGCCGTGCGTCATGCTGCGGAGGATCGCCAGTTTGTCGGCGACGGTGGCGACGTGCGGCAGGATTTCCGAGACCTGCAAGCCGGGCACGTTGGTGTTGATCGGGCTGAAGTCGCCCCGGATTTCGGCGGGGGCATCGGGCTTGAGATCCCACATGTCCTGATGGGCCATGCCGCCGATGATGAAAATGAAAATGCAGTTCACGTCTTTCGTCTGCTTGGCCTGCGCGGCGGCACTGACCGCCTGCATTTGCAGAACCTGAGCCAGACTCAACCCCGCCAGCGAGCCGGCGTGCAAGAAGTCGCGACGATCCATGCGATCACAAAAGCTGGGAAACTTCGTCATGCGAACCACCCGTCATTGAATGAAGAGAAAGTCGTACGAGTTCAACAGCGTCCACAAATAATCTTCGGCCGCCTGCCGTGGTGAAGCTTCGGCAAACAGCTTCCGACCGACCTGCAATTCCTTGTCTCGCGGCGGCCGGCCCAGCGCAGTCAGGCACAACTCTTCGATCAGCACATCCGGTTTCGCGTGCGAAGCAATCAAGCGAGCCACCCGGCCGGTGTTGCTGGCGAGTTTTTGTTCGACTTCGGGAGCGTTCATCAAATGCAGAGCCTGAGCCATCGTCGGTTCGCTCGACCGGCCGCACTCGCACGGACTGTTGCGTTCGGGTCGGCCGAAGATCTCCAGGAAATAACTCGGCAGGCGGTTATCCCACAGCGAGATGGCTCGCGTGCCCAGCGGTCGGCCGGGGAAGTTTTCCGGCGTGCCGGCGACTTCGCTGATCGCGTCCAGCAACACTTCGGCCGGCAGACGTTTCACTCGGTAGTGCGAAAAGTTTTGCTCGTCGTCAAAGTTGGTGTCGTTGGGGACGCTCGACAATTGGTACACGCGACTGTTCAGAATCAGCCGCGAGACGGCCTTCAAATCGAAACGCTGAGCCACCACTTGCTCGGACAACCACGCCAGCAGCGGCTTGTTGGTCGGTGGGTTGGTGGTCCGCAGATCGTCCTCGGGTTCGACCAGCCCGCGACCGAGGTAGTGTTTCCACAATCGATTGGCCGCCAGTTGTGCAAACCACGGGTTGTCCGGCGCGGTCATCCATTCGGCCAGGCGGACTCGCGGATCGACCGCAGTCAGATCGGCCTGCGGCTCGCCATCCAGCGTGCGTGTTGGTGCCGGACGGTCCGAGAACGGGATACGCATTTCGCGATAGGCGGCGTGGAAGACCAGTTCTCGCCCGTCACGAATCGGCTTGCGTTCGAGGCCGTTGAAGAATCCGGCCAATCCGTAGAAATCTTTCTGCGACCACTTCTCGAACGGGTGATGGTGGCACTGGGCACATTCCAAACGGATGCCGAGGAACGCCTGGCTGAGGTTGCGAGTTAGCTCTTCGGGAGTCCGAACCGCCCGGTAAAAATTGACCGGCCCTTCGCGTCCCGAATTGCCCGAGGCGGTGATCAACTGCCGTACCCACTGGTCGTAAGGCCGGTTGGTGGCGAACTGCTCGCGCAGCCAGCGGTGCAACTCGAACGAACCGCGTTCACCCAGCTTGATGCGATCGACCAGCAGAATGTCAGCGAACTTCAACGCCCACAGGTCCGCGTATTCGCTCCGCTCGAGCACTCTGTCGATCCACCGCTGCCGCTTGGCCGGATCACTGTCGGCAAGAAACGCTCGCACTTCCAACGAGGTCGGCAATGTCCCGATTGTGTCGAGGTAAACGCGGCGGAGAAACGTGGCGTCGTCACACAATTCGGACGGGACAACTCCCACCTTGCGAAGCTTGGCCCAGACCAGTTCGTCGATGTGATTATTGGTCGGCAGTTGCGGATACGCGGCCGGAGCATTGGGCCTCGGCACTTGGATCGCGACGGCCGCCACCTGTCCCATGTAATTCACCGTGATGGCCGCTTCACCTGGTACCGTCCCGGTGTGAACCAAACCGCCTGCCGCAGCTTCGACCACATGGGCCGCGTTGCTGGTGTAGGCCGCCGCGCTCGTCACATCGCGCAGGCTGCCATCGGAGAACACCGCAGTCGCCAGAATCTGTTGATCGGAATTCGGAGACAGGACGCGCTCGGTCGGACTCACGCGAAGTTCCTTCAACCGCGGCGAGTCATCGGCACCCACCGGCATCCCTTGAACGATCCAAGTCGCCAGTAAATCGTAATCCGCCGACCTGCGCGGCACGCGCAAGCCTCCGCCGTGAGGGATGACGGCGGTCGCTTTCGCCAACAGCAAGCTGTGACTCGGAGCACCGGGAGACAATCGCCGGCCGCGAGCCTCTTTCACAATCGAATCGTAATCGGCCTGCGAGTCGTACCCGAACACCGACAATTTGAACCCGTTTTGTCCCGACGCCTTGCCATGACAGCCACCGCTGTTGCAACCGAATTTGGAAAACAGTGGCACGACATCGTTGGCAAAGTGGACCGGTCGATGCTTCTGGCCGCCACTCACCTGCACCGGCACGCGCGTCGTCTGGCCGTCCAGGGACACGATCAGTTCGGTCGCTCCGTCGGCGATGCCAACCACGACGGTTCCCTCGACCCTGGCAATGCGCTCGTCGCCAGTCGTCAACAGCGCCTGGCGGGCGGCATCAAAGACTCGCCCCGCCTTCAAGCTTGCGACGAGCACCTGTTGCCGGCGGTTGTCGCCGCGCAGCGAGATCGACGTTGGCTCGACGAGAAGTTGCGATCCGGATTCCGCAGGGCGAGGTTCGGCCGAGGCAGTTTGATCGCTCGATTCTGGTCGCTTTGCGGTCTTTTCTTCCGCAATCGCACTCCGCAGCAGCACGAATGCCATCGCGAAGCCCACCAATAACAACCGCGACAAACCGCACGCCGTGCGAGGCTGTCGAACGGCAGGGAGGAGATCAGCGAGGCCGAAGGCACGAGCTGCAGATCGTCCTGGAGTTCCCAAGACAATGCGTTGCACAGTAAGTGGAACCGCAATGATCTCTGGGTAGCCACGCTCGCCAAGAGCGTGGGAAACGTCGCGAAAAACCCACGCTCTGGCGAGCGT
>JACRIH010000527.1 GCA_016235885.1 Planctomycetales bacterium | reverse complement strand
TCTGTGTGATCGCCTTGGTAAACCAGATGTCGCCGCCATTTCGCGACGAGTGGCAGTCGCTGTTCAACGAAAGAGCGCACTCACCACGGCTCCGTAGCCCTTCTTCTCCGCGACGTTCCTGCAGGACGCTGTGATCGCCGACAGGAATGAATGCATTCCGCAATTGATTGCGTGTCCCGTGCTTTTCACACTTGCAAAACACCAGTCCGAAATGGTTCGGCAACGGTGCAGCGTGTGGCTGTTTCCAACGCGGCAATGAGCGAGACACGCATGGCATTGGGCTCGATAATGTCATCAACCCACTCGCGTGCCGCCGCATAACGGATGTCGGACTGCTGATCGTACGATGACACGATCCGCAGTCGGAGTTGCTCAAGTTCGCCGGCCTCGGGAGATTTCCCGGCACGGTGGAGTGCGGCGACTTCGATCTCCAGCAATGTGTCGGCCGCCTGGTTTGAGCCCATCACAGCGTACTTCGCGGTCGGCCAAGCGAAGATGAATCGGGGGTCGAACGCTTTCCCGCACAGTGCGTAATGCCCGGCTCCGAAGCTGCCGCCGAGGATCACAGTCAGTTTGGGAACACGACTGTTGGCGATTGCGTTGACGAGCTTTGCACCAGCGCGGATGATCCCGGTTTGTTCCGAGTCGCGGCCGACCATGAAGCCATACACATCCTGCAAAAACACGATCGGCAGCCAGGACTGGTTGCAATCCATGATGAATCGCGCCGCCTTGTCGGCGCTCTCGTGATAGATCACGCCGCCGAACTGCAATCCCGACCGGTTGGTTTTTTCCGGGTGATGCTGCGTCGCCACGATGCCGATGTCGAACCCACCCAGCCGACCGTAGCCGCACACGAGCGTCTGGCCGTATTCGGCCTTGTATTCGTGGAAATTGTCGGCGTCGAGCAGGCAGTCAAGCACATCTCGCACTTCGTAGCGCTGCTGCGAATCGGTCGAAACGATTTTGTAAAGATCGGTGGCGGAGCGACTCGGTTCGACGGACGGATGACGACGAAAGACGGAAGTTGCCGATTGTTGTGGATCGGCGGGGAGCATCGTAGCCAGTGACCGCACGCGACGCAGACACGTGGGATCGTCCGGTTCGCGAAAATCGATGGTCCCACTGATCGCCGCATGCATCTGCGCCCCACCAAGCTCCTCATGCGACACCTCCTGACCAATGGAACTCTTCACGAGGGCCGGCCCGGCGAGATACAGCCCCGACCCCTCGGTCATCAGCAGCTTGTCGCACAGCACCGGAAGATATCCGCCGCCTGCCACGCAGTTGCCCATGATGGCCGCAATCTGCGGAACTCCCATCGCCGACAGCACCGCGTTGTTGCGGAAAATTCTCCCGAAATCGTCTTCGTCTGGAAAAATCTCATCCTGCAACGGCAGGAACACACCGGACGAATCGACGAGGTAGATCAACGGCAGCCGATTGTCCATCGCGATCCGTTGGGCGCGGAGCACTTTCTTAACGGTCATTGGAAAGAACGCGCCCGCCTTCACGGTCGCGTCATTGGCGATGACCATGAATTTCCGGCCGGACACGGTCGCGATCCCGGTGACAACGCTTGCCGCCGGAGCTCCACCCCAGTCGGCGTACATGTTCCACGCCGCCCAGCCGCCGAGTTCGACAAAACTCGTGTCGGGATCAATGAGCGCGGCGATTCGCTCGCGGGCAGTGAGGCGTCCCTTGGCGTGCTGCCGCTCGATGGCCTGCGGCCCACCGCCCAGCGCGATCTGTTCGCGAGACTCGCGAAACAATTTCAGAAGGGCATCCCACTGGGTTGGCACGGTGGTTGTAGATCGATCAGGAGGCCGCGCGCCGCGTCAGACCGGGTTGTCGGACAGCCAATCGGCGAACTCTTGGAATTCAGGATTGATGGGGACTTCCACGATGCCGCCGGATGATTCGCCAGCCGTTGTTCGCAGCCAGTCCAAGAATCCCTGGTGGATGTTGTCGGGCGTGGCCCCCGGCGGCAGCGGTGCAATTCTCCCGAGTGCGACCGCGACCTCGTCCGCCGATGCGATCCGGTCTTTCGGCTGCTTCGCCAGCAACTTCATCACAATATCTTCAACCGCCTGCGGAATGTCCGGCACCAACTGCGACGGCGGTTTGACGGGTTCATTCGAGTGACGCAACATTTGCCGCACGGGATTGCGGTCGGGAAATGGCACGTGTCCGGTCAGGCAGTGGTAGAGCGTGCAGCCCAGCCCATATAAATCGCTCGACGCGTTGGCCGCGTGTGCGTCCTGTGCTTGTTCGGGGGCCATGTAATCGTAGTGCCCGAGCACCATGCCGGCGGATTGGTTGAGCGTCAACTCCCCCGATCCTTCCTCGCCTGTCAGCGAATCGAGATACGACAGCGCGTCCCGCGCGGCTCCAAATTCCATGATCTTGACGAAGTCGTGGGCCGTCACCCACAGGTTCATCGGGCAGATGTCGCGGTGGATGATGTCCTGCGAGTGCAGGTAGGCGAGACCCGACGCGGCCTGAGCCGTCACCTGGCACGCTTCAAAAAACGGAAGCTTGCCCAACCGAGCCAGTCGCTGCGCGAGCGTCTCGCCCTGAAGTTCCTCGAATGCGATGAATGTGATCTCGCCCGTACGGCCCACGTGGTAGGTGCGGACGACATGCAGGTGATCCACCTCCATCGACACGCGGGCTTCTCGACCAAGCCGGGCGACGTGTTCCGGGTTCTGATTCAGGGCTGCGGGGAAAATCTTCAAGCTCACCGGCTGCTCAAACTCGTCGTGGACCGCCCGGAAAACGTCGCCCAATCGCCCGGCCGTCAGCTTGGCCAGCACTCGATATGGTCCGAGCACGTACGGCCCAGCGATGCCCGCTCGCAGTGCGGCCCCTTGGAAATCGGTGAGCACGTGTTCACTGACCAAGCGGCTGGCAAAGCCATCACCATCGTTCGTCGAGCCGCCATTCGCTGTCCATTGTTGCACGCGTTCGTCCGCCTGGCTCGCCGTAAGAATTCGGCTGTCGATGGCGAGCTGTCGAATTTGTGTCACGTTCATGTTGTCTGACTCGATGCGCGATGATTCGCCGATTGCCACCACGACGGAATGTCAGCCCCGTGGTGTGGGCCACCGAGTGTCGTCCAATGCGTTTTCATCATGGATGCGACTGTGGCGGGAACAATGTACCATCTGGGTGAACCAGCCGAAACTGAACCGGATCGCCAGCAGGTCACGTTCGTAAAACAAATCCTTTCCATGGGAGATTCCAATGTTCAGGCCTTCCTGTTTTCTCGCCGCGAAACATCTTGGCCGATTCGGGATCATGATGTTCATGGCTTGGATGGCCTGCGGTGTCGCGGCCTGCGCGGCCGATCTGCTGGTTGAAAAGGCCGACGACGTGCTGTCGGACGCCGGACGGGAAAAGCTGCACGCGCGGCTTGATGAAGCCATCGGCAAGTTGACCGCCGACATCGAACGTTCGCCGAAAACGTTCGATTTGTATTCGCGACGCGGCGACCAGCGGTTCTTTCGCGGTCAGTTCGCCGAAGCCATTCAGGATTACGAAAAGATGGTCGAGCTGCGTCCCGAAACCGAAGCGTCGCACTGGCGGCGGGGCATCGCGTACTTCTACGCCGAGCGTTACAAGGACGCGATCCGACAGTGGGATTTGTATTCGACGTTCGACGATGTGGACCGCGAAAACGGCATCTGGCGATTTCTGTCGCAAGTCAAGGCGCACGACGTGAAGACGGCACGCGACGGTTTGCTCAAGTACAAAAAAGACGACCGCGAACCGTTCCCCGATGTGTATGCCATGTTCGCCGGCAAGCTATCCGGCGACGAAATGATCACCCGGATCGACAAGGCATCCCTGTCGAAGGACGAGCGGGAGAAGCGACTGTTCTACGCGCACCTCTACGTCGGCCTGCTCGATGTCGTTGAGGATCGCCGCAACACGGCGATCAAGCACCTGCGCGAATCGACGTCCAACTCGTGGGGCCGCGACGCCGGATACGGCCCCAACTACATGTGGCACGTTGGCCGCCTGCATCACGACCTGCTCGCGCGAACCGCGAAAGTGGACAAATGAAACTCTTTTCACTCCTTTGGTGAGCGAGGGTTTCAGCCGCGAACGGCAATGGCCGTCGCTGTGGCGTAGGCGCGGCAGTGCGAAATCGAAATCAGCACATCGCTGATTCCCAATCGCTCCGCGGTCTCCTTCGCACCGCCATGCAGGACAATCGTGGGCTGTCCACTGCGAAGCGTGCTCACCTCGATGTCCCGGAAGCTGACTCCCTTGGCCCAGCCCGTGCCGAGGGTTTTCATCACCGCTTCCTTTGCCGCCCATCGCCCGGCGTAGTTCTGATTGAACTCACGATGGCGGCTGCAATACTTGATCTCGTTGTCGGTAAACACGCGATGCAGAAACAATTCATGGTGCCGCTCGATCATCTGACCGATCCGCACCACTTCGATGATGTCCGTACCGATGCCGTGAATCGTCATGCGTAAACCTCATCGTAGACGTCTCGCTTCGCGAGACGATTTTTGTCTCTTGGAGCGACTTGCCTACGGTAGAAGATCAACCGTCGGCTGGGAAGTCATCAAGACGAGCAGTTGTCGAAGCTGGTCGGAAGTGGGTTGGGCTGCGAGACACAGCGGGCTCCGCCGACCAGAGTGTTCGAGATTGCAAGCGACTTCGGTCGTTGGTTGCGGGCAGCGGCAACTCAACAGGCGGAGATGCAGGCGGTCGTCTGCGGCAAGTGAGTCGGGTGGAGTTGCGGACAACAATTCGAGGACTTGTCGCGCAGCGTCATCGCACAGGGTCGCGGACCGCGTCGGTTCCAGCCAGGTCGAACACCGACGGCAGAACGGGCGATGTGCCGCGCGGCTGACGAGCCAGGCACCCGCGGCGCTGCCGACGGCGACTTCCGCCAGCCACAGCAACTCCGGCCACGGAGTTGGCCAGGCACCGACCGACGACACGCGATGGTGCAGAAATCCGCGCCACGTCAACCGGCGCTCGCGAACAGCCAGCCACTCGCGTCGGATGCGTTCGCTGCGGTCGTGTTCGGTTCGCAATTGCTCCCGGGCCAATCGAGCTTCCGGTGATTCCTCCCCGACCGGTTTCTCCAGAAACTGTGATTCGGCGGCGGCCAACGGATTCTTATCGTCACGTCGATTGGCGATGATCCGTTCCAACTCGGGCGTCTGTCGGTGATGGGCCATCACCGACGTCGCGACCTCTCCAGCGGCGATGAGCAGTGTGGCGGTGAGCGTGATCGTGCGGGCGAACGGCACGCGGAACCATTGGATCAGCCACATCACGACGCCACCGGCGAGCAGTCCGAACGCGATGGCAAACCACACCAGCAGCCGACCGCGCTCGGGGACTTGAGCGGCCACGACTGACAGCACGGCCACACCGCACGCGGATGCCGCGGTCCAGCCGGCGACTCGCGCCAGTTCTCGCCCAGAGAACGGACGTCCGTGGTGTGGATCGTGAGTGAGCGTGGATGTAGACATCGCTTTTTTTGGCAAGCGGTAGTGTGACTCGCTGCGTTTGACACACCCTGCGAAACGAGAAGCAGTTTCAAAACCGTAGCCACGCTCGCCGGAGCTTGTTGATTTTATGTGGCGGTGGCACTCCGTGACACCGCATGTTGCGGCCGCCCTGCGGGGCGACCACAACATGTCCCGCCACGGAGTGTCGGGACCACATTAAATCAACAACCTCGCCAGAGCGTGGGCGAATTGCTGCGAAACTACGACTGACACCGGTTTTGAAACGGCTTCTAGGGATCGATATCGACCGCGCGACGGGCGATCTCTTCGTAGATCGACAACGACTGTCGGAATTCATCGAGTGCCGCTGCGGGCAACACGTCACGGTTGCGGTTGATTTCATTCTTCACGCGCGAGATCAGCCAGTCGATTTCTTGACGATGCGGACGATTCGGGCGGCCTTCGACGGGAAAATGCCACGGGGCCGTGTGCGCGAATCGAAATCGACCGCCCGGCCGGTCTTCCCAACAGCGAACGGTGATCCACGAACTGTCGATGGTCGAAATGTTCAGCGGTGTGTCCAGTCGCGTCGCGTACGCTCCGTCGGCGGTGCGTTGGTTTTGAGGAATGATTGTCGCGATGACCCGGCCGTTGGCCACACACTCGATCAACCGCAGCGGCCGCTCGCTGACGGTTCGGCCTGTCAGTCGGATCAGTCTCCTCAATCCTTCAGCACCTGCCGCTCTCCCCAATGGAGAGACGGTAGGAAAGGAATGTCCCGGCCATTGGCTGTCGAGTTGGACGAGTAACATGGGACCGGTCGAGACAAAACTTCGGCCAGCGCCCAAGCCGCGAATCCACGCGTCGTAGCTGAACGGTTCTTCGAGTTGCACGTACACTCGACTGTAGCCCAGTGGGACCGGATGCACACCGTTGGCCGTGCCGGCCGTGGGACGCAGCCGGAACCCGCAGTTCAGCAGGGCGTAGTACGTTTGGAATCCGTACAACGTCCAGTCGAGTTCGGTGTCGGTGCCGTTTCCGCGCAGGCCCATCCAAGGTCCGGCCGGTTCGGCCCAACCTCTGATCCCATATTCGGCCTGCCAGTGATGATTGTTGGCGAGTTCGTACAAGTCCACGTTCAGTAGCGGGACGACGGCGATCGACCACGGCCAGTTGTGTTTCTCCAAATCAATCAACGCCCCTTCGGAGCGAACTCGCTCGGCGATGGCTTTCAGCGGGAACGTCGGCAGGTCGAATGGTTCGCGATGGTTGACGATCAGGAAGGCGCCGAGCGTGTGCTGTTTGTCGCCGGTGCGGAAGATTTCGTACTCGGTGTTGCGCGGATACCAGACGTGCGTCTCGTCGATCTCGATTGGTTCGCGACCGAAGTCGCCGCGGAAGTTTTTGGCGCTGACGTTCGGTGGTACGGTCGATTCGGTCGTCCACTGCACCATCGGCAGCCCGACGTTGACGTCTTCGGCCAGCATGACGTTCGGCAGGTCTGTCGGCTGGCGGTGATTGTGTGCATCGCCCGACCACCAGCCGAGCGACGCCATGTCGATCCAACGGCGCAGCGGAAACGTCAGCTTGAGCATTGGCGCGGGCTGGCCTCGTTGGTCGGGATCGGGCTGGTCCGTCGTGGCCACTCGCTCGGGAACGTCGATCGTACGCGACTCGGGGAAGAATTCCTTGCCGCGTTCGACGGTGATCGTGTATCGCCCCGGTGGCAATTCCACGCGGAACGGATCGGCCGACAGCGTGGTGTGCATTTCGACGGAGTTGGAATTGAAACCGCTGCGACGCTCGTACCGAATGGCCGACCCCTTGACGTCGGCCGATTTTGGAAAATGCCACGCGCCGTTGGCTGCTCGAATTGTGACTCGGGAGGCCACCGGCTTGTCGGTCGCGGCATCCGTGACCAGCGCTTCAACCAGCGTTTCGAGCCGCGCGGCCTTGCGTTCCTCGATCACGTCCAGCGGGTCGACGGGAACCTGACCGGCTGCGACAAACTGTGCGAGATCGCGAAGCGCGACGACTTTGTATCCGCCGTCGTGCAGGAACTGCATGAACTCCGCGAACCGGTCGGGCGATGAATGGACCCACGGATGCCCGCCATCGGGGACGCCGTGGAATTGGATGACTGCAATCCGCCCGTTGCGTGCCAATTCGGCCGCGCGCTTGAAATCGTCCAGTTTCCAATCGGGACGGGCGTCCCCAGCGGACGGAATCAAAAGCGGATGGTCGCGACCGGGCTGGTACGCGAAACCGCGCCCCCATTCGTAGGGATGCTCTGGCGCACCGCCGCGTCGCGCAAACTTGATCCCCAGTTCTTTGAGAATCGGCAGCGCCTCTGGCACGATGGAGTTGCCGGGGTACGCGAAACTGGTCGGGTGCGGAATGCCATGCGCGGCGCAGGCGTCGTTGATTGCTCCGACCTGTTCCCGCAGCTTCGGCAGCGTTTTGGTTGAAACGCCGAGATGGTCCCGCGTGTGATTGCCGATCTCGAACCCGTCGAGATGCATTTCGGCCACCTGGTCCCACGTCAGGTAGTCCTTGGTGTTCTCCTTCAATCCGGGCGAAAAACCTTCGGTGATGAAAAACGTGGCCCCAAAGCCAAACTTCTTGAGCAGCGGGCGCACGACCGTGAACTGCGAGGCGACGGCGTCGTCAAACGTGAGCACGACCAGCTTGTCGGGAACGGGTTCGACCGCCACCGCCGTCGCTGCGACGAATGTTCCGCTGAGGATCGTGGTCCACAGGATCGTCAAAAGCCACGAAAGTCGGTGCATGGGTTGCCTCGGCAAGGTGAAAGTGGAGTTGTCGAACACGCGGGTGAATCTCGTGAATAGTCCCGAAGTGAATGCACTGTACTCCACAGCCAGCCGATCAACCAACCCTGGCGTGGTTACGTTGACCGCGAATGGCTGGACGACTACGGACGAACGGGTAGCATGGTACGCGTCGAGCGGCGTGTGAGGCGAATTCTCGGGAACCTGTGGTCAACAGTCGTTTCGGAGGCAGCAGCATGGCAGGCAAACTTTCGGCGTGCTGGATGGGTTGTCTCGTCGTCGCGATCAGCGGGGGATCCGCATTCGCCTGGGAACAGAAGCTGGACGATGCGAAGGCAACGCCGGCGGTCGCGGCGCGGCAGGTCGAATCAGTCGAGATCAAACCCGAGCCATTCAAACTCAAGCCGGGCAGTCCGCTCAGCGATCGTGCTCTCGTCACGAAACCCGGCGCGGTGCGCGGTGTCCTGAGTTGGACGCTGGAAACGCGGCGGCATCGCGGAGCCATCTTCCACGCGGAGGTCAGTCCCGACGGAAAGAGTTTCGCGACCGGCGGGTTGGACGGGACGGTGCGGGTGTGGGAGGTCGCGACGGGGCGGCTCGTCCGGGCACTCGTCGGACATCCGTGGTACGTCTATCAAATGGCATGGTCTCCGGATGGACGGACGCTGGCGACGATCGGGGCCAATGAACCCAGGGTTCGGCTGTGGGATGTTCAGACTGGCATGCTGCTGCGGTCGATCGTGAACGACAAGGGATACGTGGCACGCATCGCGTGGTCCCCTGACGGGAAACGGCTGGCGATGTCCGTGGCCGCCAGCGGGTACATGTATGTCCACGATGCGGCCACCGGAGTTCGCTTGAACAACGCCGGGCTGGGCACACCGGTCACGTCGCTGGCCTGGTCGCCTGACGGATTGGTCGTAGCCTACGCCGGACCACAGTCACCGGTTCAATTGTGGGAACTCTCCCAGACCAACAAGGGAGACATCATCGAAGTCACCGGCGATACGACTTATTCGCTGGCGTGGTCTCCCGACGGGAAGACCATCGCCGTCGGTGGTGTCGCCAGCATCCGATTGTTTGACTTCGCGGAGCGGAAGCTGCTGCGCACACTGGCCAGCCAGGGTTACGCTCTGGCGTGGTCCCCCGATGGAAAACGTCTGGCCAGCGCCACGAACAACAGTCTGCTGCAACTGTGGGACGACAAAAGCGACAAGCCGGTACAGTCGTTCGCAGGCAGCACGGTGAGTTCTCTGAACTGGTCGGCCGATGGCCAATTGATCGGCACGGCCAGTCAAACCACTGCGGCTGTGTGGGAAGTTTCCAGCGGAACCATTCGTCAAAACTTCGACGCCGTCGGCCTGTATCCGCCTGTCTGGTCACCGGGCAAACCGCTCGTGATGGGGAGCCAAACGAAAAAACTGTCGGTGTGGGACGGAAATTCGGGCAAGCGCGTCTGCCAGTTGGAAGGGCATACCAACGACGTGTTGTCTCTGGCTTGGAAACGCGATGGGAAAACGCTGGCCAGCGGCGCGTCAGACAACACGGTGCGCCTGTGGGATATCCCGTCGGGGAATTCGCTGGGCGTGCTCGCTGGTCACAAGGGGCCGGTCTACTCGCTGGCGTTTGCTCCGGACGGCAAGACGCTCGCCAGCGGCTCGACCGACAACACCATTCGCCTGTGGAAATCTCCCGAACGAAAGAGTTCCAGCAACAAGACCGCCGGTTCGGACAGCAAAGCGGACAGCAAAGCGGGAACTGACACCGCAGCGGGGGCGGTCGATGTTCCGGGCAAGGCCGCGAATGCGAGCGCGCCACCGACTCCAGACGAGGGGCTGATCCGCACATTGGAAGGACACAAAGGGCCGGTCCTTTCGTTGTCTTGGATGCAAAACGGAAAAATGCTGGCCTCGGGGGCGTCGGATAAAACCGTGCGGCTGTGGACCATCAACCCGTTCAAATTGAACACGACGATCGATTCGGGAGTTCCCGCATCGGCGGTCGGCTGGTCACCCGACGGCAAGGTCGTGTGTTCGAGCGGCGTGGAATACCATCTGCGAACGTACAGCCCCGCGCGAGGTGATGCCGTGGTCTCGTTCGGTGCGCAGCAACAAAGGAGCGCGACGCCAATCAGTTCGGTCGCTTGGTCTCCCAACGGAGCTGTGGTTGCCGCTGGCTACGCGGGCCAACACGCGATCAACCTGTGGGATATCGCCAGCCCCGCCAAGCCCATTCGCAGTTTGACGACCTACGCTCCCGTGCTCTCCGTCACCTGGACCACCGGTGGATCAACCATTGCCGCAGGTTGTCAGGACCGCACGATTCGGTTCTTCGACGCGGCCACAGGCCTGCTGCGCGGTTACTTTATCGGCGAGGAAAACAATCTGGTCGCGCTCTCGGTGGACGGATTCTTCCGATCCGAACCGGTCGTCGAATCCGAGCTGTTCTACGTCGTCCAGACCGAGAAAACACAAGACATCGTGAGTCTGTCCGACTTTGCCACCAAGTTCAAATGGAAGAATGTCCCGACTCAAGTCAAAGTCATGGGGAACTGATTTTCATTCCACAGGCTCACCGTAGCCCCGGCCCTTGTGGCCGGCGCAAGGACAACCACCACTGATTTTCATGGCTCTCTGCCATTCCTGTTGAACAATACCTGTGAGCGGCAAGGCGCGAGCCGCCGGTGTGCTGGAAATCAGCGGCGGCTAGCGCCTTGCCGC
>JACRIH010000532.1 GCA_016235885.1 Planctomycetales bacterium | reverse complement strand
TTCATTTCAGTTGAGTCACTTTTAGGAACCGTCAACGTAGCCGTCCTCACTCCGCGTGAAGAGCCGATTGGACAAGTCGCGTCGTTACAGCGTTCGGCTCGTCACGCGGAGCGATGACGGCTACGTAGTTTCACTGTCAAAACTGCGTCTTGTATTTCCTAGACATCTTCGACCGCATGGAAGCGGTTTCATCAGTGAGGAGTTGCCAGATTCGATCGCGATCTTTCTCACCCTCGGCGATCACTTTCGCCTGCTTGGCCTGCACCTCGGCGAAGTTGTTTTTGTAATCGACCCAATTCGGCGGCACGTTGTAGTTCCAACCGACCGCGCCGCCGGTAGTCACGTAGGGCGTGACCGAGACCATCGCGGGGTAGGCGTAGAACTCCTCCTTCTTTTCGTACTCCAGCGATTTGACGTCCAGCGGCACACCGCGCAGCGAACCCGCGACGGCTCGCAGTTTCGAACTGACGCTGCCGGCGTAGGCAAGCAAGTCCGCGTCCACGTCGCGCGTCGGCAATTGATCGACTTGCTTGGCGTAGGTGTCGAACCAGTGGGCGGACGTTGCGTAATTCTTCGACTTGCGGGCGTGCTTCTCCAAGTCGTTGAGCAGAGTGTTCACCGCCTTGTAGAACCGCTGCGATGCGGCCAGCCGATTTGCATCCGCCACCGCTCCGGGGACGGGTGGCTCGTCCGTTTCAAGCGACCCGGCCTGCGGCCGAATGAGCGAGATCAACCGCCGCAGGCTCGGTTCGGACAGTGAGTGTTCGATCACGACGGAATTGCCTTCGACCTTGGCTTCAGCTTGATGCAGCTCCTCGATGTCGGCTCCCATGCGTTCCAAACTGTTGAGCACCAGCCGCGGCATGACCTTCGCAAACGGAGTCAGATCGGCGGCGAAGTCCACTCGCACAGTGGCGTTGATCGTCTTGCTCACCTGCACGTTGACTCGCAATCCGCGCACACTCGTGACGATTTTCGTCAATGCGTCGAGGTCCACTTTCTGGTCAGCCAACGCCTGCGAGTGCTCCAGCCGGAGTCGGACCTCCTCTTGATGGAGCGAGTCCTGCAAGTCCACCGCCAGAAGATACAAATCCTTGCCCGCGGCCTGTTGGACGGCGCTGCGGAGATAATCCGAAACCGCAACCTGCTTGTTCGACTTGGCGAACTTGAGCCAGCGGGCCATGTCCTGCCGGTTTTGGTGAGTCGTCACCGCGATCGTCTGAGGCACGAGTTCCAAATAGTACGTGCGGCGAGACGACGTCACGATCGAATGGCCATCGAGCTTTTCAACATTGGTCAACTCGCGGCGAGCCAAGTCGGTCATCGAGAACGGCTGCTTGAGTTTCACGATACCGAATTCCCAGCCGATCCGCATCGTTTCCGGATCGATCAGGGCCGCGAGGGCCGACACCTGGACCGACGGCGGAAACGGCACGAGGCCGCCGGAATAGTCCGTTTTGTACCGCTTGGCCCAAGCCTGCTCGATCCCCAGCGGACTCTTGAACAACCCCTCGATATCCAGCAACACAATCGTGTTGGCCGACGGAGGAATCCGCAACACGAGGTCGTTGAACTGGTCGGCCGCGACAACGGTCGAGTGCCAGGCAGCGAACACAAAGCCGCACAGAATGGTTGACGAAAACCATTGTGTGGTTCGATTTGAGCTGTCGAAGAACCCCGCTGTGTGCATGTTGTCTCCCGATGCCGATGCGTAGTTGCCTGCTGATCCAGTGGTTAATGCGACTCTAACACCGCTCTCCAGCACCCGTCAAACGTGTCCTGCGCTGAGAGGTAACGTGGTCCGGACTCCGGATATCGTGAGGTCATTCCTCAGCCACGCCGCTGAATCTCCAACACATGATAGCCCCACTCAGGCAGGTCCACGTATAAACCCTTGCCCGCAAGATGATCGCCATCCCAATCGTAGTCGCCTGCGTTGATCAGATCGGTCAACCGATAATGGCCTCCACGCAGGTCGGGGAATGGCAGTTGGACAAGACATTGCGAGCGATGCGGTGCGAGGTTCACCACCACCACCAGCCGCGAACCGTCTCGACCGCTCCACACAAACGCCACGCAGCCATTCCACGTCCAGTTGTCGTGCCACGCGGGGGCGCATTCAATCAGCCACCAATCGCCATCGCGGACCAGCGGGCTGCGCAACACGTCTCGCAACCGCCGGTAGAATTCCGACAGCCGTTCATCGGTCGGCTCCTTGGGTCCGCGCACGAGATGTGGTGAGACACGCTGGCGAAAACCCTCGAATTGTCCCTGGTGAAAGAACCGCAAACCGGGAGTCAGATAGGTAACAATCGCCGCCGCTTCGTGCTGCGCCGCCGAGAATGTCGCCGCCGCCCGCGGCTCGTCGTGGTTCTCCAGGAACCTCGCGAGCCTGTGTTGAAAGTCCATGTCAGCTCGCAGGTGGTCGCGCACCGGTTCCGCCTTCTGGCTTCGCAATCGGTCATACAACCGCTTGTCGTACGTGTAGTCGAACCCGTGTTGTTGCAACGTCCATTCGCGATCCCAATACACTTCCGCCAGGAACACGAAGTCGGAATGCCGTTCGCGAACGGACTGGATCGCCGTCGACCAGAACGGTTCCATCCGGATCCCCCACGTCCTTTCGAATACATCCGGCAACAACAGCATGGCCATGTCGCAGCGCACGCCGTCACACTGGTTGGCAATCTTTTGCAACTCGGCACTCATCGCCAACTGCAACGCCGGGTTGCCGTAGTTGAGTTGCAGCGTGTCGGGCCAACCAGTGAAAAACGGATCGCGACCGTAAGCGAAGACACGCGGACCGCTGGAAGTAATCATCCGCACGTAATTCTGCGGAGCCTGTGCCAGATCGTCGTCCGATCCCTGCACGAAATAGTCCGGCTGCTGTTGTGCCCACGGGTGATCCAACCCCATGTGGTTCGGGACGAAATCTAGCATCAATCGCAAACCACGCTGCCGGAGCTTGTCCCGCGCCCAACACAACGCCGCGTCGCCCCCCAGCAACTTGGCCACCGTGTAGTCTTGAATCGCGAAGCCCGACCCACCGATGTCGGCTTCGATGAATTCCGGAAGCGTCTTGCGAAACTCATTCAACCACTCGTCGTGTCCGAGCGACACCTGCCTCGCCAACGGACCGGTCTGCCATACACTCAGCAACCAAATCCAGTCCACTCCCAATTCCGCCAACCGATCCCATTCCGAGTCGGGAACATCTGCGAGCGCCATCGGCCGGCCGAACGTCCGCGATACGGCATTCAGCCAGATCCGAGTATTTAACTGATACAGAGACGGAGACGGATAGCGGTGCATCGCGATTGGTGTCTCGCTGTCACGAGGTTTTCAATAGGGACACGAATCCATCAGCGATTCCCTGAATGTCGATGTTTTAAGACTTGGACAATTGACGACTCTAACTGGTGTCGCTAGGTTACCATCAGTATCTATATTCAACTGAATTGGAATTCTCTAGTCACTGACTGGAAAGGTTTTTTCATGGCAACAGCCGAAAATCGCCAACTCTCGGTCGTCCAATTGCAACGCCTTCTGGAACGTCGCAGCGCCGAATTGAATCGGCTGGAACGGATGCGTATCAAGCTGCGGAAGCAACTCGATAACGTGGAAGGCAAGATCACTGCCGTGGGAGGCGCGGACTCTGCGGGCAAAGCAGGTCCGAAACGGAGAAAGAGTCACAAGCGTCACAAGAACGAGAAATCATTGAAGGTCTTAGTGACGGAAATTCTCGGCCAGAGCAAGAAGGGGCTCACATTGAAGCAGCTCACCGACAAGGTGTTGAGCACAGGCTATAAAACATCGAGCGCGAACTTCCCGAATACGGTTTACCAGGCGGTTTACAATTCAGAAGGTGTCTCGTTCGATGAGGCCAGCGGACTGTACCGGGCGAAGTAGAATCGTAGTCTCAAACGTCTGACGTGTGTCAATCGCGGGCCGGTGGATGGTTCTCCGGCCCCCGCATCCCACGGATCTAAAAGGTGGCCTCCATGTCCAAGCCAACTCGGGTCCAGACCGTACAGTTGCCGGCTTTCGACTCGCAGCGTGCGCTCGACATGTTCCTGAGAATGGTCGCCATTCCCGGCAAGAGTGGTCAGGAGGCGGGAGTCGTCGAGTTCATCACTCGGGAACTGGTCGCCGCGGGACTGCCAGCGTCATCGATTTCGATCGACGACGCGAACCACCGCAGTTCCATCGGCGGTGACACGGGCAGTCTGATCGTCAAGTTGCCTGGCACAAAGCGTGGCCTGCGACGATTGCTGATGGCGCACATGGACACGGTGCCACTATGTGTGGGTTGCCAGCCGGTGTTGAAGGGGAAGACAGTTCGTTCGGCGGATCCGACCACGGCGCTCGGCGGAGACGACCGCGCGGGGGCTTGCGTGGTGCTCATCGCGACGCTCGAAATTCTGCGACAGGGCTTGCCGCATCCGCCGCTGACGTTGTTTTGGCCGATTCAAGAAGAGATCGGTCTGTACGGAGCGAGGCTGGTTCGGACGGCGGAATTGGGCAATCCCAAGTTGTGCTTCAACTGGGATGGCAGTTCGGCCCACACCGCCTGCATCGGAGCCACCGGGGCGTACGATCTGAATATCGAAATCGATGGCATTGCCAGCCACGCGGGTGTGCATCCGGAAGGAGGCGTGAGCGCGATCGCCATCGCCAGCCTCGCCGTCGCCGACCTGCATCAAAACGGCTGGCACGGACTGATCGTGAAGGGCCGCCACACCGGCACCAGCAACATCGGGATCATCTCAGGCGGCAACGCGACAAACGTTGTCACGTCGCACGTCACCCTGCGTGCCGAAGTGCGCAGCCATGATCCAAGATTTCGGAATCGCCTCGTCGATGAATTCCGCAGGGCGTTCGAGCGGGCTGTGAAAGCCGTCAAGAACGACTCTGGGAAAACGGGAAAACTGCGGTTCAAGGCCGAACTGAAATACGAATCGTTCCGACTGGACGAAGCGACGCCGAGCGTGCAGGAAAGTTTGCGAGCCATCCGCGCCGTGGGCCTGCAACCCGAAACCCGCATCAGCAACGGTGGCCTCGATGCCAATTGGTTGAGCGCACGCGGACTCCCCACAGTCACGCTCGGTTGCGGTCAACAGTCCGTTCACACCGTCGACGAAACCCTGAACGTCGACGACTATCTGCATGCTTGCCAAATCGGATTGCTGCTGGCGACTGACTCATAGGTCCGGGTTACCAGCCGAACAGTTTTGTTCATGATGACCGGCGCCGATGCGTGTCAGGCTGGAAAGCCTGACCGACGATTTCTCGCCCGAGACCGTCGGTTGCAGGTGAACCTTCGCGTGCTATACTCCCTCCGTCCTTGCGAACATTTCCACCAGCCCAAGTGGCGGAACTGGCAGACGCGCTAGGTTGAGGGCCTAGTTCCGGTTATACGGAGTGCAGGTTCAAATCCTGTCTTGGGCATTGTTGGACAAAGGACTTGTGGCAAACTGCTCCAAGTCCTTTTTTGTTGTCCCAACATCAAGTGGGGAGGAAATTATCCGGTTCCCAAGAATTAGCTGCGCGTTGGGATGTAGTTTTTGGCGCAGACGGACTTGATCAGGTCGGCGTTGAGGCAGTGTTGTCACCAAGAGCTGGAGGCGACATCCAAGAGTTCGTCGTAGTCCTTGTAGGAGCGAT
>JACRIH010000531.1 GCA_016235885.1 Planctomycetales bacterium | reverse complement strand
TCTCCCGGAATTGTGCCACCGGACCGGTGCGGGGAGCGGTTGCACCGTTTGCCACCGAATGCTGCGGCGTTACATTCAAACTGCTCAAGTACGCGTCCCGTACTAATCTCGAAGTAGACGCCGGACTTCGCACGATCCTGACGTGAGGCATACGTGGCAGACGCTGCCAGTATCCGATGCCGTCGACGCTTGCTGTGTCCACCACGATCCCCGAATTTCGATCCCCGAATTTCGCGGCGATGTCCGGGAGGGGAATACTTCAGAAAGCAAATCCCTTCTTTGTTCGCCGATTGTGACGCACCCGCTCCTGCAAGAAGAAAAGGGCTGCGGCAACCCCAGTCTTCTTAAGGGGCGTCAACCGCACTGGCGAAGCCCTGTCAGACACAAAAACGCAACGCTCAGTAAGAGCCGTAAGTGTCAAAGAGAGGCAGTGAATCAAGCTACCGGGCTAGGATTCGAACCTAGACAAACAGGACCAAAACCTGTTGTGCTACCATTACACTACCCGGTAAGGCGGGCGAATCTTATTCGATGAGTTTTCGTCCCGCAAGCTCTTTGGATAGTCCGGTGCCAGCTGGGCAGCAATCCAGATTCAATTCAACGCGGAGTGGCTTGGTGTCGGCGTTTCAGGCGTGTCCGCAAATGCGGAGTGTCTCATCGACCAAGAAACGGTATCGACCGAGGTGCATCGCTCGACCACATTGATGGCGAGTTGGATCGAAAAGAAAAGGCGGATTGGGATTGCTGTAGAATCCCAATCCGCATGCCAAATTGGTTATCGCAGTCCGGCGAGTTCCTGAAGGATGTGCCAGTTTTCGAGACGGTCCTGCTTGGCTCGGATCAACAATTCAGACGGGTTGCCGTCCTTGTCGAAGTGTTTGGCGAAGCGGCCTTCGCTACGGCAAAAGTCGATAAAGTCAACAGTTTCGCCCGTCTTGGGGTTGGCGAACCAGTCTTCCTTCATCGATGGATTTCCCTGCAACGACAAGCACTTCTTGATCGAGTCTCCCGCGCGGGGATCGTAAATCAGCATGGGAAACGCGCGGGTATCGACGGCCAGTCGGGCTTGATCAGTCGCCATGTTGTCGGCGACTCCATGTTCCGGCTGACAGGTGGTGTAGCAACAGACCACGGCGGGACCATCGAACTCCAACGCACCGAGCACCGACTTGTAGAAGTGATTGGTGTGGGCACACGTCGTTTGTGCGACATACGTGCGCGGGTGCATCATGGCGATCTGAGCGATTTCCTTGCGACGCTCCTGCTTGCCGCCGATCGCCTTGCCATGCACGCTCATCTTTGTGTTCTGACCGGTGTAGGTGCTGGTGGACGCCTGACCGCCGGTGTTCGAATACACCTGCGTGTCGAGGACGAACACCTTCACGTTCATTCCGGAAGCCAGCAGTCGAGACAGAGACTGAAAGCCGATATCGAACATGGCTCCGTCGCCTCCGATGCACCAGATGGGCCGGTCTTGCCATCCGAGTTGGTCCCAGCGGGCGCGGACACCCATCGCATCAGCGGGTGCGTTTTCAAACAGTGAATTAGTCCACGGCACGAGGTAGGGGTTGTACGGATAGGTCGACGTGTAGACCGTGTTGCAGCCAGTCGCGGCCACGAGGCCCCATTGATCTCCAAACTTGGCACCAGTGGCCGAGCACAGCATGCGCAGCGCGGTTCCTTCACCGCATCCCGCACATGAACCGGCCCCGCCGACGTAGATGTGCGTCTTTTCCCGCAGCATCATGTCGATGAGCAGGTTGTCGTTGATGTACCGCTCGTCGGACGGACCAAATTGTTTGAACAGCCGATGGCCCTGGCGGATGTCGCGAATGTTCTGCTCGGTCTTGGGGATCATCTTGAGCGCGAGATCGTCGCACACCGTGACGCATTCCGCACACCCCTTGCACTTGCTGGGGTCGATGATGATCGCGAACCGGCCTCCCTCCTGACCCTTCTTCTTCGGGCCGTCGTAGTACTTTCGCGTGCGAGACCACTGGTGCTCGAACATCGCCCGATCGGCCGGATCGGTGATCCCCTGCAACTTCTCTTCGAGCGTCGATTCGGCCAGCACCTTGCCGAGAATCGCGGTATCAGGGCATTCGGTGACACAGTCCATGCAGCCGGTGCAGTTTTCTGGAATGTACTCCGGAATTTCCGGCGCGACGTAGCTGAAGTCGCGAAGTGCCGCGGTGCCGGCGGGAATGAACGACCGGGCCAGCGTCAGGTCCGCCGGCAGGTCCTTTTCACCGTACCCTTCTTCGTAACCGCGGATGATGCGGTCGTTGAAGTCGTTGACGTCAATGATTTCCAGCTTGACCGATTTGTACGGCGTATCGACGAGCGTGCCATAGCAATTATTGTTGAACGGGTCGCGCTCACTGGCCTCGTTCATCGATGGCAGAGACTTTTCGGCAGTGACCATATTCCGATGCTCCTTTCAGGAGTTCGCAGTTCAGGCATGTATGATGGACGCGGGGATTTCCTGCATTTCGCTGTAACCGCGCTTGACGCAGGTGAGATTATCCTGGACGACGCGGTCGCCGCGCTTGCCGAAGTACTTTCGCAGTGCCTTCTCGACGCCGGCATAAACTTCCTCGTCTGACATGCCGCTGTCCCTGGCGTACGGCGTCAGTTTGAGAAAGCCGCCCAGCAGCACGATACCCTGCATTCGCATTTCGAGGTCCGCCACGGAAGCCACTTCGCGGGCAATCTTGACCATGTCGATGAAGTAGATGCGAATCTTCTTCTCGCGAATCGTCTTTTTGTGGTGCTCCGGAACTCGCTGCCACACTTCGGCTGGCGTGGTGTAGGCACTTTGCATGAAGATCGCACCGCCATTCATCAGACCCGCCAACGGGTCGCCACTGAATAGCGCGTTGGTGTCGTTGAGGACGGCGAGATTGACGTGTTCCAACTCGCTATGCGTGAAAATGTGCGAGTCGGCGATCGTGAGGTAGTACGTTGTCGGCAGCCCTTTCTTTTCCGATCCGTATTTCGGGTAGGCCTGCACGTCCTTGCCGAATACCTGACCGCCGATCGTGGCGATGACCTTGTTCGTGGTCACGGAACCGAAGCCGCCAACCGAGTGGCCGCGCATCGAGAATCCGCCAGTCGGACGCAGGTCGGGGTCGTCCCCCATTTTCAGCGCGAGCGCGTGATGCACACCCACGCAGAAGAAGTCCTGACCGTCGTGAATCATGTTTTCGAACACGGCGCTGATGTCACCCGGCCGCACGTCGCGGCTGCCGAGTCCCGCCGCGCCACTATAAATCCGCGGCACGCGGCCGATCTTCTCGACGCCGTTCTGACCGTTCATCGCATCGCAAAACGCGGCCTTGATCTCGCGGGTCAGGTGATTGCCCGTGGTCGAAAGTGGATCGTCCATGCGTTCGATGACGGTGAACGCCTCACAATCCTTGAGCGCGTTGACAATTGCCTGTGATGGGAACGGACGGAAGCAGTAGATGTTCAGGCAGCCCGCTTTGATTCCTTTTTTGTCACGCAGGTAATCGACCGTTACCTGAGCCGTTTCCATGTACGACCCCATGCCGACAATAATGAAGTCGGCATCCTCGCAACGATAGCTCTCGACGAAGTCATACCGACGGCCGGTGTTGCGATAGAATTCATCAAAGGCTTCTCGCAACGCGGGGTCAACCTGATCGTAGTACCAGCGCTGCGCGATCTTTCCCTTCATGTACGAGTCCTGATTTTGCACGACGCCGGACATGACGGGATTGGCCGGGTCCATCAGGTTGAGCAGCTTGTCTTCCGGCTTGCCGATGTACTCCTTCATGAACTCCGGTTCGATCAAGCGCACGGTTTCGACCGTGTGCGTGGTGAGGAACCCGTCCTGAACATTCATGAACGGCGTCTTGCTGGCTTCTGCGGCTCGGCGGGAGATGAGGCACAAGTCGCCGGCTTCCTGCGCGTTGCGGGCGAACAACATGCCCCAGCCGCAGTCGGCGACGGACATCACATCGTCGTGCCCGGCATGGACGTTGAGTCCCTGGCTGGTCAGCGCTCGCGCACCAATGTTGAACACGACCGGCAGACGCTTGCCAGAAATTGTGTACAGAACTTCTTTCATCAGGATCAAGCCCTGACCGGAAGTGAAATTCGTGACCCGTCCGCCGGCGAGCGCGAATCCTTCGCAAAACGTCGCGGCCGAGTGTTCGCTTTCGGGTTCGACAAAGATGAGTTGATCGCCCCACAAGTTGGGGATCCCGTCGTTCGCGGCGGCGTTAAATCCGCCTCCCATCGTCGTGGAACTGGTGATCGGGAACGCGCCCGAACCTTGGGAAATCCGGGTTTCCACCCACACGACGGCTTCGGCGCCGTCGCACGTGGTGGGCATGCCGGGGTATTGGAATTTTCGTTCGACTTGTTCTCGGGCCGGAATGCCAGAGACTCTGTCGAGAGTAGCCGATGCCATGGAAAGGTTGCTCCCAGATGTGGACCGAAGCCCGAGGTGACAACAAAACCCATTCGACAGGACGCTACGGCGTTCCCGCCGGTACGACGTAACTCACGCGATCTTGGAATCCAATGCCTGTTGGCGAGTGCCAACACACTTGCCTGCGCGACTCTTCTCGATATCTCGGTTTGACCTTGTCGAGTGAGTCCCGATTCCAATGGGTTCATAATATAATCGGTCCCAATCGCCAAGGGTACTCCCCAGCCAACCTCACCGAGTCGCAGACGTGAAAACGATCGATCTCCTGTTTGAAGAATCCGGTCTGACAATCGACGAGATTGCCGAACGTGCTCAGCTTTCGATCGAGCGCATGGAAGCCATCGCCGTCGGACGGTGGACTCCCAGCCCCGACGATCGCCGTCGAATCGCCGAGGCGTTTGGAATTCCGGTCGACGAGGTTAGTTGGGGTCACACGATGGACCCGAGAAACATCCGGTATCACCGCTTCGGACTCAAGGAAAACTTTTGAATCATGGTCACGAATGTCGCTGAACTTTGCATCCAGCAGCAGACCACGGTCGCGCAGTTGGCCGAACGCACCGGCCTCGATGAACAGCGTGTGACGGCGATCGCCCTCGGCCGTTGGACTCCTTCACCCGCCGAACGCCAAAAAATCGCCGCTGTGTTCAACGTGTCCATCGATCAAATTGCGTGGGGGCACAAGACTCCCATCCAGCACTTGTACGGACACGGACCGGGTGGCGGGACGAGTTGAGGCTCGCGTGCGTTCACATCACGCGATCCGCGGCCCACGGATAGCGCCGTCCGGTCTTGAAATCTTTGAATTCGTCGTTGGTTGGGTTGTGAATCGTATCCTTGTTGAACGCCGTGTTGACCGCGACGAGGACCGCAACCACATCGGCATCGGGATATCCGATCCCTTCCACCTCAAACCAGTCGCCGTTCACGTCAAAGATCAACACGCGATCGCGATACACCCACGCCCTCCGCAGCATCCGCAACTCGCTGCGGGTGCGCTTGAGGAACTCCAGCGTCTCATTGAGCTGCCCCGATTGGAAACGATGGCAAGCCACCTGTCGTCCGGCCGTCATGCTGACACTCCCGTGAGGTGCCCCCAGTTTCTGTACCAGGTGTTATGAGAGTTTAGGTTTGGGTTTGGGTCATGGAACAATCGCGACGTGTGGGGGCCGCGACGGAGCGCAGGCGAGCGGAGCGAGCCGGAGCGGAGTTGCGGCCCCCACACGTCGCGGCAAATTCTGCGGGGGTCTGGTACTCCAAGGCACTGTGTGGGCGGTGGTGGTTGTAGTCTAATCGCCAACTTGTGCTCAGCACGCGAGCGTGGGCCAAGTTGTCGAACTCCTCCGCGATGAGAAAGGCGCGGTTCGCCATAGCACTCGTAGAAGACGTCTTCGTAGGAGTTGAGTAGGTCCGGCTCAGCCGGACGATTACGGATTGAGATTACATGCATCGATAGAAGTCTACACCTTGTTGACAATTTGTCCGGCAGTGCCGGACCTACTTTGCTGACCTCGCCTGCACATCCTCCACTCGAATCCCATACAGCAGCACCACACCCAGCACGAGCTGCACCATCTGGCACGCCAGGGCATCGCGCTGGCTGAGGGCCAACGCGATGGCTGGGGTCACGCCGAGGGATTCGCCGACGTTGGTGCGGCTCCAGTCGGCGACGAGTGCGAACGTCGTGCTGCCGATCACCGACAGCTTGTTGGTGATGCCGTACAGCCCGGAGTATTCTCCCACCTGATCCGCCGGCGCGAGGACGATCAGCAGTTGTCGGCCCGCCGTCCAAATGCCCGCCAGCCCGATGGCTCCCAGCACGCACATGCTGAGCGCGTACAGCCACGGCGACCGGCCGCCGCTCAGCATCGCACCGAAAAATGCCAGCAGCAGACACCAGCCCGACGCGCGGAGGCAGCGCAGCGGGTGATACCGATCGCCCAGCCAGCCGATCAGACTGCCGAACACGAACGCGAGAAAGCAGAGCACCAAACCGAGCACTTTCGCGAAATTGCCCACGTTGGAAAAATTGACGATCAACGTCAACCGCCCCTCATCCGCCAGATGCTGGAACAACCCCTCGGTCAGCGAACCAAAAAACAGGATCGCCGTGTTCAGCACGTCGATCAGGAAGAAGCTGCCGACGAAAAACAGGAGCAGCGTGCGATCCTGTCGGATCTCCCGCAGCGTCTTGCCGATCGAGGTCCATTGCTCGCGAGCCAGACTCCAAGACGAAGCCTGCCTCTCGGTGACTCGCAGTTCGCGCACGAACACGAGGCACGGCACAGACAGAATCAGGAACAGCGCGGCGGACACCGCGGTGACGCCTCGGTATCCGAACCCGTACGCCGCCAAGCCGAGTGCCACGGCGATGGTCACGATTGTCCCGAAGTAACCGATGCCAACGCCGAGTCCCGAAATCAACCCCGTCCGTTCGGGCGGAGCGACAGATGGCAAGAGCGCGTTGTAGAACGTGAGGGCATTCTGGTAGGCAATGTTCGCCACGGCGTACATGGCGATCAGCACGACCGCGCTCGACGCGAACGCCGCCATCCCGAACATGGCTCCGACGCACGCCAGCGTGAACACCCCGAGATACAGGCGCGCCTGCCCCGTCCGATCGCACAGCGATGCCATCACCGGCACCATCAACCCCGACGCGATCATCGACACCGTGGTCGCAATGCCCACCATACTGTCGTTGCCGAACGTCGTCTTCACGTACGGTGCGAACACGTACGTCACCACCGCCGCGTAAATCGTGTTGGCGAGGTCGTACAGAATCCAACTCGATGCCGCCAGCCAGGCGATACGCGTGGGCATGAGCGAGGCGGGGGCGGGGGCGGGGGCGGACATGGATGATCCTCGATCGTCAATTACGTAGCCATCACGCTCCGCGTGATGAGCCGAATGGACAATTCGACGCCGAATCCGGATTCGGCTCGTCACGCGGAGCGTGACAGCTACGTTCCCAGCCAGTCGCCCGGCCGCAGCGGATTGCCTCGCAAAAATTCTCCCGCCGCCATCCCGCGTTTGCCGTCCGGTTGGAGCCGCACGATTTCGACTGGAATCGTCCCCGTCTGCACGAGCAGTCTACCCGATTCGGACGCGAGCACATGCCCCGGCGCCGCCGTCGAGGTGGTGGATCGCGGTTCGACTTCGAGGATGATCACACGTTGCGGCTGCTTCGTTCCCGAGTGGATGAACGTGAACGCATTCGGCCACGGTTGGAGGGCGCGGACGTGGCAATCAATCTGCGTGGCGGGCTGATTCCAATCGATCAAACCCTGGAGTTTTTTCAGTTTCGGTGCGCGGGTGACCTGCGCGGAGTCTTGCGGGATCGGCGACAACGTGCCAGTGAGCAACTGGTCGATCACGCGCAGCGATGGTTCTGGGCCGAGTTCGGCCAGCCGGACTTCGAGTTCTCCGGCCGTCTCGCGCAGTCCAATCGGAGTCTTCACCACGGCGAGAATCGGCCCCGCGTCGAGGCGCGGTTGGATTTGGATGATGGTCACACCGGTTTCGGTCTCGCCGCGCCAGATCGCATAGTTGATCGGTGCCGCGCCGCGAAACTTCGGCAACACCGAGGCGTGGACGTTGATCGCTCCCAGCGGCGGGATGGTCAGCAATTCATCCGACAGGATTTGGCCGTACGCCGCGACCACGAACAGTTCCGCGTTCAGGCTGCGCAGCATCGCCAGCCCGTCGGACAGGTTGACATTCTCGGGCTGATGGACCGGGACACCGCGATCCATCGCCGTACGCTTGATCTCACTCTCCGCGTGCTGATGATGCCCGCGACCGATCCGCTCCGGCTGCGTCACCAGTCCGACGACCGTGTGCCGCGAATCGAGCAGCGCCCGAAATGTCGGCACGGCGAAATCACCAGTCCCCAGCATTGCAATCCGCAGGCTGCGTGAACCGGCATCACCACTGGACATCGTTCGCTCCTCGCCTGATTTCATGTAGCCGTCTCGCTCCGCGAGACGTGAGCCGAGGTTGGGAGAGGTTCGATTATTTATTTGGGGTCGGCTGGTGGATCGGCTTTCCTCTCGCGGAGCGAGAGGGTTACGGTTCCAGTTTGCGGAGTTGTTCGCGGATCGCGTCGTCCGACGGAACCGTCCCCAATTCCTGCTGGCGGCGGAACAGGGCTTCGAAATCGGCCAGCGTCGTGGCCACTTCGCGCTGACCGGCTTCCGTCATGCGGTCGGTAAACAGGACGCCGTCCAGATGATCAACCTCGTGTTGTACGGCGCGGCTGGCGAGTTCGTCCAAATCCATCTCGAAACCGTGGCCGTCGAGGTCAAACGCCTCGACCACAATGTCACTCGCGCGACGCACCTGTCCGTACAACTTCGGAAAGCTGAGGCAGCCTTCCTCTTCTTCCTGCGTTCCGCGCCGGCGTACGATCTTTGGGTTGATGAAGATGTGTTCCTCGTCCTTTTCCTCCGGCTTGCCCGTCAGGTTGATGACGAACATCCGCCACGGCAACGCCACCTGGTTGCAGGCCAGCCCCACTCCCTTGGCCTCGTACATGAGATCGAGCATCTGCCGCGCGGCACCGCGGACCTCGGCCGTGATCTCCTTGACCGGTTTCGATTTCCACCGCAACGCGGGGTGGGGGTAGAGAACGATTTCCATGCCTGCACGCAATTCCACCGGTTTCGAAACGCCAGTTTCCTGTCCGAAGCGGCGGAATTATAGGGACGCCAGTTTCTACACGCGAGCGCACGGCCGACGAAGTCCGGACCCCTTGGTCCGGACGAGTCCGTTGGCAGCCGATGCAGACATCGACGACTACGTCCGGACCAAGGTGTCCGGACTACGTCGACACGATGCAGAAATTATTGCGTACACGTTCTCTAATACGTCGGCAGCGATTCGAGCGGAGTCAATGACGCCGTCGCCAACGGAGCTCCGTACGGAGTCGGATAAGCCGCCGTGATGGGAATCGGAGTCACGGTCGCCTGTGAGGTGTAATTCGGCGGGTAGTACGCTCCCGGCGTCGCGGCCGGGTAGCCGTAGCCGCCAGCTCCCGGAGCACACGAACCGGTGTTGCAACCTCCGCCGAACGGTCCGAAGCCACCTCCACCCATGCCCTGGCCGCACAAATTGGGGCAGCAGCAACCCGAGGCCGCCCACATTGACACCACACCGAGCATCGCAACATACAAACGTCTCATGTCAGGAATCCTTTCCTTGAGAGAAGTGAGAAGAGTTGGAATCATCCTGGCAACTCGATTTGGGAAACGACAGTTTGGCTCGCGGCGCGAGAGGATGGTTGGGAGCCAGCGAGATGCCGCAGCAACTCTTGGTCTCCGCCCGCATGAACACCAACCCCTCTTCCGCGACTCGAATTTCCGATTGCTTGAGCGGCAACGTGGCCACGTGACCGCCCTTCCAGATTTCGATGGCCCACGGCGCGTGATCGGCCGCCGGCCCCTGTACCTGAATTTCGTAGACACCATCTCGACGCCAGACCTGCAACGCCAGTTGTTGTCGCAGCCGCCACCAGCGGACGAATTCGCCGATCGACGGCTGCCACATCAGTGGACAGCGCGTTGCCGCCGCATGCACTTGTCGCAGGGCCGTGCCGAGCGACGGCGTATCGGCCGTTGCAACAAGAAACAATGGCTCACCCGCGAGATAATGTGCCCGCACCCATTCGTGAAGTGATTCGGAACGAGTGGTGTCGGACAGCGACTCGAACAACTCGCCATCGTCCGGTGCCAGCACATGGTCCGAATCGAGTCGATCATCCACGACTTTCGCCGAGCGCGATGACGATTCGAAGGTGAAGTCCCGCAGCGCGGCCGTGATCGCATCGCGCAGGGTGATCGTGCCGAGTTGCACCCAGTCGACGGTAGACTCTCGCGAGCCATTTTCCATCCGGCAAGCCGGAAGGCAATCGGGGTGACCGGAATATCCCAGGCCGAACGGAACAAGATCTCGCGTGGCGGGCAATCGCAGCCCGGCGGTTGTCAGCATCAATCCGCGAACCGCAACGCTCGCGTCGCGGAATCGCGCGGCGCGCGTGGTCCAGTGTGTCAACGTTTTTCGTCGGGACGATTCGAGATCGTCCGGTTCGACCAACCACCCGATGTCGGCTCCCGGCATCTCGCGCCAGCACGACAATTGTTCGGGGCGGGAGCGGGTGGAAATGTAATGCGACCAGTGCGACAACAGATTCCGTGGCAGATTCCGCAGCACATCCGCAGCGACGACTTCCGTGGGATAGCCAATCGCGACGCTGGTCGCGCTGTGGTAGGGAAACGGATAGTCGGCGACTCGCAGCCACACACCGCCGCGGGCTTCAATCTCGTGCTTGAGGTGCTCCATGCACTTCGCCAGCACCGCTTGGGGACCGATCGGCGAGGCATGAGCCGCATCGTCGAGACAGGTGAGGACCGCCGCCAGGTCGATGGTCTGCAATCCCTGTTCGACAGCACGATTGGCTCGCGTCAGGCTCGTCGTGCTCCGCGAATCGAACAACACGAATCGCCCGCAGCCGTTCGCGATCAGCGGCACACGCGGCAGCGTCGCCACCGGCACACCCACCTCGCGCAACGCCTCAGACACCAGGCGCGGAACACCGGCGAGCATCAACGGAAGCAGCGGCAGATCGATGGCAGAGGGCATTCGGATTTCGGTGTCGGACGGAGCGCATTCGTGGCCGACGCAGATTGCGTCAGCAGCCGACGCTGAAAGCGTCCGCCACGTTGGATCGCGGTAATTGGAGTTTTGAGAGCCAGAGAGACAGGTCGCGCCCGGAAAAAATTTCCAAGCGGCGAAAAGTCGGCGAACGATACGGACAACCCCCAGAGAGGTCAACGGCAATTCTCGCGTGTTGATTGCGAAGTTGGCACCGGCGGAAACTGCAACCAGCGTCGCAAACTGGTGTTGGCAAATTCTGCCGGTCGCATTAAATTCCCGCCCCGCACGACAGGGAAAGCGTGCGAGCGAAATGACAATCGGGGACGCGTCAAGCGGCCGAACTTGCCGCACGACGGAATCACACGACAACGCAAGGAGGCTTCGCGTGGACAAAATTCTGGTGGCAGGTATCGACACGGTGGTCGGGGCCAACTTGGCTGCGGAACTCGCGCAACGCTATCACATCATCGGGCTGTCGTTCGGCGAACTGATCGACATCGCAGGTTGCGAGACCGATGTCTGCGATTGTGACGACGCCGACGCGGCGCGCCATTGGGTCGCGACGCAGCGTCCGCAATGGATCGTTTTCTGCGGTCCGGCATCGCAGTCAGCGTGGAGCCTCCCCGATGGATCACACTTGCGTCCCGAAGCGGCGGCTCGCGTGAGGCCGTGGGCGCTCGCTGCCGCTGAATTCGAATGCGAATTCACGCTCGTATCGTCCGACGCCGTGTTCACCGGTCCGTGGATGTTCCATCGTGAATCGGGCAGCAGCTTCTGCGACACGAACCCGGCCCGCGTGCTGCGGCTCATCGAGAAAGAAGTCGCCGACTCGAACCCTGAAGCGTGCATCATCCGCACAAACGTCTTCGGTTGGTCGCCGTCGAGCGACACGCCGAGTTTCGTCAACTCGCTGGTCGAGGCCCTCCAAAACGAGCAACCGTTTGAAGTCGATTGCGTGTGCCACGCCACGCCGATCCTGGCGACCGACTTTGCCGGCATCCTTGCCCGATCATTCGAGCATCGCCTGCGCGGGCTGTTCCATCTCGGCGGCGGCGAACGGATCAACCCGTTCCGGTTCGCGTCGCTGCTGGCCGACGAATTTCACTTGAATCCCGCGTCGCTCATCGCGGTCGAATCGGCGTCGGAAGACCGCAAGGAATTCGGATGCGGCGAGACATCTCTGCAAACACGCAAGCTGCGAAAGGCGCTCGAAATCGCCCCGCCGCTCATTCGTGAGGGTTTGATTCGCCTGCACGACCAGTACGGCAGCGGGTATCTGGATCGCTTCGGCGCGCCGCTGCCCCTCGTCGCCGAAAAGGTGGCGTGATCCAAATCCATTTGCCTGACGTAGGATGAACCACGGAATGCACGGACGACACGGAAACGTGTTTGATGTGTTCTCGGTGGTTTGTTCTTTTGGCAGAACGATGGTGGGCAGAATGATTGCCATAACGGGCCTTTTCTGACGCCTCGTTTTGCTCACCATTCTGCCCACCATCGTTCTGCCAAAAGTGTGATTGCCTTCTCTCCGTGTCATGCGTTTGTGCCACGGTGCCCCGCGCTGTTTCGTGGTTTCTCTTTCCCTTGGCTATAATCCCGCCGGTTCAGGCACAGTGGGCGATCAATAATTTGTCGGAGCGAAAAGCATGAGTTATTTCAGTCGGTTGACGGACATCATCACGTGCAACCTGTCGGCCTTGCTGGCGGAAACCGACAACCCCAGCGAGGCGCTCGAGCAGATCATCCGTGAAATGGACGAAGGGCTGTCCGGCGCGAAACGGAGCGTGGCAGCGGCCAGCGCCGCGGAACAACGGTTGCTCGGCGAAATCACCGAGCACCAGAATCAGGCCACGCAGTGGGCGACCGAAGCACGACGTCTCGTGACCGCAAAGGATGACAACGCCGCCCGGCAGTCGCTGCTCCGCAAGCGCGAGGTCGAGGATTTGATTGCCGGCCTCGACCAACAGCACGCCGCCGCCGTGACGACTCGCGAGCACCTCAGCACGATGCTCCGCGCCCTCGAAGCCCGCATCGCCGAAGCCCGCCGCCGCCAGGCAGCCCTCGCAGCGGCACCCCACGCCAGCGACTCATCCCCCACCGCCCCCGGTTCGTCCGCCTGGCAAAACGAACCCGCCGATGCCT
>JACRIH010000055.1 GCA_016235885.1 Planctomycetales bacterium | reverse complement strand
TCACCCCCAACCCCTCTCCCCTAAAAAGGGGAGAGGGGAGTTTGTTCCCACCTCACTTAGCCACTTCACGAGATATGAACCCACTGAGATCAGCCGATCCAATCGGCTGAGGTCCGCGCAACTGGTGCGCGTATTTGACTCCCGATCGGAGAACAATCATGGCCTTTCGATTCGACAAGCTCACCGTCAAGGCTCAGGAAGCCGTCCAACGAGCGCAAGGGTTGGCTCAGGACAACGGGCAACAGCAGTTGCTTCCGTTGCACTTATTCTCGGCACTGCTCGGGGAAGAGCAGGGGGTCGTTCGGCCGCTGATCCAGAAGATCGGGGCGAACCTCAAGCAGCTTGAAACGGTCGTCCGCAGCGAACTCGATCGGCTGCCGAAGGTGCGCGGAGCCGAAGGGGGCGTGTCGCTCAGTTCGGCGGCGTCGAAGGTACTCGACAAGTCGCAAGACTTCGCCACGCAGATGAAAGATCAATTTGTCTCGACAGAACACCTGCTGCTGGCACTGACGAATGTGGACGATCAGACAAAGCGATTGCTCGAACTGCATGGAGTCGAAGAGCCGGATGTTCTGAATGCGCTCAAATCCGTTCGTGGTGGACAGCAGGTCACGGACCAGAACCCGGAAGACAAATACCAGGCCCTTCAAAAATATGGCAAGGATCTGGTCGAAATGGCTCGACAGGGGAAGATCGATCCGGTCGTCGGCCGCGACACAGAGATTCGCAGAGTCATCCAGGTGCTGTCACGTCGGCGAAAGAACAACCCCGTGCTGATCGGCGAACCGGGCGTCGGCAAGACGGCGATCGTTGAGGGTCTGGCGCATCGCATCGTCCTCGGCGACGTGCCGCAGAATCTGAAAGACAAAGTAGTCATCGCTCTCGACATGGGGGCGCTGATCGCTGGGGCGAAGTATCGCGGCGAATTTGAAGATCGATTGAAAGCGGTGCTCAAAGAAGTCGAGTCGGCGCAAGGGCAGGTGATCCTGTTCATTGACGAATTGCACACGGTTGTCGGTGCCGGAGCCGCCGAGGGGGCGATGGATGCGTCGAATTTGCTCAAGCCGGCGCTCGCCCGCGGTGAACTGCATTGCGTCGGTGCGACCACGCTCGACGAATATCGAAAACACATCGAAAAGGACGCGGCTCTCGAACGCCGGTTCCAACCGGTGATGGTTCAGGAACCGAACGTCGAAGACACGATCTCGATTTTGCGCGGGCTGAAGGAACGGTACGAATCGCATCACGGCGTGCGGATCACGGACGACTCGATCATCGCCGCGGCCACGCTGTCCGATCGCTACATCAACGACCGCTTCCTGCCCGACAAGGCGATTGACCTCGTCGATGAAGCGGCGAGCCGCCTCCGCATGGAAATCGACTCCATGCCCGCCGAAGTCGACGAAGCCACGCGGCAACTCACGCGGATGCAGATCGAAGCGGCCGCCCTCGCCACCGAGAAGAGTGCGGAAAGCCGCGAGCGGCACGACGAACTGAAACGCGAGATTGCCGAGCGCGAAGAAAAAGTGAACGCCCTCAAGGCCCGCTGGCAAACGGAAAAGGAAGCCCTCTCGGGAATGAAGCCGCTTCAGGAACAGATCGACAAGCTGCGCACCGAGTACGATCAGGCGTTTCGTCGCGCCCGGGAAACGAACCGCAACGAAGATTTCTCGCAGGCGTACGCGGCTCAACTCAAGTTGCAGGAGGCCGAGAAAAAGCTCGGCGATGTGAAGACGCGGTTCGACGAGATCAATTCGTCGGGGGGCGAAAAACTGCTGCGGGAAGAAGTCACGCCGGAAGACATTGCGAAAGTCGTGTCCACTTGGACCGGCATCCCGGTCGCGCGCATGTTGCAGGCCGAGCGTGAAAAGCTGTTGCACATGGAAGACGACATCCACAAGCGGATGATCAATCAGGAAGAGGCCGTCACCGCCGTGTCGAATGCCGTGCGTCGGTCGCGGTCCGGCTTGCAGGATCGCCACCGGCCGATCGGCTCGTTCATCTTCCTCGGCCCAACGGGAGTCGGCAAAACGGAACTGTGCAAGGCGCTCGCCGAGTTCCTGTTCGACGACGAACGGGCGATGATCCGCGTGGACATGAGCGAGTTCATGGAGCCACACTCCGTCGCGCGGTTGATTGGTGCCCCGCCCGGTTACGTCGGGTACGAAGAGGGGGGCCGACTGACCGAGGCCGTGCGTCGGACACCGTACTCCGTGCTGCTGCTCGACGAGATCGAGAAAGCCCACCGCGACGTCTTCAACGTGCTGCTGCAACTGCTCGACGACGGCCGTCTGACCGACGGCCACGGCCGGACCGTGGATTTTTCGAACACGATCGTGGTCATGACCTCCAACCTCGGCAGCCAATCGATCATCGAACTCGCTGGTACGGACGACGAAGCGGAAATCCGCGACCGGTGCCTCGAAGCGCTGCGACACCGATTCCTCCCCGAGTTCCTCAACCGGATCGACGAAGTCATCGTCTTCCACCCGCTCGAACGCCGAGCCATCCGAAAAATCGTGGACCTGCAACTCGACAAACTGGCCAAACAGATGGACGAGCACGGCTACAAACTCGAAGTCTCAGACCCCGCCCGCGACCTGCTCGGCAACGAAGGCTACGACCCGACATTCGGCGCCCGCCCGCTCCGCCGCGTGATCCAGAACCGCCTACAAAACGTCCTCGCCAGCGAGATTCTTTCGGGCCAGTTCCCCGAAGGAAGCACAATCCGTGTGGACTGCCAGCATGGAGAGTTCACGTTTGAGAAGGCGTGAGCTTCTCGTCGAATTGCTTCGATGCTGGCGAGTCGCCAACGGTCAGAACAAATCGATCATCTGCTCGCCGCCGTGGGCGGGGTTGCCGAGAAGGCGTTGGCCGACGGGATCGACGATGAAATCCAAACCTTCGAGCGGAATCTGGCCGATCAGCACGGGACAATCATCGGGCAGTTCTGCCACGTCGCAGGTGCAGTCGCGACCTTGGATCGTTAGGCGCACGGCATTGTAGATCGTTCGCTCAACACGGCCGTTGGTAGTTTGCGCCCAGCGCTTGCGAACAGGAACCAAACCGAGTTGTTCGATCAGGCGCTTGGGCATCGAGAGCAACATGGCTCCGGTGTCCACCAATGCATCGGAAACTTCAACTTTGCGAACCTTGTCTGGAGAAAGCTGGCCAGTCGCGATATTCAGCAGATCGCCCAGGTTTTCGAGCTGCGCTGCAACTACGACTTTACCCATGACGGCGGTCTCCATCGGTATCCTCCTTCAGAATGACGTGAGCCTGAGAATCAAGATACCACGTCAATTCGGAAACGAAAGGCACGACGTCGAATCTCCCGTTTTTCACGGCGAGACGTCCAAGGCCACTTGCTGCGGCGACATCAGGTAGCCGATCAGGTCGCGGACGTCGTCGGGTTTCAGGACGTCGAGCTGGCCTTCGGGCATCAGGGAGAGGTTTGATTCCCGCTGCTCTTCGATGTCGCCGAGCGGCAGCACGAGGCGTTCGGTGGGGGTTTGGAGCGTGAGGGTTTGGTCGGACTTGCCGGCCACCACGCCGTTGAGCACGCGGCCGTCGGTCAGGACCACGATGGACATTTTGAAGTTGGCCGACACGGTCAAGCTCGGATCGACGATGTTCTCCAGCAGGTACGCCAGATTGTTTCGCTGAGCACCGGTCAATTCGGGACCGGCCTTGCCTCCCTGTCCGAACAGGATGTGGCACGACATGCACGACTTCTCGAACAGCTTTCGGCCGACGGGCAGGTTCGCGGTCGCGAGGCGTTCGGGCGTGAGCGTGGTTTTGTAGTCGGCGATCTTCTTCGTTTTCTCGGCCGAGATGGCCCGCAGCTCCGGCCACAGGTCGGCGATCCGCTTCGTGATCTGCTCGTCGCCAAAGCTCTGCATTTGCCGAAGCTGGAACGACGAGACGTGCATGCGCTGGACGCTGCCGGCGGCGACGGCGTCGAGCAGCGGGCTGGCGAAGGCGGGACGCGAGACGAGCGTGTTGATCGCTTCCGATCGAGCGGGGGGCAGCAGGCGTTTGTAGTTGTCGAGCAGCAGACGCGGCGTGCCCGCGTCGCTGATGGCGGCGAGGCCGCGGATCACGTCCGGGCCGATGTCGCGATCGTCGAGCAGACCTTGCAGCAGCGGCGCGAGACCGGCCGCGCGGGCTTCGACCAGCGACCGAATGGCCTGCCGGCGCGATTCCGAATCGGAGCCGCGCGCGGCCGCGATCTTCTTCACCTCGTCGATGGCTCGCCCGTCGCCGAACACCACGGACACCTCGCGCACCGCCTGCCGGACGAGTTCTCGCTCGCGACCTGAGACTTCCGAAGTCTTGGAGACTTCGGAAGTCTGACTCAGCTTCGCAGCGACCCGCGCCCACGCCGTCGGCGGCGGAGCCTTGCGCATCCCGGCCAGCGCGTCCTTCATTCCGGTGAGCACGTTCAATTGCGACTCCGTCGAGCCGAGCCGTCCCAACAGTTCGACCACCTTGTTCGCGGCCTCGGGCTGCTGAGTCAGCAGGTGCGTGAGCCGTCGGGCGATGAACGTCCGCAGCTTCGGCATCTTCGTCGATTCGGCCAACGCCACCGCCTTGTCCGGGTCAGCCGGCACAGCCGGCTCGATGCCGTACCAGACCATCAACGGCAGAACCGGATCGCCCGCGAATTCGCCGCGCGACGCGAGGGCATTTGCGATCGGCCAGCGAGCGTCGTGAGGCAGCCGCTGGAGAGCGGAGGCGAGATGCAGGAGGACGAGACCGGAGGAACTTGAACTTGCAGATTGTGCGACAGCGGCGCTGGTTTTGTCATTTAGTCCCCGTTCCGCCATGATTCGGATTGCCCATGATTGGCCACGAGGATCTCCCCGAGAAAGTACGTCCAGCAGTCGAGCGTCGTCGTCCATGCCGAGCAAGCGTTCGCACCAGACGCTTCGGAGTCCCGTATTTGTGCTGACGAGAATGGATGAATCCTCGGATGCAACTGTCTTCGGGTCCGGACACGCGAAGGTCGAACGCAGGTCACCGAGACCTGACACATGGACCTTGAGTCGGCGCTTCTGTTCGGCTGTTCCTGAGTCAGCCAACTCAAGGATTCGTATCCGTGCCTGCCGAGCTAACCACTCATTGTTGAACTTCACAGCGAATTCGACCAATTGCTCAGGGGGAGTCGTCACCATGTCTGGAATCAATGCCGGCGGAGCTTTCTTGCTTTTATCACGAGCCTGACTGATCGCCCCCCACGTCAACTTGAAAATCCGTCCCGACGAGCGATGCACGCCGTCGTTCTCGTGGCATTCGCCGACGTCGGACCAGTCGGCGATGTAGACGCCGCCGTCGGGGCCGCAGAGCAGGTCGATGCCGCGGAACCACGGGTCGGTTGTCTTTGCGAAGTCGGGGCGGTGTTTGGCGACGAAGCCGGCGCGCTGAGCGCCCCTCACCCCCGGCCCCTCTCCCCCTGAGGGGGAGAGGGGGGAAGTCGATGCGAGTTCCAGCGCGTCGCGGTTGATGCGGTGGCCGTGCAGGTTCACGGTGAATGCGTCGCCACGATATTCGGGGGGCCAGTTGGTGCCGTTGTAGATCATCAAGCCGGAGTGCGCGTGGCCGC
>JACRIH010000530.1 GCA_016235885.1 Planctomycetales bacterium | reverse complement strand
CGAGAAGGCCGCCAACAAGGCTCTCACCGAGACCGAGGCCCTGAAGACTGGAATCGGCCACCTCGACGAAAAAGTTGGGGAAGGCCCGAACGAACCGAACACCGTACTGAAGGCGATCACGGATGACATGGCCCGGTATGCCCCCGATGTTGCCCAGAAGAATTACTCGAGTGCCTTGCAGAAGGTCGCGGAGGCTTTCAAGAACGCCACGGACGAACGCAACACTCTGCGAGCCAGCCTCGATCAGGAACACAAGGCGTACGAGAACCTCAAGGAAGAGTACGAGAAAATGCTGACCGAACAGAAGGATGCCCGGTCTCGGGCGGAAGTTGGGTTGGTGAAGAGCATCAAGGACAAGGAAGAAGAGCTCAATAAGAAGCTGCAAGACATCGCCACTCTCCAGAAGGAAGTCAACGACGTTCAACTCAAGCTCGAACAGGACACGCTCGCTTGGACCGAAAAAGAGAAAAAGCTACAGGCGATCATCAGCAACCAGGAATCCACGATCGCGTTGAAAAAGCGGGAGTTGGAGCTGGTCACGCGGCAGAGCTTCGAGGTTCCCGACGGACAAATCACCTGGGTGGACTATGGCAGCAAGCTGGTGTGGATTGACATCGGCTCGGACGACAATTTGCCGCGAAGCCAGACGTTCAGCGTGTACAAGAAGTCCAACAGCGGGATTGCTCGCGGTCCCGAGGACGTGAAAGGCCGCATCGAAGTCGTCAGGATTCTGGGGCCGCATCGTGCCGAGTGCCGAATCATGAGCGACAACATCTATTTTCCAATGTCCGCGAGTGATCCCATCCACAGCACGCTGTGGAGTGCCGGCCGACACGAGCAGTTCTCGGTCGTCGGTTTCATCGATGCGGACGGCGATGAAGAAAGCGATCGCAGTTGGTTTCATGACGTTGTGGCCACGGCCAAGGCCATCATTGACAACGAAGTCGATGACCACGGAGCACTGCTGGTGAACGGTCAACCGAGTGCCACCGGCGAACCGAACATCACCAACAAGACCAAGTTTCTGATCGTGGGAAAGGATCCCGATTTGGCCAGCACAGACAACCAGGCGAAGCTGGCGGAACTCCACAAGATCACCGATTTGAAAACCAAAATGGTCAAACAGGCGGAACAAAGTGGAGTGGAAATCATCAGCTTGCAGACCTTCCTGCAATTCAGTGGTGCCGTCAAACCGAAGCGGGTTCGCAAACCGGGTGATCTGAACAATCAAGAAATCTTGAAGTCAGGAGCACAAAGCAAGACCACTGGCGAAACGATCACCAAGCGCGAGGCCGCTGGGACGACGTCAGGAGCCTTCTCAGGAAATAAGAATCTGAAACCCAAGACTTCATCGGGTCAGACAAGCAAGCTGTTCAAGTAGAGTTGCTGACACGACGCAAAAATGAAAGTGGCGAACCGGGGGATTCACCCCCGGTTTTTCTTTTTCAGGTCATCACACTCTTGGTGTGGCATTGGCCACGCGGGCACCGAGGCCACCGGCGCCGGACAGGTTTCGCCGCAGATCGGTCGTGCGGGTGGCGAGCGATTCGAGCTGTGAGACGGCAGCGCGGACGTTGCGGCACGTCTCGTCCAATCGCGGGAACAGGTCCGTGGCCAGCCGGACGTCCGCCATTTCGCCGGCGAGAGTCGCGATTCGTGAATGCAATCCGCGGCGCAGCCGTCTTGCGAACGTCATCGCCAGGAACCACGACCACAGGACCAGAAATACGATCCCGTGGATGTAGAAGTCGGACGACAGGAGTGGTCGCCCCAGCACGGGTTCCGCGTAAAAAAAGTTGTAGGCCGGCCGCGCGACGATGTAGAGCGGCAGCAACCCCCACAGGACCTCGTAGACGATGCGCAGCGGCAGTCGCGTGTGGCGTGTCAACAGATCGCCGATCAGTTCATCCACCCGGCGGCTGGCGTCGCCCAGAAACTGGCCCTCAACGCGTGCCGCCTCACTCCGCAGGGTGGCGAAACTTGATGTGTCCAGCAACTGCGGACTGAGCTGTGCCGATCGCACGAAGCCGTCGATGACCACCTGTGATTCGCGCAGCAGTGAGTCATCCAACCCCAGCGATGCCAGCCGACCGAGCTGGCTTTCCGCCTGCGATTCCTGTTGCCGGGACGCCAGCCAGCGCACGCCCTGTACGGCACCGATCAGCGCCATCTGTGCCGTCGTGCGGGCACGAAACAGACCAGCCGAGGCGATCCAGTTTCCCAATCCGTTGTACACCCGTAGCACGGTCGAGAACGGACTGCTCCCCCATGTCTCGGTGACGCCGTCCAGCAACCGCCGCTCCCACAAATTCCCGCATTGCAACAGCTCGTCACGCAAACGGTCGGCCATGCGGTTCGTCAACTTCCGGCGCTGCTGTTCGAGCGTCTCCTCCAGATCGCGGAGCGCGGGGACATGCTGCGCCAGGTGAGTTCGGCAGTGATCGAGCGTCGCCTGCACGAGGTCGAGCAGGTTGGCTCGGCGGACCTGCGTGCGATGCGACGCGGCCAGTTCGCGCGACAGCAGGTCTTCCAATCGACGGAAGTCACCCGTGGGACGCTGCCCGGCCTGTTGTTCTCGCAGCGCCCGCAGCGAGTCGATGAAGAACATGTCCGGCACACGGTACTGCTCTTCGAGTTGCTGCCGCCAGTCATCGCAAACGTCCTGATCGAGGTCGGCGTGCGTCTGCACGAACACCAGCCGGCAGCCCGTCGCAGCCTGAGACAACTCGCCTCCCACCCGTGCGGAACGGTATTTCTGCTGCGTGGATGTGTAGATCAACACGTCGCAATGCGGCAGCAACTTGTGCAATCGTTCGAGATTGCTGCCGTGAGTTTCCGCTTCGGTCGTATCGGGGTCGGGGCAGTCGATGAGAACGATGTCTCGCAACAGCGGCGTGTCGCAGCGAATGATCGAGAATTGGTCGAGCGGCAATCCGAGCGGTTCCAATTCGGTCAATTGATGGGCGATCAGCGTCGGCCGCATGGTTGTCGGCCGTTGGCGTCCGCTCGCCGAAACTTCCAGCCCAACCAGCGCATTGACGAGCGAACTCTTCCCCGTCCCCGTGCCGCCAAACGTGGCGACGACGAGCGGCGATTCCAATCGCACTCGCAATGTTTCGACGCGAGCCAAAAGCCGTCGCACGACCGCGTGGCAGTGTTGCAACGGTGACCACGGCAGGTCGGTGTCGATCCAGCGGCGAGAGGCCGCGATCAGTTCATCGACTTGAGCCAGTAGTTCGATCTGAGCGAGTTCGGGAAGCATGTTGATTTGCGATTTTGGATCTGAGATCGGGGAGTATCGAATGTTATTTCCTTGTCAGCATGGCGTTGATTACTCGGTACTGGGTACTGAGTACTCAGTACTGGTCAACTCTGCGACTTGTCGCCGCAACGCATCGAGACTGACCTCGGTTTCTCGGAAATCGTCGGACAGTGTGACATTGGCTGCGGCTTCCAATCCCGTTTGCAGATCGCCGAGCAACCGTGATTTCAAAAACTCCGCGAACCACGCGACGCGTTGAGCGGTGAACGAATCCTGCAACTGCTGAAACTTGGCCTCCAGGTAGCGAAACCCGCCCGCTCCGCTGGCCATCGCCGCTTCGCCCGCGACGACGGCACCCGCGCCGCCGGCGATGTCGCCGATGACGTGAATGACCAGCGACTGCGCGGCCGCTTGCGACACAAATGGCATCAGCGCGTGACCGGCCGGACCGGCCGCGGCGACAAACAGCGCGACCGAGGTCACGGGCCGGGCCACGGCGGCGCAGTCGTCCACTCGCTTGAGAAAGGTGTACCACTGCGGACTTTCGTCCTGGAACGATTGCATCTGTCGCGTGACGATGGCCTGCAATTCGGCGGCAAAGTCCACGGCTGCGTGAGCCTGTGTCAGTGACGCGAAGAATTCCGAGCGCGAAGCCCCGGCGAGCAGCCGTTCTAGCCGTGGCTTCAACAAATCGTTGCCGAGCTGCGCCAGTCGCGCCAACTCGTCGTACAGTCCTTCGGCCGCCCGCAAGATCACGTCCCATTCCTGCTGGCGGTAGACATCCCACGGCGGCGAAGCGGGACCCGACCATCGGGCGCGAACCCACTGCACCGGCTTGAGCAGTCCGTGGCCGAGCGAGTTGTAGAATTCGTGGATCGACCGACTGAACCCCTGCCGCTGGCCGCGCCACCATTGGCGGACCTGATCGACGAGCAGGTGACTCGGCGGCGTGGGCCAGTTGTCGATACGGGCCAACTGCTGTGAATTCAGCACGTCGGCTGCCGATCGATACGCCGCGCTGCGCTGCCGAACTTCCTGCAAGTAGCTGGGCAAGCCCACCTCGTCGGAAAACAAGGATCGCAGGCTGCCCCGCAAGGTGCGAAACTTCACGTCGGCAAAGTGCAATTCCGCGAGATCGCGACCCAGATCGCACGGTTGATCGTCCGCTGGCGTGGTTTCACGCGGCTCGGCGGGAGCCTCGCCCTCCCAGTGCCGACGGAAAAACGGAAGCCGGTTGTCTTCGGCGGCACCCCGGTTGTTGGGAGCGACGTAAACAAGGTCCGGTTGCAAACCGGTTTCGCGGGCGAACGTGTTCAACCACAGCGGCCAGTACGCTTCGTCGTCGGGAAGCAGGCACTGATTGAACACGACGACCACCGCCTTGTCCTCGGCCGCTGCGGCGCGGAAGAACTGCTTTACCGCGGCGTCGTTGTACTTTTGCTGCGTCAGCACGGCGATCAACACGTCGGCGCAGTGCCGGATGCAGTCGGCTCGATGCCAGTTCACCGGCGCATCACTGTCGATGTCGGGCGTGTCGAGCACCAGAAGATTGTGCGGAAGTTGATCGCTCACTCGCCAGAACAAACGATGTGTTTCGTGCGCTGCCAGCGCCGCCTCCGAATCACTCCACGGATGCAGTTCAAATCCCTGAAAGATACCGTCGAGCCGGTGGCGCTCGGCAAAGCCCGCCGGGACGAGGCACACCGGATGCTTCGTTCCCGAGGCGAACGGACTGGTGGCACTGGTGCGGTATCCGGCCAGGTGGTTGAAGATCACGCTCTTGCCGATGTTCGTGCCACCGACCACCGCCGCGACGAGGAACGGATCGTCCGCAAGTTGTGGAACCAGCTTGCGACTGAGTTGCTCGAACCATTCGCGACCGGCCAGCGGCGGCAGCTCCAACGCCTGAGCCGCCTCCGCCAACGAAGTGACAACTCGCAGCAATCGCGAAGCTTCAGCGGAACAGGCGGCGAAAGGGGAGGATTTCATACACGACTGGAAGAATGGGATTGGTGGCGGCTTCAAATTGTAGAGCTTCAGGCAGACGCAGGGAAACGACGAACAATCTCGTTCGTCGCCAAATCGACGGCCGCCGCGTACCGATGACATCCCGCTTTGCATCCGCGAGGGCATCAATTACGATGGCTCACCGAGCGCGGATCACACCGCCTCATCGGGGCGATTAGCTCAGTTGGTTAGAGCGCCATGCTTACACCGTGGATGTCGGGGGTTCGAGCCCCTCATCGCCCAATCTTCCATAGGTCAGGCTTTCCAGCCTGACCTCGATTTGTTTCTGTAGGCTGCCTTGGAACAACGACCAGCACGTCATCTGACCCAGCGATACGCTTCCTCGAAAAACTCACGTCCCCGAGCTTTGACTCGCATGAGCGACATCGCCAGCCAACCGTACGACGCCCTGCTGATCGTCTCGTTCGGCGGGCCAGAGGGAATGGATGACGTTGTCCCGTTCCTCGAAAACGTTCTGCGAGGCAAAAATGTGCCGCGTGAGCGATTGCTCGAAGTGGCTCATCACTACGAGCGGTTTGGCGGAGTCAGTCCGCTTAACGGACACATTCGGTCGCTGATCGCCGCGCTGCAAACGGAGCTGGACAACCACGGGCCACGGTTGCCGATCTACTGGGGCAATCGCAACTGGCATCCACTGCTTTCCGACACAATGCAACAAATGGCCGACGCTGGAGTCGGCCGGGTTCTCGCGTTCGCCACGTCCGCGTACAGTTCGTATTCGGGATGCCGACAGTATCTGGAAGACATCGCCCGCGCCCGAGCGGCCGTTGGCGAAGCGGCTCCGGTCGTGGACAAATTGCGACCGTTCTTCAACCACCCGCGATTTGTCGCGGCAAGTTGCGACCGCTTGCGAGCCGCCCTCGACCAGTTATCGGCCGGGAAGCGGGACACCGTTCGAATCGCGTTCACGGCGCACAGTATTCCGGCGTCGATGGCCGGCCGGTGTGCTTACGAGCAACAATTGATCGAAGTCTGCCGGCTCGTCACCACCGAATTGAAGATTGCTCCGGAGCGGTGGCAACTCGTCTACCAAAGCCGCAGCGGCAGGCCGGGCGATCCGTGGTTGGAACCGGACATCCTCGACCACTTGAAGTCGCTGCACCTCGCGTCCGTGCGCGATGTGATCGTCATGCCGATCGGGTTCCTCTCCGACCACATGGAAGTCCTGTACGATCTGGACGTGGAAGCCTGCGAGTTGTGCCAGAGCTTGGGAATGAACATGATTCGTGCGCAAACCGTGGGGACGCACCCGGAAATCGTCCGCATGCTTCGCGAGCTGATTGTGGAGCGGACCGATTCCCACGGACTAGGCGTGAGCGTCGGTTTTCTCCCTGCCTGTCCCAACGTCTGTCCCGCCGATTGCTGTCCGAAGTTGGGCTGACATGCATCGCCAAACCTGTTATCAATCGCCGCCGACAATTCATCCGATCCCAAAGACCCGCCTGCGGTTTTCCATGCCGCCCGGTGGGACGCATGGAGGTGTTCATGGGCGTTCCGGTTTCGCAGATGTGGACGGTGGCCAGGTACGTGCTGGGGAACAAGCTGCGTGGTGTGAAACGCTACCCGCTCGTGCTGATGCTCGAACCGCTGTTTCGCTGCAATCTGGCGTGTGCCGGCTGCGGAAAGATCCAGTACCCGGCGGACATCCTGAAGCAACATCTCTCCCCGGCCGAATGCTTTCGCGCGATTGATGAATGCGGCGCCCCGATGCTTTCCATCGCTGGCGGCGAACCGCTGCTGCATCCGCAAATGGTCGAAATCGTGGAAGGCATGGTCGCCCGTCGGAAGTACGTCTACCTCTGTACGAATGCATTGCTGCTCGAAAAGCATCTGCACAAATTCAAGCCGTCCAAATATCTTTCGTTCTCGATTCACCTCGACGGGCCGGAGGCAGAACACGATCTGGCCGTGTGCCGTGACGGGACGTACGACGTCGCCGTGCGGTCGATCAAAGCGGCGCTGGATGCCGGGTTCCGCGTGACGACCAACGCCACGCTGTTCAACAACGCCAATCCCGATCACTTCCACGAGTTCTTCGATACGCTGATGGAACTCGGTGTCGAAGGGATGATGATCTCGCCGGGCTACCCGTACGAGAAAGCTCCCGATCAAGAACACTTCCTCGAACGCTCGCGGACAACACAACTCTTCCGGCGCATTTTCGCGAAGCGATCCGGCGCGGCGGCGAAGAGGCCCCGCTGGCGATTCAATCAGTCGCCGCTGTTCATGGAGTTCCTGCAAGGCAATGTCCACCTCGAATGCACGCCGTGGGGAAACCCAACGTTCAACCTGTTCGGCTGGCAGAAGCCGTGCTACCTCATGCAAGAAGGGTACGCCAAGTCGTTCAGCGAACTGCTCGACACGACCGATTGGAAGTCGTACGGCTACGCCAGCGGCAACCCGAAATGCAGCGACTGCATGGTTCACTCCGGACACGAACCGACGGCTGTCATGGAAACGTTCGGGTCGTGGGGCGGGTTGTGGAAGACCGCGAAACTCGTGCTGCTCGGCCCGACCCGTTCGAACGGCGACGACGATCACGAACCGAGAGCGCGTCGGCCTGCGGCCGTGCCAGTGCCCCACGTGACATCTCGCGACTCCATCTCGCTGCCGGTTGTCACCGTCGATTGACCCGCCGCGAAGCCGACGATGCCCACACCGCCACTGATTCAGCCCGTGTTGATTCTCGGCGGGGGAATCAATGGTGCGGCGGTGGCCCGTGACTTGCTGCTCAACAACGTGCCGGTCTGCCTTGTCGACGCCCACGACATCGCCAGCGGCGCGACGTCGCGCTCTTCGCGGCTGATCCACGGCGGCTTGCGATACCTTGAATACGGCGACTTCGCGCTCGTCCGCGAGTCGCTCGTCGAACGCGAACGGCTCCTGCGGCTGGCTCCACAATTCGTGCAACCGCTGCGGCTTTTCATCCCTGTGCGACGTCGCTTCGGCGGGCTGACGAGGGCGGGTTTGAAATTCCTTGGGCTGGACCGAGTCGCGTGGATCAATCGGTTGCTGGCTCGGTTTGGAAACACATCCGGCGACCGCAGCCTGTGCGTAACGCGACTCGGACTGTGGCTGTACGACCTGTGTGCGCGAAGCCGTTTGCTCCCGAGTTCCGCCGCGCAGGCGATCGGTGCGACCGATGTCCCGCACGTCGATTCGCACGGATTCCGCTGGCTCTGTTCGTACTCCGACGCCCAGATGTTGCACCCCGAGCGGTTCGTCGTGGCCTTGCTGGACGATGCCCGACAAATCGCGGTGTCCAACGGGACCGTGTTTCGTGTCCTGAACTACCATCGCGTGCGATTGGAGTCCGGACGAGCGCGGATCGTGTCCGTCGATGATGGCACTGTCCGCCACGAATTCGAACCGACGCTGATCATCAACGCCACGGGAGCGGCCGGCGACCGTACGCTCGAACAGCTCCCTGCGGCGTCACCGCGGCTGTTCGCCGGCACGAAGGGAAGTCACTTCGTCACGTTTCACGAGGGGCTGCGAAACGCCATCGGCCCGCACGGCGTCTACGCCGAAGCGGCGGATGGCCGGCTGATTTTCGTTCTGCCGTTTGGTGCCGGCGTGCTCGTCGGCACGACGGACGAGTATTTTGAAGGAGACCCAGATCAGGCAGTGGCCACGGATGTGGAACTCGACTACCTCGTCCAACTGGTAAACGGCGTGTTCCCCAGCGTCGGCCTCACGCGGCGGGACATCACATTGCATTACGCAGGAGTCCGTCCGCTCCCGCAAACAAATTCAACCACACCCGCTGCCGTGACGCGCCGCCATGCGATCGTGAGGTCCACCGCTGGATCGCTGCCGGTCCTGACGCTGATCGGTGGCAAGCTCACGACCTGCCGAGCATTCGCCGAAGAAGTCGCCGACCGCGTCCTCGCGGAATTGAAACTGCCACGTGCGGCCAGCACTCGGGACCGACCAATTCCTGATCGCGAACCATTTCCAGCCGACGACAGCCAGCCAGACTGCTTGCACGCGACGTCGATTCCCCTTTCGTACGTCCGCAGGGTGATTGACCGCGAGTGGGTCGTGCGGCTGGAAGATCTGGTCGAGCGCCGGTTGATGCTCATCTTCCAGCCGAGATTGTCGTCATGCACGCTGCGGCAACTTGCCGAGTGCCTGATCGCCGCCCGTGGCTCAGCCATCAGTGAATCGGAATCCAGCGTGAGCCAGCTCGTCGAAGAGTATCGCACCCGGTTGCGAAACATCTACGGCCGGATTGTCCGCGATGACGGCTGAGTGTGTGTATTTGGATTCTATTGGAGTGCGGTGGCAAGCCACCGCACTCCAAATGAAACGACATCAGCTTGCCACCTGTCACACAGACGACGGTTCCGACACGGCAGGCGATATGCGGCCGGCTGGCAGGTTCGCCAGACTGTGGGCTTCGACGAGCGGTTTCGTGGCGGCCAGGCCACGCCACGACGTCATGCCCGTGCTCACGTTCTGCCAGTCGCAGAACCATCGGAAGACCGGTCGTGGGAAGAGGGCTTTCGCCAGCGGAGTGATCTTTACAAACCACGGCGTACGGACGACGTCGAGATTTCTTTGGACCGCCCGCAGTGTCAGTTTGGCCACACGCTCCGGCGTGAGGAACCACGAGAACCGTGGCAGCGTCACACCGGCGAACATCCCCGTCGCGATGTAACTCGGGCAGACAGTTGTCACGCGCACGTGTCCCTTCCCAGACAGGCGCAATTCTTCCGCGAGCGATTCCGAGAACCCGATGACGGCCCATTTGGTCGACGCATACGTGGCGGCAAACGGGAGCGGAATGTATCCCGACGCGCTCGCCATGTTGATGACGTGCCCCTCCGGTTGGCGCATCAAATCGGGGAGGAAAGCGTGTGTCACTGTGATCAGCCCCAGCAGGTTGATCTGGTACGTCGACAGATGTCGTTCGAGCGAGACGTCCTCGAACGCTCCGGCGAACACGATGCCCGCGTTGTTGAGCAGCAAGTCAATCGGTCCGCGGTCGGAGAGAATTTGGTGACGGACGGCACGCACCGACTGCGGGTCGGTCACGTCCATCACATATCCAGCGGCGTGGCCACCCGCGTCGTGCAACAGCGAGACGGTCTCGGCAACCCGGTCGGCGGCGATGTCGGTCACGATGACTTCGCACCCCGCCGCAGCAAACGTGCGCGCGAACTCGCGGCCGAGTCCACGTCCGGCTCCCGTGATCAGGATTCTCTTTCCCGTCAGGTCACGCATGATTGAAACCTACTCTCCTCTCCCCCTTTGGGAAGAGGAGTCGGGGGTGAAGGGCGGTCCAACGTCTTTTGGAGTGCAATTCAGTTCGAGCCCAGAGACGCACCACCGCCCCTCACCCTAACCCTCTCCTCAAAAAGGGAGAGAAAACAATACTCAAAACCCGTGTTTCATCAGAATCGCATTCGTCTAATCGTTCCCGATCGATCTCAGCGCACTAACCTAGATCAGTGACTTGGCGGAAACTGCGGCCCGGCGGTCGGCGGCCAATCAGGTGGCGAGTCATTACCTGACGGCGGCCGTCGATCGCGGACCGCATTCATAAATCTCCCGTTCGTTTGACAATCGGATTGCGTTATCGCATCTCGCCTCGATGGGGCTGTTCATTTTTCGAACTCAAATTGCCGGGACTGGCTGCCGTTCCGTGAAACGACTTCCCATCGACGGCCAATTGGTGAAGTAGCGAACTCGCGGCAAACCGTTCGCCGAATTGTTGCCGAAGTCCTTCCAGTTCTTGCATGACCGCCGGCAGACCGATCGAATCGGCGAACCGCAGTGGGCCTCCCGTGAACGGTGCGAAGCCGGTGCCGAGCACCAGGCCGAGATCGACCATCCACGCTTCGGCAACGACTCCTTCTCCGAGGCAGCGCGAGGATTCGTTGACGAGTTGGTAGATCAGTCGTTGTTGAATGATTGACAAATTGCTTGCTCCCTCTGCCATTGGGAGAGGGTTGGGATGAGGAGGCGTCGAGTGGAGTGGTGCGCCCAACCCGACCCTCACCCCCGACCCCTCTCCCGGAGGGAGAGGGGAGTTGTTCACTTTGACCCTTCGACCGTGCTTCCACACGTAGAATCCGCACCCCGACTTCTTCCCCAGCCAGCCGCGTTGCACCATCGACGCCAGACATTCCGGAGTCGGTGTCGGATCGAGGCAGAGCGACGACAGCGTCGACGCCACATCGACAGCGACGTCCAAGCCGATTTCGTCCAGCAATTCAAGCGGCCCCATCGGCATTCCAAATCGTTTGGCCTCGCGGTCGATCT
>JACRIH010000529.1 GCA_016235885.1 Planctomycetales bacterium | reverse complement strand
CCAGCCCGTAGGGTGGGACCAGCGCAGCGCCGGCCCACCCATTCTCGCGCCGGAAGCAGTGGGCCGGCGCCGCGCTGGTCCCACCATCGTCTGGCTTCTTCAGGCGATGATGCCTTCGGCGACCCGGGCGTCGGAGACGCCCGTCAGCTTGTAATCTCGGCCGCCGTAGCGGTAGGTCAGTTTTTCGTGATCCAACCCCAGCAAGTGCAGGATCGTGGCGTGCAGGTCGTGGTGGTGGACTTTCTTTTCGACCGCTTCGGCACCGTGGTCGTCCGTGGAACCGTAACGCAGGCCACCCTTCACGCCGCCTCCGGCCAGCCACATCGAAAATCCTTTGGCATTGTGGTCGCGACCGTCGTCAGTCTGTCCGCTCGGCGTTCGCCCGAACTCGCCGCCCCAGATCACCAGGGTGTCCTTGAGCATCCCGCGTTGCTTGAGGTCGGTCAGCAAGGCAGCGATCGGCTTGTCGGTCGCTCCGCAGTTCGCGGTCAGCCGTGCCTTCAATCCACTGTGCTGATCCCAACCCTCGTGACACACTTCGACAAACCGCACGCCCGATTCCAACAGCCGCCGAGCCATCAGGCACTGGCGACCGAAATCAGCGGAGCCACCGCCGGTCCGCTTCGCCTTGCCCGCTCCCCCTTCGCCGCCACCATTGATGCCGTACATTTCCAGCGTGGCCGCCGATTCCTTCGCGAAGTCCAGCACATCGGGCAATGCGCCCTGCATGCGGAACGCCAGTTCGTACGATTCGATGATCCCTTCCAACTCCAGATTTACTTCCTTCTTTTTGAGGAAGTCGCGATTCATCCCCTGCAACAGATCGAGCTGGCGTCGCTGCTCGGGGGTGGACAACTCCGTCGACCGAATGTTGCTGACGGACGCATTGGAGACCGGCGAACCCGATTGGCCGATGGCGGTTCCCTGATAGATCGCCGGCAGGAATCCGCTGCCGTAGTTCTGCGTGCCGCCGAATCGCGAGGGCGGACTGATGGTGACGAAACCCGGCAGGTCGCGGTTCTCGGTCCCCAGACCATACAACGCCCACGCTCCGACGCTCGGCCGCGCGAACCGGAACTCACCGGTGTGCAACATCATGAACGCCTGCGGATGATTGGGCACATCCGTGGTCATGCTGTTGACGATGCACAGGTCGTCGGCATGCTTCGCCACGTTGGAATACAGTTCCGAAATCCACTGCCCGCTCTCGCCATGCTGCGAGAACTGGAACGGCGACGGCAGCAGCTTGCGGTTCTTGTTGTCGCCGGTGCTCTTGCCGGCGTCTTCGACGAGCTTGGGCTTGTAATCAAACGTGTCCACGTGCGAGGGACCGCCACGCATGGTCAGCATGATGACGCGCTTGGCACGCGGCGAGAAATGCGGTTGCTTGGGAGTCAACGGGTTCGAATAATCCGCACCGGCCTGCTCGGAGACCAATCCGCACAGCGCGACAAAACCAAACCCGGTCCCGAGCGTCCGGAGCATCTCGCGCCGGGAAGGCGCACCGGCGGAAATCGTAGTGGAAGCGGAGGAGGAGGAGGAGGAGGAAAGTTTGTTCGTCATGGCTTTCTCGCTGATTGAATGGACTTGAGGGAAATCAGTTCTGCCTCGCCACCCCCCTCGCGGGGGTGGTTTTCAGGCTTTTTGCACTACTACAGAGTAGCGCAAAAGCCAGTGAACCACCGGGGCAAGCCCGTTGGCGATCGCCTGCTATTCCACGTACCGAAACTCCGCTGACGCCAGCAGAGCCTGACACAATTCTTTCCACGCCTGATTCGGCGAGGACGCTTTCTTGCCAGAATCTGTGGGCGAATACTCCGTCACGAAATGCAACGCCCGCAATTGCTCCTCAGCCGTCGGCGAGCGATTCAGGGCAGTGTGGTAGGCGATGTCCACCCGCTGAGTATCACTCAATCCGTCGGATGCCAGCACTCGCTCGGAAAGTCCCTGGGCCTGTTCAACCACGAACCGGCTGTTCATCAGAAACAAACTCTGTGCCGGCACGGTCGTCACGCTGCGGTCACCGACCACCAACTCCGTGTCCGGCAGATCGAATGTCGTGAGGATTTCCGGTTCGGCGTTGCGAACCATCGGCAGATAGATGCTGCGGTGCTTGAACTCAAACTGCGAAAACACGCGATCGTTGCCGTTCCGCACTTCAGCATTCCCATGCGATGTCACCGGAGACCCCACCGCGGGCGAAGCGTCGAGATGTCCGCCCACCGCCAGCAGGGCATCCCGCACCGCCTCCGCATCCAACCGCCGGGCATCGTGCCGCCACAGCAGAATGTTCTCGGGATCCTTTTCATTGCTCGCAGCGTCGTGTTGGCTGGAAAGTTGGTACGCATGGCTGAGCACAATCCGACGGATCATTTGCTTCACCGACCAACCGTCATCAACAAACTTGCCGGCGAGGTAGTCGAGCAACTCGGGATGACTCGGTGATTCTCCGAGCGCCCCGAAGTTGTCCACCGTCCGCACGATTCCATTGCCAAACAGATGCCGCCAGATGCGATTGACGATGACTCGCGACGTGAGCGGGTTGTCCCGGCTGGCGATCCACTGCGCCAATTCCAAACGGCCGCTGTGTGACTTGTCCACTTCCGGCGGGGAACCGACGTACCCGACGGTCACGAACCCGCGCGGCACTGCGTCGCCCGGCTTCTGCGATTCGCCCCGGAGGCGGATCTTTCCTGCGACCGGCGCCTTGCGGTCGCGGACTCCCATGCACTCCCCTTCCGGTCCCGGAACCTTCTTCTCCAACTCGGCCAATTGCTCGTCGATCTTTTTGATCCGGTCCTTCAATTCCGCGATCCGGGTCGTCTCTTCCGGCGAAGGCTTGGAATCGCCATTTCCATTCAGAGCACCCTTCTCCTTGAGGCGTTGAAGTTTTTTGGCTTTCTTGTTGCTCTTGTCATTCGCCGTGTTGCTGGCAGTTAGCTTGCCAAGTTCCGTACGAGCTTCCTCCACGTCCTTGCTCAATCCGGCGATCGTCACCGCGAGTTGCAAGTCCGCTTCGGCCGTCGCGGCATTCACACTGGCCAGCTTGTGGAGTTCGACCTCGCCCTGCGGCCTCTTATTGTTGTTCATTTTCCGGCCACCATCGCCATGCAGCATGGTCGTACTCTCGAAGATCGCCGCCATCTGGTAGTACTCGGCGGTCGGAATCGGATCGAACCGATGGTCGTGACAGCGAGCACACGCGACGGTCAAGGCCATGAACGCCGTGGTCGTGACCTCAACCTGATCGGCCACCAAATCCAACACGTAGTCCGGATTGTTCTGCGGCCGCGGCTTGCTGGCCAACGCGAGGAACCCCGTCGCGGTGAGAAATTCGTTTCGCCGCTCCGGCTTGTCGGCGGGCAACAAATCTCCGGCGACTTGTTCGGTAATGAACTCGTTGAACGGCTTGTCGCGATTGAACGCGGCGATCACGTAGTCGCGATATCGCCACGCGTGTGGGAAGAGAGTGTTGTCCACGTTGCCGTTCGATTCGGCATACCGCGCCACGTCCAACCAGTGCCGCCCCCACGTCTCGCCGAAATTTGGCGACGCCAGCAACCGGTCCACCAACTTCTCGACCGCGTTGGCCGACTTGTCGTTGATGAACGCGTCCACTTCTTCCGGAGCCGGTGGTAGCCCAATCAGGTCGAAGGACAATCGGCGGATGAGCGTTCGCCGGTCCGCATCGGCCACGGGCTTCAAACCCTCTTTCTCCAGACGAGCCAACACAAACCGATCCACATCGTCACGCGCCCACTTCTTGTCTTTCACGGTGGGAGGAGTCGCCGACTTGATCGGCTGGAACGACCAAAAGTTGCGGGCTTCTTTCCAGTCAATCTCCTTATTGATTTGGCGAGCCGCATTTTCAGACGCTTCGGTCGGGTACGGAGCACCCATCCGAATCCATTTCTCGAAGTCGGCGATGACCTTTTCCGGCAGCTTCTTGTCCGGCGGCATTTCGAGACCGCCTTCATGCCGGATGGCTTCAATCAGCACACTCTTCGCGGGTTGATTCGGAATCACCGCCGGTCCCGAATCGCCTCCGGCCAGCAACCCCTGCTCGGTATCGAGCAGCAGCCCCCCTTTGACTTTGGCCGACTTGGCCGAGTGGCATTTGTAGCACTGGTCTACGAGGACAGGTCGAATGCTCTTCTCGAAGAATTGGATCCCCTTCGGGTCCACCGCCGCATCCTTGGGAGCCGCCGCAGCGACCGATGAACCAAGAACCACCACCCCAACCGCGATCCATTGTTTCATGGTCAATGATCCACTTTGAACTGGTTAGCCGACCGCCAGACGACACGTTACTGTCCCACCAGATGCGCAGGGCACTGAGATTATCGTCCGGCCGAGGAACCGGCGACCTCAATCTCCTGGGCTTGCCGCAAGGACCGTTTCATGACCGGCATCGGCCGATGTCGCAACAATGCCTGGGATTGGCCGAAATGGCTGGTGCCGCAAGAGGTTTTGACGAGTTCTTGATGGTCCGCGATCAGTGCCGAAACATCCGGTAGATCATCAACGCGATCCCACTGCCGAACAGGCCGACGACCAACCCAATGAACGCGCCAACCAACACGCCCGGTGCGACTTCGTCCGTCACCAGCGGACCGATTCCGGCACCAATCATGAGCGACACGAAAATCGCCACCGCCTGAAAGACATTGTCCTTCCAGCGCAAATTGGGACCGAGCACCACATCGGTGACGAAAGCGGCTCCCGTCGGCTGGCCGGTCGCGCGACGTGGCCGTTGGACACGGCCTTGCTTCTCCAACTCCAATCGCCGAGCCGCGACCCACTCGGGCGTCTGCTGTTCGACCTGCGCCAGCGTGATCACTTCCGCGCAGGCGGGACAGGTGACACGTCCCGTTTCCAATTCGGCGGCGTCTTCAATGAACTCGTCGCAGAACGGACACAGGATCGAGCGGAGCATCGGTCAGGTTCCTTGCATCGTGTTGACAATCGTGATCGGCCACGGGCAGACCGACGCCAGCCGCTGGGCTGCGTCTCGTGTCGGGACGAACAGCAGTACATCGTTGGGCGTGACGTCGGACAAATCAAGGTCACCGAGATGCCGCCACTCGCGTTCTGCCGACCAGTCGATCGTGTCGGGCGGCGCACCACCATTCCACGTCACGCGGTCGAGTTCCCGCACGCACTGGAAGAACGGTTGATCAACCGTCGGCGTCAATCCCCATTCCGCTTCGCCACCGTACAACACACGCCGCGCCCCACGCCGTTCGAGCCATTCGCGGCGCAGACAAATTCCGTACGGTTCAAAATCCCAGCGGGCGAGGTGTCCGCGGTATCGATGCAGCGACGCCAATTCGACCAGCGGCACCGCCGTGAAGCTGACCACACCATGCCCACCACGAATGAGTCGGTTCGACGCGCGGAGCCGCCTCTGCGTGACAATGCGGATCAACGTCCCCAGCGCCGAATGATCCGCGTCGCCGCGACCGTCGAGCAGGCTGTCGAAATAATCATCATCCCTCTGCCCAGGCCAAGCACCGGGACAGGCTCGCGTGGTGTGAGTCAGAAAGTCCCAACCGTCGACGTCCGGCAGAGCATGCAGGCAATTCGCCAACGACTCACCGCAAAAATCGACTTCTCCCCTCTCCCCTTTGGGGAGAGGGGCCGGGGGTGAGGGGCAGTCCAAGCTGGAGGACGCATTGAATTCAAGTCCAGAGACACCCGCACCACCTCTCACCCCAACCCTCTCCCCAAAGGGGAGAGGGAGTTTCGACTCATTCTCGTTCAGCGACCACAACTCGGCCCCGAGTGCAACCAGTTCGTCACGCACCGCCTGCGGCGTCTCACCTGGCAGATCAGCCAGCAGTACACCACCAACACCGGCTCGCAATCGCTCGCGCAGCAGCACGTGCAAGTTGCCCCCTGCCCGCACGCGCAGCGCGATGACTTCATCCGCCCACGCAATCACCGCGCGGTCGCGTTCCGGCGTGTGTTGCCAGTCGCCCGAATCATTCGAGTTCACGAAGTCGCCGCTGGGTGGGATCGGTCGCACGCGAACAACGACTTGTTTCGCCGACGTGGATTCCATTGGGAATTCACCCGCCGCCGACTCCCACAGTTCGACAAACGGAACCCTCACTCGGTGGGCTGCCCGACGGAACAAGTCCTCACCAGCCGTTTCATGTCCAACCACGAGCACACTGCGGTTGTGTCCAACTTTGCACACCGCACCTCGCAGCGCGGCCAACCATGTCGCCTGCGGATCGATGAGTCGCGGCAGACGCGACGTGACCACCGCGATTCGTCGGCCGGTAGAAGTACTCGACGACCATTGCCAGTCGCAGCCGGGGAACCAAGCCGATGCAAGTCGGGGCACTCGCGCATCGGAGTGCGGCCACAGTTCGGGCATACCGCGTTCTCCGACAAATGGAATGCTAAGCGTCCGCGTGGCCCCCTCACCCCGGCCCTCTCCCCCGACGGGGAGAGGGAGAAGTCGAATTCTACTCCTCGTCCTTCTTGAGATGCGCCGCAGCCGCCGCGACGACTTTGGCTTGTTCGTTCGGCGGCATCGCGTCGTAGTGGCTGTGCTCCATCGTGAATGAGCCTTGACCGCCCGTCATGCTGGAGAGGGAGCGGGCGTAGGTCATCATTTCGGACAGCGGCACTCGGGCGACGATGACTTGGTAACCTCCGGGAGCCGTGTCCATTCCCTCAACGCGGCCGCGGCGCGAGTTGAGGTCGCTGGTGATGTCGCCGAACTTTTCGCCCGGCACGGTGATCTCGACTTTCATCACCGGTTCCAACAGGACCGGCTTGGCCTGCTGAAACAACAGCTTGAAGCACATCCGGGCGGCCGTGCGGAAGGCGTTTTCGTTGCTGTCCACGTCGTGCGATTTTCCGAAAAACAATTCCACCGCCACGTCCTGAACGTGGTATCCCGCGATCACCCCTTCGGCAACACGTTCGACACACCCCTTCTCGATCGCAGGAATGAAATTGTTGGGAACTGATCCACCCGAAATCCGATCGATGAATACCCAGTTGCTGTCGGCGTGATAGTGGTATTCGCGCATGCTGAGGAACCGCTCCCGCGTGCAGTATTCCTCAAGGTTCACTCCCTGCGGCAACGGCGAAATGACCATGTGAACTTCGCCGAACTGACCGGCTCCGCCCGACTGCTTCTTGTGGCGATACATGCCTTCCGCCCGGCTGGCCACGGTTTCGCGGTAGGGGATGCGCGGCGGATGCGTGTTGACTTCGACCTTGTCTCGCTTCTTGAGCCGCTCCTCGATGATCTTGAGGTGCAGCTCGCTCATGCCACGGACGACGAGTTCGTGCGTCTGCGCTTCGCGAGTCGCCTTGAATGTCTGGTCTTCCTCTTCGAGCTTGTGCAGCGATCCAGAAATCTTCTGCTGATCGTTCCGGCTTTTCGGTTCGATGCCCAGCGCGGCCATCGGCATGGGCCAGTGGAACTCGGGCAGCTTGATATCCCCCGCCTTGCCGTCGGAGAGCGTGTCGCCGACTTGCAACTCGTCCATCTTCACCAGCACGACGATGTCCCCTGCCGACGCCGATTCGATCATCTGTTGCTGCCCGCCTTGCAGGCTCAGCAGTTGGTTGACCTTGAACGTCTTCCCCGTGCGTGTGTCCGTCACCGTCGAATCCTTCGCGATCTTCCCCGAGAAGATGCGAATGAAGCTCATCTTCGACACGAACGAGTCGATGCGAGTCTTGAACACCTGGGCCACGAACGGCCCGTCGGGGTTGGCGTCGATCTTGATCGTCTCGCCCCCCTTCGTCGCCGTATGCGGCAGATCGGCGGGCGTCTCAAAGTCGTGGGCGATCGCGTCCATGAATTCCTTCACCCCCACGCCCGTTCGCGCGGACATGCAGAAGATCGGGATCAGCGAACCGACGGTGATGGCGTGTTCGACGGCATGGTCGAGTTCGTCGCCCGACAACGTTTCGCCGTTGAGATACCGCTCCATCAACGCTTCGTCCGATTCCACGATTGCGTCCATCAGCGACTGCGTCACCGACGCCGGATCAATCGGCAAATCGGGAGGTGCTTCGCCCGCGTGCGCGTCCAACGTGGCCACGACGCCGGTGAACTTGGCACCCAGCCCGTTTGGGACGTTCATCAACACGCACCGTTTTCCAAACGTGTTCTGAATGTTTTCGATGAGCTGCTCGAAGCGGATGTTTTCGAGATCGAGCTTGTTGATGACGAGTACTCGGCCGAGGTTCGCGTCCCCCGCCAGATGAAACACGCGCCGCGTGTTGACTTCGATTCCCGAGTTGGCATTGATGACGATGGCGACCGTTTCGACCGCCCGCAGTGCGCCAATCACCTGTCCAATGAAGTCCGGGTAGCCGGGCGTATCCAGCACCTGAATCGTTTTGCCTTCGTGCTGAAAATGGATCAGGCTGGAACTGATCGAGAATTTGTGGTGCTTTTCCTCCTCGTCAAAGTCGAGGACGCTGGTGCCGTCATCCACTGACCCGGTCCGGCTGCCGACTCCCGCCCTGAACAGCATCAGGTCGGCCAATGTCGTCTTGCCCACGGCTCCATGCCCCACCAACGCGACGTTCCGGATGTCATCGACTCGAGACTTGCCCATCGTGTG